>JAMCTB010000155.1:0-691 GCA_023380955.1 Chloroflexota bacterium | reverse complement strand
CGTGCTCGTGGCGGTAATCTCCAAGGTCTATCCCACACGCTCTCACAGCGGCGGCGCCCAGGGGGGAATCAATGCCCCCATCGGCGAGGACGACAGCGTCGAGAGCCACATGTTCGACACGGTGAAGGGCTCCGACTACATCGGCGACCAGGACGCCATCGAGGTGCTGATCACCGAGGCGCCGGGGGTCATCTACGAACTGGAGCGGTGGGGCATGCTGTTCTCCCGCCGCCCCGACGGCAAGATCGCTCAGCGACCTTTCGGCGGGGCCGGCTTCCCGCGAGGCTGCTACGCCGCCGACCTGAGCGGCCATGCCGCGCTCCACACCCTGTACGAGCAGGTGCTGCGCAACAACGTGCGCGTCTTCTCCGAGTGGATCCTCCTCGACCTGGTGGTGGAGGATGGCGTCTGCCAGGGGGTGGTGGCCCTCGACCTCCAGCGAGGCATTGTGGAGCAGATACGCGCCAAGGCGGTGGTGCTGGCCACCGGCGGCTACGGGCGGGCCTTCCGCAAGACAACCAACGACGTCATCAACACCGGCGACGGCATGGCGCTGGCCTACCGCAACGGCGCCATCCTCTCGGACATGGAGTTCGTCCAGTTCCACCCCACCACCCTGCCAGGCACCAACATCCTGATCTCCGAGGGCGCTCGCGGCGAGGGCGGCTACCTGCTCAACAACGAGGGCGAG
>JAMCTB010000154.1:2361-2970 GCA_023380955.1 Chloroflexota bacterium | reverse complement strand
TCCGAGCAGTAAACCGGCTTCTCGCCGCTGGGCTGGAAGGGCACCTGGGTGTCCTTACCGCACTGGGCGCACACGGCAGGGAACATCTCCCGCTCGCGCCGCTCGTACCCTCCACCGCTGGAATACCCGCCACTGGAATAGCCGCCGCCGCCACGACTGGCCTTGTTGGCCGCGCGGCACTCCGGGCAGCGACTCGGCTCGTTGGTGAAGCCCTTCTGAGCGAAGAACTCCTGCTCTCCCGCGGTGAAGATGAACTCGTGCCCACAGTCGCGGCAGTTGAGGGTCTTGTCTTGCATGATACTCACGCTGACTCCTAACAGAACTTATTACTTGGAACAATCCGTCAGCGCGAAGGGGGTCTGGGAGAGAGGTCCGAACAACCACTTACCCTGCCTTAGCGAACTGCAGAACTATACCAGCAACTGCATTATACAACAAATCGCGGGTCAATGCGATGGCTGCGCGGCTTTTGGACCGGCTGGTACCTGGGGGTTTTCGGGGCCCTTAGGGCCGACCGTGGAGACACCGTCCAACTGACGCAAGCCCTGTGATGGCTCCGCCGCGCTCACCCACCCAGCGACTCCCTCAGGGCGGACAGGCAGCACAGCA
>JAMCTB010000154.1:0-2351 GCA_023380955.1 Chloroflexota bacterium | reverse complement strand
GCCCTCGCCCTTCTCGAAGTCGTTCTCCTGGGTGGCGAAGGAGTTGGTTATGTGGAGGAGGGAGGCGATCTCGGCCTGCCGCGCCTCGGCCAGAGCCATCAGCGCCGCCGCCTCCATCTCCACGCTCAGCACGCCCTCGGCACGGCGAAGGTCTATCTCCGACTGCGTTTCCCGATAAGGTGCATCGGTGGTCCACGTCAAACCTCGGTGGACGGGCAGCTCGCACCCGCGGGCGTGGCGAGCCAGAATCTCGGGGAGCTTGCCGCGAGCGTGAACATATCGGCCCTGGGCAAGATAGTGGTAGGAGGTGCCTTCGTCTCGCAGCGCGGTATCGGGCACCACCAGACAGGGGAGCCGAAGCCGGTCGGACACGGCCCCGGCGGAACTGTAGCCGACGACGTGGCGGCAGCCGGAGGCGATGAGCTGCTCGGCGATCAGCACGGCGAAGGGAGCGCCGACGGTGCCCGCAATCAGCCCCATCTCGAACCCGTCGACCTGGATACGCAACAGGGTCGTGTGAAAGCAAGGCCACCGGTCGTGGACGGTCGCGCCGAAACGCCCGATGGCAACCGGCGCCAACTCGGCGTCGAAGTCGAGCACGCAACAGCGCGGGATCGGGCCCCACTGCTTCCCCAGCATCACGGCGGCCCGTGTCAGAAGGTTCTCCGGCAGAAAGGCTGAGATTTCCTTGGTTGGATGGTCGAGAATCGGCGTCTCTAGCACCGGGATCAGACCCCTCAGCCTAACCGGTATATCCCGCGCCGCTCCCTACTCGAGGTCGCGCCGCATCTGGTCGAACTGCTCCTTGGTGATCTCACCGTGACGATTATCGTACCGATGTCTCTATCTCGCATGCCTCACCCCAGCAGGATGTGAAGGACTTGTGAAAGAAAGGTGCCAGGCCCCATTGCTTGCCTTCCATGTCCTATCCTCACATATCCACCTTCATCCCCATCCAGCGACCTCCAAGTTCCAGGCCGAGGCGCGAGACGGAACGCGTCAGCCCTTCTCCCATCCAGTAGTTCTCGAACAGCACCTTTCCCCAGTGGAGCAGCCGGCCGGGCTTTTGGAGCGCTATTGTCGGATCGGGCTCTGCATAGAAGTTCCCGGCAGCGAAAGCCGCGGCGCCTCCGCCCAGTTCCATCCAGCAGAAGCCGGTGCCGTCGAAATCCTCCCGGTGGCCTCCCTCCAGCCCGCCGGCCAGGCTGCGGGCCACCGCGAGCGCCTCGGCATGAGCGAACACACCGGCCTTCGGCAAAGGCTTGCCGTTGGCGAGGGTTATGGCCGCCACGTCGCCCAGGGCGTAGACGTTCTCGATGCGCGTGCGCAAGGTATGTTTATCCACCGGCATCCATCCGGCCTGGTTGGCGAGGACTGACTCCTTGACGGCCTTGGGGGCTCGATGGGGCGGCACGGCGGCCAGCAGGTCGAACCGCTCCCGAGCGCCATCCTGGAAGACCAGCTCACGGCTCGCGGGATCGACCGAGGCTATCGGCCGGTTGGGATGGTAGACGATGCCCCGCTGGGCCATCAGGCCGGTCACCGCCTGGCCCATGACGGGACCCGCCACGGGCATGGGCTGGGGCTCGGTAGTGAAGATCTCGATCTGGGTCCGGTCGCGCAGTCCCCGCTGGCGAAGGGCGTCCTCCATCAGGAAAGCCGCCTCGTAAGGAGCCGCCGGGCACTTGTAAGGCAGGGACGTGACGGCAACCAGGAGGCGGCCTCCACGGAACGCCTGAAGCGCCCAGCCCAATGCCACGGCACCTTCCAGGTCGAAGAAGTTGTGCGCCGCCGGAGCGTAGCCCGGCATCGTCTCCGGCGCGAGGTCGGCGCCCAGGGACACCACCAGGGCATCGTACTCGTGGGTGCCGGCGCTCGTGACCACCTTCCCACCACCGGCGTCGATCTCTCGGACCTCCGCCTGTACCAGCTCGACCCCGGGACGGACCAGGCGGGAGAGGTCCTTGGTGATCTGCCTCGGCTGCCGCCAGTCGACCATCAGCCAGAGGAGGGAGGGGGCGAAGAGGAAGTCGCTCTTCTTCTCCACCAGCACGATCCGGTGCTCGCTGCCCAGACGAGCCCGAAGCTCGTTGGCGGCCACGAGACCGCCCACCCCGCCGCCGAGTACCACGATAGTGTTTCTAGCCACGTCTACCTCTCTTTTCGGTTCTGGGCCCCGACGGGGCCCGCTACTAGCATCAAAGCTGACAGAAGGGCTTCAGCGCCTTGAAGGCCTCGGCGTAAGCGCACCCGGCCTGGGACCCGTACTCCTGGTTGCATCGGGTCATCCAGCCAGCCAGCCCCTCCGCGGGCCCCACCTGGCTCCTGTGGAGGGCGATGGCCTCCCGGTT
>JAMCTB010000153.1 GCA_023380955.1 Chloroflexota bacterium | reverse complement strand
ACCACGCGACACCAGCAGGGCACCAACAGCTTCCCACACAGGCTCAAACCCAGCCACATCGCCCAGTCCCGGGCCCGCCAATTCGGCAACTCACGGATTCGGGTCTTGGGCCCAATCCGTGGATTCATTGAGCGGCGTTGCCATTTTTCCGCTCCACGCCACGCGAAAGCGGGTCGCGGCAATATCACCCGTTGGGTGAAAGCGCAAAATGGGCGTTTGCCCTGCGGCTGCATGCGAGACAGCCATTCGAGCCCTGAGAATCCACGGATTAAGGGTTGAGCGGTTTGATATCCGGCCGCGGGAGGGCTATATTGATACTGTTCGACGTGGAAAGGAGCATGAACTCGATGGGGGCAACGAAAATCCAGGTTTACGGCGCGATGTGGTGCCCCGACTGCCGGCGCGCCAAGCAGCTGCTAGACGAGCGTCAAGTACCTTACGATTGGCACGACATCGAGGGGAACCCCGAGGCTCGAGCCTACGTACAGCAGGTCAACGGCGGCAAACGGGTCATCCCCACCATCCTCTTCGAGGACGGCTCCGTCCTGGTGGAACCCAGCAACGCGGAGCTGGCGAAGAAGTTGGCCGGCCAGGGGTGATTCGAGCCTAACATCTTTACAGTTGCGCGGCTCCGGTCTATAATCCCTTAACCCGTTGAACCAGCGTTCCATCAATTGCATAGCCAAAGGCTGCGAAGAGGACGAGTAACCGGTGCCGAGCGCTCCAGAGAGCCGCGTTGCTGAGAGGCGGTGCCGGAGGGCCGGTGAAAATGACCTCGGAGCCGCAGGCTGAACGAAACCCTCGGGGTTCCCAGTAGGCCGAGCCGGTGTCTCCACGGAGACAGTCAGCCCCCGTTATCAGGGTTGGAGTATCGGATCGGGCGAAGCCCGGCCCCGTACTCACGGAGGCGGCCACCGCGAGGCGGTCGCGAAGCAGGGTGGTAACACGAGATGGGCCCCTCGTCCCTGGTAGGGAGGAGGGGCCTTTCTGTATGGTAAACGAAGAAGAAAGCAGGCGCGCAGCCGTGGAACCGGGATCTGTCGGAGCCGTAAAAACCCAGTACTTCACCTTCGCCGAGCCACCGGACGAGATGGTCTTGGACAGCGGCGAGAAGCTCGGCCCAATCACCCTGGCCTACGAGAGCTACGGAGAGCTAAACTCCGATAGGAGCAACGCTATCCTGGCCTGCCACGCCCTCTCGGGCGATGCCCACGCCGCGGGGATCGGCGCCGAGGATGGGGGCGTCAGCGCGGCGGACACGGGTTTCGGGGCGAAGTCCGGCGACGCCGCGGACCGGAAGAAGGTGGGCTGGTGGGACAACATGATCGGCCCTGGGAAGGCCTTCGACACCGACCGCTACTTCGTGATCTGCTCCAACATCCTGGGTGGCTGCCGAGGGTCCACCGGTCCTAGCTCCATCAACCCCGCCACCGACCGGCCGTACGGGCTGAGCTTCCCGGTGATCACCGTAGGCGACATGGTGCGCGCCCAGAAGAAGCTGCTGGAGCATCTGGGCATCGAGCGGCTGCTGGCAGTGGCCGGAGGGTCCCTGGGCGGTATGCAGGCCCTCCAGTGGACCGTGGCCTATCCGGAGGCCGTTCGGGCCTGCATACCCATCGCCACCACGGCTCGCCTGTCGGCCCAGGGGATCGCCTTCGACGAGGTGGGTCGCCAGGCCATCGTGGCGGATCAGAACTGGCACGGGGGCGACTACTACGGCAGGAACACCCCGCTGCCCGGCCTCGCCGTGGCCCGCATGCTGGGCCACATCACCTACCTCAGCGACGAGGCGATGCACCAGAAGTTCGGCCGGCGGCTCCGCAACCGTGAGAAGTACGGATTCGACTTCTCCACCGACTTCGAGGTGGAGAGCTACCTGCGGCACCAGGGCGACAGCTTCATCCGTCGTTTCGACGCCAACAGCTACCTGTACATCACCAAGGCCATCGACTACTTCGACCTGGCCAACGGCCACGGCGGGCTGGGCGTCACCTTCCGCGACGTGCAGGCTCGCTTCCTGGTGATCTCCTTCAGCTCCGACTGGCTCTACCCCCCCTACCAGTCCAAGGAGATCGTCAAGGCGCTGAAGGTCAACGGCATCGACGTGAGCTACTGTGAGATCCCCTCCTCCTACGGCCACGATGCTTTCCTGCTGGAGGAGGAGGCGCAGACCCCCCTTATCAAGGGCTTCCTGGCCTACACGGCGAAGGGAAGGTGGCGATAACCATGGTCACCAGGCTGGACGATGAAATCGCGATACCGGCGCTGACGGAGAGAATAGACCTTCACCTCATCTCCCATCTGGTGGAAGAGGGCTCCACCGTCCTGGACCTGGGGTGCGGCAACGGCGAGCTGATGGAGATGCTGATCAGGGAGAGGCAGGCCACCGCCAGGGGTGTGGAGATCGCCGAGGAGGGGGTGTACCGCTGCATCTCTCGCGGGCTGTCGGTCCACCACGGCGACCTGGACGAGGGGCTGGAAGACTACCCCGACGGCTCCTTCGACTACGTGATCCTCAGCCAGACCCTCCAGGCCGTGCACAAGCCCCGGCTGGTGCTCCAGGAGATGCTGAGGGTCGGGCGGCTGGGGATCGTCTCCTTCCCCAACTTCGTCTATTGGCGACACCGTCTCCAGCTGACGCTGGGAGGCCGGATGCCCAAGTCCAGCGATCTGCCCTACGAGTGGTACAACACCCCCAACATACACCTGACCACGATCCGGGACTTCCAGGATCTGTGCGAGGCCGAGGGGATCTCGGCGGTGAAGAGCCTCTTCCTGTCGGGTGGCCGGCAGGTGCACCTGCTCCCCAACCTGCGAGCCCGCATGGCACTGTTTGTCATCGAGAAGGATTGACATCCCCCAGGTACTTCCTGAGCCAGGGCGGCAACGAAGCACGGACCTGGCTTACCATGGCCAGGGTGGCGGGGTCCAGGATCGGATCGGGGTGGGTCGGACGCAGGGGCCGGGTCAGCCTGTCCGGGCGGCTCCAGGGACAGGCCACCAGGCAGAGGGCGCAGTCGCTGCCCACCTAGCGCCAGTAGTGGTAGCAGCGCCCCGCCGACAGCTTCCACCGCCTGACCCCCCGCACGGCGATCTTATCCCCCTTGGGCACCGCGCCGGCAGGGCAAGCCATTGCGCACAGCTTGCAGTCCCGGCAGAACTGCTGAATCCCCAGGTCCACCGGGCGATCCAGGACCATCGGCAGGTCGGTGGTAACCGTGGCCAGCCGGAGGCTGCTGCCGAACTCCCGGGTGATCAGCACGCCGGAGCGTCCCAGTTCCCCCAGGCCGGCATCCACGGCCACCGGCACACTGAGTAGCTGGTAGTATCTCAGGTGGTGGGCCCGAGCCGAGTAGCCCATGCCTCGCAGGTAGTTGGCCAGCTCCACGGCGATGGCCGCTGCGCTGGCGTAGGCCAGGGCGCTCTCCATGAGGACGGGGAATCCCGGCGCGTGGCGGCGCAGCTGGTCGTAGTCCATTGCGATCCCCAGCGAGATGGCGTAGGGATGCTCCAGGGAGATCTCCTCACCCCAGCGCTGGCCGTAGAAGGTCCGGCCCACGTGGGAGTAGCGGAAGGCCGGATTCAGGGGGCCGATCCCCACCAGGTCGACGCCCAGGTAGCGGGCCAGAGCCTTCACCTTGAGGGCGGCCACCTGAGGGTCCGTCGGGAGCCGCGCCGCTTCGGGTCGGCCACCGACGGATGCCACCTCTTTCGGCAGCCCGGCGATGAAGGCCGAACCGAAGAGACTATCCAGGGCGGCTCGATCGTGGGGTGCGGCGGAACTCCCCAGGGGAGGGAGGGCTCGGAGGAAGTCGTCGGCCGGCTGGAACTCCTCGTGGGCCTGGTAGTAGGCCCGATACCGCTCAGAGCCCGACTCCAGGTCCATCCGGGCGAACAGGCAATCCCGCTCGTCGAAACGCTCCAGCAGCCCGATCACGTCCCCGCGATAGGTGGGTTCCTCGACCCTTCTACCATCAAAGAGGGATCGCCACTCCACGGCGCTCCCCGGCACATCGTTGACCACCGGCATCCCCGTACCCATTGCCCCGTGCTTCAGCTGGCCTTGTCCAGATCGACGATCCGAACCTCCCCCACGTAGCTCTTGGCGCGATAGCTGGTGGCATGCTGCAGCTTGGACACGATGTCGGCCATCCGCAAGGAGGCCTCCGCCATCCTCTGCACCAGGCCCTGCAGCTCCTCGGGGCTCCGCTCCCGACCGCAAATCAGCTCGGCGGTGCTGATCACCACCGTGAGCGGCTGGTTCAACTCGTGGGCCACGGCGCCGGCCAGCTGGACGATGGTCTCGTCTCGGGCCGCCTGCTGGATGGCCCGCTCGGCCCGGCGATAGAGGATGTGGATGGCGCCGGCGCTGACCAGGCCCACCACCCAGGTCGCAACGATGAGGGAACCGGCCACAGCCGCGGAGGAGAGGGTAGGGTCGAAGAACTGGTGGGTGAGCACCACGAAGGTGAACAGCAACAGGGCAGACAGAACTAGTACCCAGACAGATAACACGAACCGCACGGGGCTAACTCCCTCCGTATGCGGATCTCGGCGGCGGAGCGGCGAGGCCGGACGCGATCCATCAGCCCTGGCCTCTGCTGCGTCGTGGACTGGAGCAGCTCTCCGGCCGAGTCCCCTTCGACACACCCCACACGGAGCGGCTCTATTTAGAGTATATCATTGCGTAACAGATGGTGCCAGGGAAACTACTCTATTACCCGCGCCACCTCTTCCAGCGGCTTGCGAGGTCCGGGCGCGGGGCTCTCGGCGGGGTAGCCCACCGGCACCAGGGCGAACAGCTCGACGTCGTCGGGGACCTCCAGCATCCGGGCGATCTCCCTCCTCGCCAGCATCGGCCCCGCCATCCAGCAGGCACCAAGCCCGAGGCTGTGAAGCGCCAGCAGCAGGTAGCCGGTGGCTCCGGCGATGGTCTGGATCCGCGAGCTGACCTCGGCCCGATTCCGGATCATCTCGCTGGCGGCCGGATCCGTCTCGTCCCGCCGGCGCAGCACCTTGTCGGCCGCGCTCTGGTAGCCCCCCATGGCCACGGCGATGACGGCCGGCGCGGTGCGAAAGAAGGCGGCGTTGGCCCGGTACCGTTCGAAGGTCTGGCCGAACTCCGCCGCCTCGGGCCAGCCGGCCATCGCATCCACCTTGGCCTGGACGGCGTCCGCAATCCGCCCGATCATCCGAGGGTTCTTCACCACGAAGAACTTCCAGGGCTGGAAATTGCCGCCGTTGGGCGCCCATGAGGCCAAGCTGATAGCCTTCAGGATCAGGTCGGTGGGAACGTCGACATCCCGGTACTTCCGTATGGATCTCCTGGTCTTGAGAGCTTCTTCTAACTCCACGGCTACTCCTCCTGCGATCTATGGGTGAGTCTCGGTTCCAGTAGGCGCGGGCCGCGGGAATCGCCCGACCGCTGCAGTGCCGAAATGATAGCGCTCCCGGAAAGAAGGGGCAACGGGGGCCACTCCTGGTAGAATAGCAGCAACCTGCAGCTGGCGTGCAGGGCCGCCGGCCACTATAATAAGGTTGCCTGATATTATGGATACCAAACTAAGTCGCCAAAAAGAGGGTCGCGAACCGGACAGGGCAGCGTCGCAGTTGCTGGAGGCCGTGCCGCACCTCAGACGGATCATCCACAGTGCAGCTCAGGACGACGACAGCGCCGGCGCTCTCACTGTGACCCAGCTTCGAGTCCTGGCTCGGCTGGTCCGTGGGGTGCAGCTGCCCAGCGAGCTGGCCCGGGCCCTGGAGATCACACCGGCCACCGCCGGCGAGATCGTCGACCTGCTGGTGCGGAGGGGTCTGGTGGAGCGACGAGACCAGCCGGGAGACCGGCGGTGCACCCCGCTGCTGGTCACACCCGCCGGCCTGGCCCGCTGGGAAGCCGCCATGGATCGAGCGATGGAGGCCCTGAAGCAGCTGCTGGCCGGCATGGAACCCGCCCACCGCGCTGCGTTGGAGGAGGGGCTGGAGGCGCTGCTGGAGCGGATCGGCGATCGACGGCGGGGGAGCGGCGGGAGCGAGAATGCTGACTGAACGGTGGCAACGGAACCTGGCGGCGCTCTGGATCGGCCAGTTGCTGACCATGGTCGCCTTCAGTTTCGTCTTCCCCTTCATCCCGCTCTTCGTCCAGAGCCTGGGCGTGCCGGATCCGGTCGAGGCCGCCGAGTGGGCAGGGGCCATAGCAGCGGCAGCCGCCGTCTCCATGTCGGTGACTCAGCCCATTTGGGGGAACCTGGCCGACCGGTGGGGCCGGAGGCCCATGGTGATCCGGTCGATGCTGGGCGGTGCCGTCGTCGTCTCCCTGATGGGACTGGCCACCTCCCCGCAGCAGCTGCTGATAACCCGCTTCATCCAGGGGTCCATTACCGGCACCGTGGCCGCCGCCAACGCCCTGGTGGCCACCTCGACGCCGCGACACCGCCTCGGCTTCGCCCTGGGGGTGATGCAGGTGGCCATCTTCCTGGGAAGCTCCGTGGGACCTCTCGTGGGTGGGGTGATCGCCGACGGCTTCGGCTATCGCGTGCCTTTCTACGTTGCCGGCGCCCTCATGCTTGTAGGAGCGGCCACAGTGCTCCTCTTCGTCCGGGAGGACTTCACTCCGCCCCCGCCCGGGTCCGCCCGCCGGGGTGTGATGGCCGAGAGCCGGTCGATGCTGGCCATAGCGATCTTTCCGATCCTACTGGGGGTCACCTTCCTGATCCAGTACGGCGGCACCATCGTGAGCCCCGTGCTCAGCCTCTTCATCGCGGAGTTGAAAGGCGGGGAGGACGCGGCGACGGCCGCCGGCCTGGTGCTGGCGGCCATGGGCGCTGTGAGCGCGGTCTCGGCCCTGCTCATCGGGCGGGTTAGCGACCGCATAGGCCACCGCCGGATCCTCATGGCCTGTCTGGCAGGGGCTTCGCTGTCCTACTTCCCGCAGTCCCTCGTCGATCAGGTCTGGCAACTGCTGCTGCTGCGGATGCTGCTGGGGCTCTTCCTGGGCGGGCTGATACCCAGCGCCAACGCTTTGCTGGCCGGACTGGTCCCCCAGGAGCGGCGGGGCGCAGCCTTCGGGCTGGCCGCTACTGCCAACTCCATGGCCAACGCCGTCGGACCCCTGTCGGGCGCGTTCTTCGCGTCCTTCTGGGGGATGAGGTCGGTATTCCTGGCGACCGGAGTCCTCTTCGCCTTGAGCTTCGGCTGGGTCAGCTGGGGGCTGCGGCGCCATCCCCTGCCCCGGCCCAGACTCGAGCGAGAGGGCACGGCCTCCCCGGCCGCTCCATCCAAGGGCACCGCCGCCCAGGCCGCTACCACCCGGACTGCCCCGGAGCCAGAACCGCGCCCTGCGCCGGGTAACGGCAGCCTTTCCGCCGCAGAGATCTCGACGGCCGAGGGCGATCCCACCGAGTAGCGCCCAGCGAGGGCTTGGCGCCCTGGCGCCCGAATCCGTGGGCTTCACCTGGTTGCTGGGGTAGG
>JAMCTB010000152.1 GCA_023380955.1 Chloroflexota bacterium | reverse complement strand
TGTGCAAACCGGATTGGTGCGGTACTAGAACAGCCCCAGCGTCTTGCCCTGCTCGTCGATGTCCACGTGCTCGCCGGCCGGCCTGGAGGGGAGACCCGGCATGGTGCGCATATCGCCCAGGAGCGGGTAAAGGAAACCGGCGCCCACCGAGGCCCGGATGTCCCGGATCGGGATGCGGTAGTTGCGCGGGCGACCCTTCCAGCTGGGCTCGTGGGAGAGGGAGAGGTGGGTCTTCGCCATGCAGATGGGCAGCTTGTCGAAGCCCAGCTCCGTGTACCGCTTGATCTTCTGCTCGGCGGCGGGCAGGTAGTCGACGCCATCGGCACCGTAGATCTTGGTGGCGATGGTCTCGATCTTCTCCTTGATGGGCATCTCCAGCGGGTAGAGGAAGTGGAAGCCGTTCGGCTTGTTGGCCGCCTTCACGACCGCCTCGGCCAGCTCGGCGCCGCCGGCCCCGCCCTTGGCCCACACCTCGCTCACGTAGGCGCCCTCGGCCCCTGCCGCTATGGCCTTCTCCCTCACCACGTCGATCTCGCGATCGGTGTCGGTGGTGAACCGGTTGATGGCCACCACCACCGGCACGCCGAACAGCCGCATGTTCTCGATCTGCTTCTCGAGGTTCGAGCAGCCCTGGGCCACCGCCTCCAGGTTCTCCTGGGTGAGACCCGGATCCAACGGCTTGCCGGCAACCACCTTGAACTTGCCGCTGTGCATCTTCAGGGCGCGGATGGAGCACACCATCACCACGGCGCTGGGCGCCGCACCGCTGTAGCGGCACTTGATGTCCATGAACTTCTCGGCCCCCATGTCGGCGCCGAAGCCGCTCTCGGTCACCACGTAGTCGGCCAGCTTCAGGGCGATCTGGTCGGCCAGGATGGAGCTGTTGCCGTGGGCGATGTTGGCGAAGGGGCCGGCGTGAACGAAGACCGGCGTGTGCTCCAGGGTCTGGAGCAGGTTAGGCTTGATTGCGTCCTTCAGCAGCACGGCCATGGCGCCGGCGCACTTCAGGTCCTCAGCCGTGACCGCCTTGCCCTCCTTGGTGAGGCCGATGACGATCTTTCCCAGCCGCTCCCGGAGGTCCCTCAGGCTGGTGGTCAGGGCGACGATCGCCATCACCTCCGAGGCCACGGTGATGTCGAACCCGGTCTGCCTGGGATACCCGTTGTCCTTGCCGCCCAGCCCCACGATGATCTGGCGAACGGCTCGGTCGCTGATGTCCATGACCCGCGGCCAGGTGATGCTGAAGGGATCGATCCCCAGCGCGTTGCCGTGGTGGATGTGGTTGTCGATGAAGGCTGCCAGCAGGTTGTGGGCTGCGCCAATGGCGTGAACGTCGCCGGTGAGGTGGAGGTTGAAGTCCTCCATCGGCACTACCTGGGAGTAGCCGCCGCCCGCGGCACCGCCCTTGATGCCGAAGACGGGACCCAAAGAAGGCTGGCGGATGCAGGTGAACACCTTCTTCCCGATGTAGCCGAGGGATTGAGAGAGGCCGATGGTGGTGACCGTCTTGCCCTCACCCAGAGGGGTGGGGGTGATGGCGGTAACGTCGATCAGTTTGCCGTTCGGTCTGCCCTTGAGGCGATCGAGCACCTCCAGGTTGACCTTTGCCTTGTACTTGCCATACGGCTCTATCTCATCCTCGAGCAGGCCGAGGCCCTGGGCGATCTCCGTGATCGGCTTCATCTTTGCAGCTTGGGCGATATCCAGGTCGCTTAGCACGTACGACAACCTCCCAAAGTTTGGTGAACGAAACCGGGGGCGGTCCTTGACCGGCTGATGCTGCGCAGGGCTGAGGAACGCCCCAGAGTCTACATAAACGCCCCAGACCCGTCAACTGAGACGCGGAGATTCCCTCTCCCAGAGGGAGAGGCGGTGCTATCTCCCCGTCGCCCCGTCACCGCGCCCACTTCGCGGCGTACGCCCTGTCCAGCAGCTGCACGGTGTGGATGACCTGCATCGGCATCCCGTCTTTCCGAACCCCCGCCGACAGCTGCATCATGCAGGCGGGGCATCCGGTGGCAAGGAAACCGGCGTTCGTTCGCGAGGCGTTGCCCATCTTCCGGCTCAGCACCTGCTGGGACAGCTCGTAGTGGGTCAGGGAGAAGGAGCCGGCGCCGCCGCAGCACATGTCGGCCTCGGCCATCTCCTTGAACTCCAAACCGGGTATGCCCTTCAGCAGCTTGCGCGGCTGAGCGGAGACCTTTTGGAACCGCACCAGGTGGCAGGGGTCGTGGTAGGTGATCTTGGTCTTGACGTCCCCCATCTGGTCGTTCAGCTCGATGCCGGCCAGGAACTCGCTGACGTCCTTCATCTTTCCGGCCACCGCCTTGGCCTTCTCCGCGTACTGCGGGTCTTCGGCCATCAGCTTGCCGTACTCCTTGATGAAGGAGCCGCAGGTGGCGCAATCGGTGACGATGGCGTCCACGTCCAACCCGTAGAGGGCGTCGATGTTCTTCCTGGCCAGGCTGCGGGCGGCATCGAAGTCACCGTACGCCGTGGGTGGCTTGCCACAGTCCACCACGTCGGGAACCAGCACCTCGGTGTTGTTGGCGTAGAGCACCCGGACCATGGCGGCGGCCACTTCGGGGTAGATCAGATCGGTTCCACACCCGATGAAGTAGGCCACCCGGTGCTTTCGCTGGGGCACCGGCCGCATCATGGTGGGCAACAGCTGCCTGGCGGTCCTGGATGGCAGCCTGGGGAGTCCGTCCTGCGCCCTGTGGGCGTCTTTCCCCAGGATCTTGGTGATGCCCAGCCCTTTGGCCGCCTTCTGGGCGCCCGTCACCTGTCCCAGCCAGATGGCCTTGCCCGCCGTGCCCAGCATCCCCTTGTTGGGGAGAAGATTGCGGAAGATCACCCTCTGGACCCAGGGCTGCCCCTTGAGCCGCACCAGCTCCTCTAAGGCCTTGTCCACTATCTCGGGGGTCTGGACCTGAGGCGGGCAATGGGTGGTGCACCCCCCACAGCGGAGGCAGCTTCCGAGGGCCTCGCGGATCTCGTCCTCCAGCAGATCTATCCGGCCGTCCAGGATGTCTCTCACCAGCGCCACCCGACCCCGGGAGACCTGCCACTCCAACCCTGTGGCCTTGTAAGTGGGGCACCCCGCCTGGCAGAAGCCGCAGCGGTTGCACTTTTCCACCAGCTCGGCCAGGGCGGACATCGTCTTTCCGTCTCCACCTGATGCCGTAGCCATTTACGCCCTCCCTCCAGGGACCCGCGCCGGGTTCCACAGCTTCTTGGGGTCCAGCTGTGCCTTGATCTCCCTCATCAGGCCGTAGTCGGTCCTGGGCGGCCACAGCTGCACCTTCTCCGCCACCTGGCTGGGTGCCTTCTGCACCAGCGCGAACCCGCCGCAGTCGGCGGCCAGCTGCTGCAGCCGGCCCGCGGCGGAGACCAGCTTCTCTTCCTGGCCGGGCTCCGCGGTTGCCAGACCGTAGACGACGCCGTTCCCGGCGTGGGAGGCGAAGGTGACCTGCAGACCCGGCAGGTTGACCAGGCCGGTGGTGAACTCGAAGACCTTTTTCAGCAGCACCGATCCCTTCACCAGCATAGCTGGCCCATCGGCCGGCAGATCCGCGAACACTTCCTTGCGATACTGCCAGAGCTCGCGCTCCTCGGAGCCCTCCAGGGTGAAGAGCTCCCTGGCCCCGTTCTTGCCGGCCATCTCCGCCAGCTCCCTCTTCTGCCTCTCCACTGCCTCCACGGCACCCTCCACCTGGACCAGCAGGAGGTGCTCGCCGGGCTTCAGCTCGAAGGCCCGCTCCACCGCCAGCGGCGCCGCACCGTAGCCGAGCTGGTCGGCCGAGGAGGGTCGCATGAAGGAGGCTAGCAGGGCGGACACCATAGAACAACCGTTGTGAAGCTGGGGGAACGCTATCGCCACCGTCGCGCTGGCTTCGGGGAGGGGCAACAGCCGGAAGGTGGCCGCCGTGATGGCCCCCAGGGTACCCCACGACCCGATGTACAGCTTCTTCATGTCGTAGCCGGCCACGTCCTTGACGGTCTTCCCACCGACCCGCACCAGGGTGCCCTGGGGTGTGGCCACCCGCAGCCCCAGCACCATGTCCCGAGCGGTTCGGTACAGCAGCCGGTTCGGCCCGCTGCTGTTGGTGGCCAGGGTACCGCCAACTGTTGCCCGAGCCGAGTCCACGGGGTCCAGTGGCAGGAACAGCTTGACCCCCGCCAGCTCCCGCTGCAGGTCGTCCATCACCTTGCCGGTCCCGACGGTCACCGTCAGGTTGGCCGCGTCCAGCTCGATGGTGCCGTTCATCCGGCCTGTGCCGAGAACGATCCCGTCACGGGGCTGCACCGGCTGAATGGATTGCTTGGTGCCGCTTCCCCATACGATGACCGGGATCCCCTCGGCATCGGCCAGCGCGGCCACCTCCGCCGCCTGGCTCTCGTCGGCGGGGAGGACCGCTGCTACCGGCTGCTCGCCATAGGCCGAGTGGGCGGCCAGCCGATCTTCGGCCAGCGCGTTCTCCGGCCCGACGATCTCCGCCAGTCGCTTCCGCGTTGCCTCCAGGCTCTGCGCTGTCACCGTCATCGCTACACCCCCATTCCTTCGGCCGCCTTCTTGAGGGGCAGGATCTTGTCCGGATTGAGCCTGTTGTCGGGGTCGAAGGCTCTCTTGACTCGCAACATCACGTCGACCTCGGCGTCGTTGAACACCAGCGGCATGGAGTCCTGCTTCTCGATGCCGATGCCGTGCTCGCCGGTCAGGGTGCCGCCCATCTCGACGCACAGCTTCAGGATCTCCTTGCCGGCCCTGTGCACCCGCTCCACCTCCGCCGTGTCCTTGGGGTCGAACATGATCAGGGGGTGCAGGTTGCCGTCACCGGCGTGGGCCACGTTGCCGACCTTGACGTTGTGCTTCTCGGCGATGGCGACCACCTCCTTGAGGGTCTCGGCCAGCTTGGTGCGGGGCACGGTGCCGTCCTGTACCGAGTAGCTGGGGCTCACCCGGGCGATGGCGCCGAAAGCTCCCTTCCGGCCTGCCCAAAGGCCATTTCGCTCCGCGTCGTTCTGGGCGATCTTGATATCCCGGACGTGGTTCCTCCTGCAGATCTCCACGATCCGCTCGGCCAGCCGATCCTGGCCGTCCTTCAGGCCGTCCAGCTCGATGATCAGGATCCCCTCGGCATCCAGCGGGTATCCCGAGTGGTAGCTTTCCTCCACGGCCCAGGTCACTATCTTGTCCATGATCTCCAGCGTTGCTGGGACGATGCCCTCGGAGATGATTTCCGAGACGGCGCTACCGGAGTCCTCCAGGGTGTCGAAGATGGCCAGCATCGTCTTGATGGCCTCCGGCGCCCGCATCAGCCGCAGGGTCATGGAGGTCACGAAGCCGAAGGTCCCTTCGGAGCCCACCATCGTTCCCGTCAGGTCGTAGCCGGGGTTATCCTCGCAGGGGCCGCCCGTGTTGATGACCTCTCCGTCGGGCAGCACCGCCTCCAGGCCGTAGACGTGGTTGGTGGTGACGCCGTACTTGAGGCAGTGGGGACCGCCGGAGTTCTCCCCGATGTTTCCCCCCAGGGTGGACACCTTCTGGCTAGCCGGGTCGGGGGCGTAGAGATAGCCCATCGGTGCCAGCAGGTTCTGCAGCTCCAGGTTGACGACGCCAGGCTCCACCACCACTCGCTCGTTGGTGGTGTCCACCTCCAGCACTCGGGTCATTCGGCTGCAGCCGATCACGAGCCCACCTTTGAGGGCGAGGGTGCCGCCGGACAGGTTGGTGCCCGCTCCCCTGGGTACCATGGTGAGCCCTTCCCTCTTGGCCAGCTCCAATACGGCTGAGGCCTCGGCGGAGTTGGCTGGGAAGACGACCACCTCAGGCTGGAAAAGGTCCGGCGTGGAATCGTACTCGTATACCAGCAAGTCTCGGCGGGACGATAGGACGTCGTCCTTGCCTACGATCTTGGCCAGCTCTTCGATCAGTTGCTCTCGTATCACCGTCTGGCCCCCCTTCTGAGAGCTATCGGCTATCAGCTATCAGCCTTCAGCCTTCAGCCTTTGGATGAGCGCTGCAAGCATACGTCGAGTCTCGCTCAGTTCACTTGAGAGCAGTTCGTAGTCTTCGCTCTTCAACAGATTGAGATCACGAGCGAGCAGAAGATGATAATCTAGTTCGTTCGCTGAATCCATCGCCATTCCGCAGAACCGCGCGAACTCGGCATCTCCGTTTCTGCCGCAGCCCTCTGCGATGTTGGCTGGTATCGATGCGCTCGAACGTCGTATCTGACTGGTCAATCCGAACAGCTCATCCCTTGGGAATGTTGCCGTCACCTTGTATGCTACCAGGGTCAAGTGATGAGCCTTTTCCCAGACCTTCAGCTCTCTGAAGTCACCCAACTCAACATCCTCGCTCGGCCCGCAATCTGCTCTCGATCGACTCTTGCTGATAGCTGACGGCTGATAGCTGATAGCTGTTAGGCAAGGGGGCGCCGGCGCATCCGATTGTGAATGCCTCCGGCGTCCCCCCATTACCGCTACCCGGACCCTTTTTCACTCAGGCCGAAGCGGAGATCCGCCTCTGCAGCTGGTCCCACTTGTAGTCGACTTCGCTCTGGAAGTCCTGAAGCAGGGCCTCGTTGCCGGGCTTGAACAGGTGGCTGAACCGGCCCTGCGGCTTGAGGAACTCGGTCACCGACTTCTCTTCCCTGGGCACGTAGGTCATCTGCCACTTGCCATCGACCACCTCGTACAGCGGCCAGTACTTGGACTGGACGGCCAGGCGGCCCAACTCCACGGTCTGATGGGTCTCAGCTCGCCAACCGCGCCAGCAAGGGGCGTAGACGGCGATGAAGGAGGGACCGTCGGTCTCCAGCGCCTTCTGGACCTTGGTCATGTAGTCGCGCCAGTAGCCGACGCTGGCCTGGGCCACGTAAGGGATGTCGTGGGCCGCCATGATGGACACCAGGTCCTTGCGCGGCTGCTGCTTGCCCTGGTAGGCATCGCCCACGTGAGAGGTGGTGGTCCAGGCGTACTTCGGCGTGGCGCCGGAGCGCTGGATACCGGTGTTCATGTAGGCGTTGTTGTCGTAGACAATGTACAGGACCTTGTGCCGCCGCTCCATGACACCCGACAGGGACTGGAAGCCGATGTCGTAGGTGCCGCCGTCGCCGCCCATGGCGACGAAGCGGAAGTCCTTGTCCATCTTGCCCTTGCGCTTCAGGGCCTGGTAGGTGGCCTCGATACCGCCGATAACGGCACCCGCGTTCTCGAAGGCGTTGTGGTACCAGGAGACCTTCCAGCTGGTGTAGGGGAAGACGACGCTGGAGATCTCCACGCAGCAGGTGGCGCTGCTCATGGCGATGTTGTACTCCGCCGCCGCCAGCATCGTCCACTTGGCAATGATCGCGGGGCCGCAGCCGGTGCACAGGCGGTGGCCGGAGGTGAACTTAACGTCCTTCTTCGCTAGCTCTTTCAGGTTTACTGCCATCGTCTATACTCTCCTATTCCCGTGCGCCGATGTAGCTTTGCACCGGGCCGACGGGCTCGCCCTTGGCGATACCCAGCAGCCTCTTGAAGACCTCGGTGTACTGTACGGACGAGGTGTCGCGGCCGCCCAGACCCGTGACGTAGTTGATCATCTTCGGGCGCGGGTCCAGGCCGTACATAGCAGTGCACAGGTCCTGGAAGACGGGCGCACCGGAAGCGCCGGGCGCGGAGGCCTTCTCGACCACGGCCACGGCCTTGACCTTCTTCAGAGCCTCTACCATCTGGGCGGCCGGGAACGGGCGGTAAACCCGCGGCCGCACCACGCCGACCTTCAACCCCTGCTCCCGCAGCTGCATCGCGGTCCACTGAGCCGTGCCGCCGATGCCGCTCAGGGCCACCACGGCCACTTCGGCGTCCTCCATGCCAAAGGTCTCCAGGATAGGCTGGGACCGGCCGCTCAGCTTCGCGTACTCCTTGCCCACTTCCTCGATGGCCTTGATGGAGCCTTCCAGGGCCCTGGTCATGGCGAGCTTGTGCTCGAAGAAGAAGGGAGGCAGCACCAGGGCGCCGATGCTGATGGGGTTCTCCGGATCGAGCATGTTGATCTTCGGGTTCGGTTCTCCGACGAACTCCTGGACCTCGGCCTTGTCCAGCATCTCCACCCGCTCCATGTCGTGGGAGACGTTGAAGCCATCGAAGCAGACCATCACCGGCAGCTGCACTTCCGGGTGCTCGGCGATCCGGACGGCCATGATGGTGGTGTCGTAGATCTCCTGGGCGTCGGCGCAGAAGAGCTGGATCCAGGCGGCGTCGCGGGAGGCCATGGAGTCGGAATGGTCTCCGTGGATGTTGATGGGGGCGCTCAGGGTTCGGTTGACCATCGGCATGACGATGGGCAGCCGGTTGCCGGAGGCGATGAACAGCACCTCGTGCATCAGGGCGAGACCCTGCGAGGAGGTGCAGGTCATCACCCGGCCGCCGGCGGCGGCGCCGCCGCAGCAGGCGGACAGGGCGCTGTGCTCGCTCTCGACCGCCACGAACTCGGTCTGAACGTTGCCGTTGGCCACGTACTCGGCGAAGCGCTCGACGATCTCGGTCTGAGGGGTAATCGGGTAGGCAGCTACCTGGTCCGGGTTGATCTGCATCATGGCGTCGGCGGCAGCCCCGTCACCGGTGAGACCCACTACCTTTCGCTGCCGTACAGGCTTCTCTGCTATTGCCATCACTCGATCTCCTTACAGTGTGTGCCTGGCGAAGGTCTCGCTCGGCTCGAAGCGGCCGCCCTGGGCCATGTTCATGGCTTTAACCGGCTTGGAGTTGCACTCTTGGCCGCAGATACCGCAGCCCTTGCAGTGATCCACGTCGATCCCCACTACCTTGCCCTCCTCCAGGATGATCGAGTCGTCCGGGCAGTGGAGCCAGCACAGCAGGCAGTCGGTGCAGGCTGCATCGTTGAAGATCGGCCGCTGGGTCCGCCAGCTACCGGTGGCGTAGTTGACACCGTTGCCGTTGCTTGGGATGATCCCGCCCAGCGGTAGCTCGCTGGCCTTCGGGAGGGTTCCGCCCTTCACTTCGAAGATGTCGCTCATTCGCCCTTAACCTCCTCGTAGGCCCTCTGCAGCGCCTTGACGTTGCCGTCGACCACCGACTGCTTGAACCGGGAGCCGAACATCGACCGGAGCTCATCCTCGACGGCTTTGAAGGCGATCAGCTCTGTGATCTTCACCAGCGCGCCCACCATGGCGGTATTGGTGATCGGCCGGCCGACGGACTCGGTCGCGATCTTCGTCGCGTTCACGGTGTACAGCTTGTAGCTGCCCTTCGGCAGCTGCTTCCTCAGCTCGGCCGCCGCCAGATCGGAGTTGATGATCAGTGGGCAGCCCGGCTTGAGGCCGGCGGTCACGTCCACGACCTCCAGAAGAGTCGGATCCAGCACCACGACGGCATCCGGGGTCGTCACCTGCTCGTGGGTGTAGATCCGCTGGCTGCTCAGGCGGGTGAATGCCTGGATCGGGGCGCCCATGCGCTCGGTGCCGAATTCAGGGAAGCCCTGAAAGTGCTTGTTCTCGCGGCTTGCCGACGCCGACAGGAAGCGGGACGCGGTCACCGCACCCTGGCCGCCGCGGGCGTGCCAGCGAACCTCGTAGAGATCTCCTGCCATCCTTTCTAATGCCTCCTCCTCAAACTAAGAGCCTTCAGCTATCAGCAGTCAACCTTTGCTCTTGTCAGCCTCCCTTCTTCCCCTGTCTGACCCCTAATCCCCATTAGCCAGAGGGCTGACAGCTGACTGCTGTTAGCTACCTATCCCAGCTTGTCCCCAACCTGCAGGCCGGCCGATGCCACGAACTCCGATGCCTTCAGCTTGGGGGAACCCTGGGGCTGAACCCGCTTGACGAAGATGCTTCCACCGTTGCCCGCTACCAGGAAGCCGTCGCCGGCGATCTCCAGGACCGTCCCTGGTGCAGCAGGGCCGCTCACGTTCCTCTTCTCGCAGTCGAAGATCTTGAGCGGCTGGCCTTTGTACAGAGTGCCGGCGCCGGGCGACGGGTTGCAGCCACGGATCACGTTGTAGACGACGTTGATGGGATAGATCCAGTCGATCGCCATCTTCTTGCAGAGGGGCTCGTACTCGCCCTCGCTCAGATCCTGATCGACCTTGGGCGCCTTCCCCGCCTTGACCAGCTTCACCGACTCCACCACCGACTCGACGCCCAGGGGGAACAGCTTGTTGAAGTACACCGAGCCCAGGGTGTCGTCGGGCGTGATGGCCACTTCCTTCTGCATCAGGATCGGACCGGTGTCCAGACCCTCGTCGGGCCAGAAGATGCTGAGGCCGGTCTTGGTCTCTCCGTTGATCACCGCCCAGTTGATGGCGCTGCCGCCACGATGTCGGGGGAGAATGGAGGGATGGTACTGGATGGTTCCCAGCTTGGGGTACCGGATCATCGTCATCGGCACGATGTCGGTGACGAAGGCCATGACGTTCAGCTCGAGATCGAAGCACTTGTACTCCTCGAACACCTCGGGGTTGCGCATCCGGGCCGGCTTTCTGACGGGGATCCCACTCTTCTCCGCCAACTCGCCCAGGGAATCCTGCTTCCCGTTTGGCGCATCCGGCGGACAGTAGACGACGGCTATCTCCTCGCCTTCCTTGAGGAGAGCTTCCAGGACCTTCTCGCCAAAGGCTGCCTGGCCGATCAACGCAATCCTCATGCTCCACCTCCTCGTGTCAAAACTGCTGCGTTGACTACCGCGTGATAAGCCGGATCGTATCCCAGCGCTGCCGATAAGCGGGCGCACGCTTCCTGTACTGAAGGCACCAGCAGGGGAACCCGCTCCGGGGTGATCCGGATCCACGGGCCGGAGATGCTGATGACCGCCAGCACTCTCCCCGTGTGGTCTCGCACCGGCGCTGCTATGCAGCTAACCCCCTCCTCCTGCTCGCCGTAGTCGGTGGCATACCCCTGGCGCCGCACCTCCTCCAACTCGGCCATGAGAATGCCGGTGTCGACGATGGTGCGGCTGGCATAGGGGATCAGACGGTAGGAGTGGAGCATTCGATCGAGTTCCTCGTCGGGGAGAGCGGACAAGAGGACCTTGCCGGAGGCGGTGCTGTGCAGCGGTGCCCGCGCACCCACCTGCACGAACATCCTGAGCATCCAGCCCGGGCTCGATACCTGCTCCAGGTAAACGATCTGGTGATCGTCCATCACGGCCAAATTGGCGGTTTCGCCGCTCCTCCGCATCAGCTCCTGCAGGACGGGTATGGCTTCCATCCGGAGATCCAGATGGTCCCTCACTGCCCGTGCCACGTCCAACGGTTTCAATCCGAGGAGGTAGCGGCCCGATTCCGGGTTCTGGCGGACGTATCCCCGAGCGATCAGGGTGGAGAGAAGACGGTGGACGGTGCTGGCGTGCAGGCCCACCTGGTTGCTCAACTGGGCGATGCCTGTCTCGCCCACCTTCGCCAGGGCTTCCAAAATGTCGAGGGTTCGCTCTACCGACTGGACGGTAGTCTTTGAGGTGGAGGAGCCTTCGTTGACTTTTCTTCGCGAAGTGCCTGTCACCTGACAACCTCGTCAGCAGAACTGGCGGTGGATGCCGCTGGGTGAAGGGAGGAGAATACTTCCAGATGGTGAAACCCCGTTTCGCGATACAATATAGGGCGACCTGGGAGGCTTGTCAAGCATTGTTTTCGGCCCTCTGTCATGCTACTATTGCCCTCGCCGAAAAACTGAATAAGGCGTCTGCTAGGGGAGCGTACTTGCTGAGAGGCGGTTTTGCCGCCGACCCTGTGAACCTGAACTGGGTAGTACCAGCGTAGGGAAGCAGAGCACCAGGGACAGAATCCGTGAGTGGCTGCTCCTACTGCAGGGAGTGGCCACTTCCATTATCTCCCTCTCCCTCTGGGAGAGGGTCGGGGTGAGGGCTGTTTGGTTGGCAGCGTCCCAGCCCTCACCCGCCCTTCGGGCGGCCTCTCCCAAAGGGAGAGGCGACAACCCCCTCTGGGAGAGGGCCGGGGTGAGGGCTGTTGCGGCGTCACCACCTTCGATTTCCCATACTCTGCCTCGTCACCGATCCCGAGGCCTGCCGGGGGCGGCCCCTGGAGCAGGTGGTGGCTGTGGCCGTGGAGGCCGGCGTCGGGCTGGTCCAGCTCCGCCAGAAGCAGCTATCCGCCCGGCAGCTGCTCCAGTTGGGGAGCAGCCTGCTGGAGCCGGTGCGCCGTTGGGGAGCTGCGCTGGTGGTGAACGATCGGGTGGATGTGGCCCTGGCCCTGGGTGCCGACGGGGTTCAACTGGGTGGCGGAAGCCTGCCGGTGGCTGAGACCAGGCGACTGGTGGGTCAGGGGATGCTGATCGGCGCCTCCGTCCATTCCCTGGAGGGGGCCCTTCAGGCGGAAGGGGAGGGCGCAGATTACCTGCTGCTGGGCACCATCTTCGAGACCCGGTCCCACCCCGGGTTGGAGCCGGCGGGCCCTGGCCTGGTGAGCCGGGTGGCGGGAGCGGTTCGGGTGCCGGTCATCGCCATCGGCGGCATCAAGCCGGACAACGCCGGCTCGGTGATGGCCGCGGGCGCGAGCGGCGTCGCGGTGATCACCGCCATCCTGTCGGCGCAGGACGCGGCAGCGGCGACCGGAAGGTTGTTGTGCTCCATGACACAGGCGCATGGAAGTTGCTGATGCCCCTGACGGGCACCGTCATGGATGATAACGGCGCATTCTGCAGCACGGCGGACGATGGCTTCGACAGCGTAGGGAGGGGCCCTGTGCCCCTCCGCCCGGCGGGCGATGGAGGGTCCGGCGGCAGGGCAGAGCGCCCTGCCCTACATGGTTTTCGGATCAGCCGGCTCCCGCCGGCGATACTGTAGAAGGAGTTGATGGCGATGGACGACAAGCTGGTCATTGCCGGCAAGGAGCTGCGGTCCAGGCTGTTCCTGGGCACCGGCAAGTATCGCAACATCGAGGAGATGCACGCGGCCTTCGAGGCTTCCCGGGCCGAGGTCATCACCGTGGCGCTGCGGAGACTGGATCTCAGCGATCCCAACAAGAAGACCCTGCTGGACGAGATCGACTGGAGCAGGTACACCATCCTGCCCAACACGGCCGGGTGCCAAACGGCCGACGAGGCCGTGCGGACCGCTCAGCTGGCCAGGGCGATGGGACTCTCTCACTGGGTGAAGCTGGAGGTAATCCCCGATGCCAAGTACCTCCTGCCCGATCCCATCGGCACTCTGGAAGCGGCCAAGCGGCTGGTTGACGAGGGCTTTGTGGTGCTGCCCTACATCAACGACGACCCCGTTCTGGCCAAGCGGCTGGAGGAAGTGGGCTGCGCGACGGTGATGCCCCTGGCCTCGCCCATCGGCTCCGGGCAGGGAATGGTGAACTTCGAGCAGATCAGGATCATCATCGAGCAGGCCGGCGTGCCGGTGGTGGTGGATGCTGGGATCGGTGCCCCCTCCGATGCCTCGATGGCTATGGAGCTGGGCGCCTCTGCCTGCCTGATCAACACCGCCGTTGCCCAGGCGCAGAACCCTGCTATGATGGCGGAGGCGATGAGGTTGGGCGTCGAGGCCGGACGGAAGGCCTACCTGGCCGGCCGGATACCCAGGAAGGCCTACGCCTCGGCCAGCAGCCCCCTGGAGGGCGTGGTCCGGTAGCGCTGAGGTACAGAGGATGACTCTCGACATAACACTGAACGGCAGGCCGGAGATGGTGGAGGATGGCTCCTCCATCTCCGCCTTCCTGGAATCCAAAGGGGTGAACCCGGCCCGGGTCGCCGTCGAGCTGAACCGGCGGATCCTCCTGCGGGAGGAGTACGCCACCACCTGCCTTTCGGCAGGCGATGCCCTGGAGATCGTCACCTTCGTCGGCGGGGGATGATTCTCTCCTTGTCGGCTCTCAACCTCCGTCTCCTGGGAGCGGGAAGGTCCAGTACTCATGAACAACCACACAATTGCACATACAGTCTAAGATCGCGCCTGGATCCCGTCAATCGTTGCCCGAGAGAGGAAGGGCCGGCCACCGTCAGGGGCGGACCCTAGGCCTTTCCCCCTGTGGCGACGGCTCCGGTTTCTTGCGGGACACAGAGGTGGCAAACGGCCGTCCCCATCAGCACGGCCACGGCTCCCACCAGCCACGCGGCGCCGAAACCGTACAGGTCCACCACCAGTCCCAGGACAACGGGTCCGAGGACCACCCCGAGGTCGGCGGTGAAGCGGTACAGTCCCATCCCTTTGCCCAGCAGCGGTTCCGGCACCAGGTCGGCCACGAGGGCCGAGAGCATGCTGTTGGAGAGCACCCCCATGGAGATGAGCGTCGTCGCCACGGTGAAGACGATCTGGCTCTCGCCCGACAGCAGGAACAGGTTGCCCGCCGCGAGGGTGAGCAGACCGGGCAGCAGCAGCCGCTTCTTGCCCACCCGGTCCGATGCCGCGCCGAGGGGCAGGCTGACGAGGATGGTCAGGACGGAGGATGCGGTGAGAGTGGCGCCTATGGTCCCCGGGTCCATCGCCAACACCAGGCCGCCGTAGAGAGGGAGCAGGGTTGCGCGCATGCCGTGCCGGTCGAAGAAGTTGACGAAGGTTCCAAGGTAGACGCTCGCCAGGGCGAATCGGGGGGCAGGGGCGCACTCCTGGGTGATGGGAGCTGCCCCGTGGCCGTGCACTCCCCGCTGCTCGCCGCCGCCCTCTGGGAGGGACGCATCCGCGGCGCTGGAGGTGGCGAAGAGGTTGAGGGGCAGCGACACCAGGGGGGTGAGCGCGCAGAAGAGGAAGCCGGCCCGCCAGTCGAACAGGGTGGCCAGATAGCCTCCGATAGTGGGGCTGATGGCCTGTCCGAACAGCATGGCGCTGGTATAGAAGCCGAGCAGCGACCCTCGCTCCTCCGGTCGGGCCATCCGGGCCAGCAGGGTCAGTGCGACGGTGGACATGATGGAGGAGCCGAGCCCCATGGCGGTGCGAAAGGCGATCAGCTGCTCCAGGGTAGTCGAGTAGGCTGCCAAGGCGGCCGCACCCGCCGCCAGCAGGATGCCGAGGGTGAACATCCGGTTGGGGCTGATGCGACCGATCAGGTAGCCAGCGGGGAGATCCATCACCAGTCGCCCGAGGCCGAACCCCGAGGCGACCAGCGCAACCTGGGCGGCGCTGGAGTCGAACTCGTCCCTGATGACGGGCATCAGGGGAGCCACGATGTTGTTTCCCAGGTTGGCGACCACGACGGTGAGGATGATGGCCGTTACTCGTCGCGACAGACCGGACTCGGCGCTCATCTCCCCTAAGCCCTCCACTCGGAGATAATATCAACGCAATCAGACCATTATATGTCTCTTCGATACCCCGCGCCACGCCGATCCTTTGACATTTTGTACAATTTGTCGTATAATTGTGCCTTAGGAGAAGCGGAATGCCCATAAAGATTCGGGCTGCCGACGCCCGCAACAACTTTGCAGAGATCCTCGGACGTGCCCACTTCGGCGGCGAGACCTTCCTCATTGAGAAGCAGGGTAAGCCCTTCGCGGTAGTCCTCGGCATCGAGGAGTACCAGAGGCTGCTGGGAGCACCTCCCGAGGACTCGGAGGATCCGGGCAAGCCCGAATCGCAGCGACGGAACGGCCACCCGGGCTGATACCTTCATGGTTTCCCTCCTGCGTGGCTCGTCCTTTCTTACTGCATGCGGTTGGTGGCAGTGGGATGCATGGGGCTTGTGGCTGATGGCTGACCGCCGATAGCTGATCGCTGGGGATATCGAGGTAGTCTCATGGATATTGGAATAGTCAAGCCGGTCAACGTCGAAGAGGAGATGAAAAGCTCCTACCTCGACTACGCGATGAGCGTGATCGTGTCCCGGGCCCTTCCCGATGCTCGCGACGGCCTGAAGCCGTCGCAGCGCCGCATCCTGGTTTCCATGCACGACCTCAACCTGGCGCCGAACCGCTCTCACAGGAAGTGCGCCAAGATCTGCGGTGACACCTCGGGCAACTATCACCCTCACGGCGAGGCCGTTATCTACCCGACCCTCGTGCGGATGGCCCAGGACTTCAACATGCGCTATCCGCTGGTCGATGGGCAGGGCAACTTCGGCTCCATCGACGGCGACCCTCCCGCGGCCATGCGGTACACCGAGGCCCGGATGACGGTCGTGTCCATGGAGATGATGGCCGACATCGAGAAGCAGACCGTCGACTACCTGCCCAACTACGACGGTACCCGGCAGGAGCCGGTGGTGCTTCCATCCCGTTTCCCGAACCTGCTGTGCAACGGTTCGGCGGGCATCGCCGTCGGCATGGCCACCAACATCCCTCCCCACAACCTGAACGAGATCGCCGATGCGATCATCTACCTCATCGACAATCCTGAGGCGACCGTCGAGGAGCTGTACAGCTTCGTCAAGGGTCCGGACTTTCCGACCGGCGGCCTGATTCTGGGGACCGAGGGGATCAAGACGGCCTACGCCACCGGCCACGGCAGGGTCCTGATGCGGGCCAAGGCCGGCATCGAGGAGTCCAAGGGAGGGCGATTCCAGATCATCGTGACGGAGCTGCCCTTCCAGGTCAACAAGGCGAACCTCATCGAGAAGATCGCCGATCTGGTCAAGGACAAGAGGCTCGAGGGGATCTCCGACCTGCGGGACGAGTCCGACCGGCAGGGGATGCGCATCGTCATCGAGGTGAAGCGGGATGCCAAGCCCCAGGCGGTGCTGAACCGGCTCTACAAGCACACGGCCATGCAGTCGGCTTTCGGAGTCAACATGCTGGCCCTGGTGGACGGGCAGCCCCGGGTGCTGACCCTCAAGAAGGCCCTGGCCTACTTCCTGGAGTACCGGCAGCTGGTGCTGACCCGCCGGACCCAGTTCGAGCTGGAGAAGGCTCGCGCCCGCGCTCACATCTTGGAAGGCCTCAAGATCGCCCTGGACCACCTGGACGCGGTGATCCAGACGATCCGCCAGTCCTCCTCGGCCGAGGTCGCCCTCCCCAACCTGATGGAGAGGTTCGGCCTCTCGGAGGTCCAGTCTCGGGCGATCCTCGACATGCAGCTTCGAAGGCTGGCGGCCCTGGAGCGGCAGAAGATCCTGGACGAGTACGCCGAGGTGCTCCGCACCGTCGCCTACCTGGAGGATCTGCTTGCCAACCCGAAGAAGATCCTCTGCCTGGTCCGGGACGATCTGGCTGAGCTGAAGCAGAAGTACGGCGACGAGCGGCGGACCCGCATAGTGCCCATGGAGGCCGAGGCCTTCAGGGAAGAGGATCTGATCGACCACCAGGAAGTGCTGATAACCCTCAGCCAGCGGGGCTACATCAAGCGGATGCCCTGCGACACCTACCATGCCCAACACCGAGGAGGGAAGGGGATCAAGGGGATGGTCTTCCGGGAGGAGGACATCCTGCGCCAAATGCTGGTGGTCGATACCCACGATAACCTGCTCTTCTTCACCGACCGGGGCCGGGTCTTCCGGTTGAAGGCCTACGAGGTCCCGGAAGCGACGAGACAGGCCAAGGGGTTGCCCATCATCAACCTGATCTCCCTGGATCCCAAGGACGTGGTGACCGCCGTGGAGGCCGTGCCCAACTTCGACGAGGGCGATTACTTCTTGATGGCCACCCGCCAGGGGGAGATCAAGAAGACCCCGCTGCGGGACTTCGCCGCGGTGCGCTCCAACGGTCTGATCGCCACGTCGCTGGAAGAGGGCGACGAGCTGGTGTCGGTCCGCTACTGCCGGAAGGGGTCCGAGGTGATCCTGATCACCGAGCAGGGCCAGTCGATCCGCTTCAGCGAGACCGTGCTGCGGGCGGCCTCCCGAACCAGCGGCGGGGTCCGGGGTATCCGGCTGGAGGAGGGCGACAGGGTGGTCGCCATGGACATCGTCGATCCGGAGCTGGACCTGCTGCTGGTGACGGTCGACGGCTTCGGCAAGCGCACCGCCCTGGCAGAGTTCCCCGTTCAGGGGCGGGGCGGTGCCGGTGTGCGGGCCCTCAAGGTCACCGACAAGACGGGACCGGTGGCGGCCGCCAGGGTGGTCAAGCCCACCGAGGAGCTGCTGGTGGTCTCCGCGGGCGGCCTGGTGATCAGGACGCCGGTGGAGCGGATACCCTGCTACGGCAGATCCTCTCAGGGGGTCAACGTCATGAACCTCAACGAGGGTGACAAGGTGGCCTCCATCTCATCCGCCAACGGCAATGGCAAGGACCGAGGGGATGCCGGCGCCGATGCCGTCGACGGTGAGGCGGCCGAGGTGGTCATCTCCGAGGACGGCTTGGTGGAGGAAGAGGAGATCGTGGCGGCCGGCGCTCCCGCCGAGAGCGGGAACGGCATAGAAGAGATCTAGGATTGCGCGCCGCTGGAGCGGCCCGAGGTTTCGACGCTATAGTCGCTATAATCAACCAACAAGTGGAACAACTCTTGCGTGACGGTGTTCGGGCTCGTTCGAGCCCAGAGGTAGCGGATGTTGCGATACTCTGGGCCTAGAAGTCTCACAGGATCGTTGGCTGATACGTCGTTTTGGGCTTTCCGGGTGCCCTGTGTGGGTGTTGCCGGAAAGCCCTCCTGATTCCAGGTCCTTGGTGCTGAGTGCTGGGGGTCGGCGGCATGGTGGATGTGAAAGCGGTGGTGCAGGCCCTGCTCGACAACGTGGAGAGGGTCGTGGTCGGCAAGCATGCCGAGGTGGAGTCGGCGCTCATTGCCCTGATCTGCGAGGGCCACATCCTGATCGAGGACGTGCCGGGGGTGGGGAAGACCGTTCTAGCCAAGGCCCTGGCCCGCAGTATCGGCTGCAGTTTCAAGCGCCTCCAGTTCACCCCTGACCTGCTCCCCAGCGACGTGACGGGGGTTTCCATCTTCAACCAGAAGACCGGGGAGTTCGAGTTCCGCCCGGGCCCGGTCATCGCCCAGATCGTGCTGGCCGACGAGATCAACCGTGCGACCCCTAAGACACAGTCCAGTCTGCTCGAGGCGATGGAGGAGCGGCAGGTCACCGTGGACGGCTTCACCCACCGGATGCCGAAGCCCTTCCTGGTGATGGCTACCCAGAACCCCATCGAGTACGAGGGCACCTTTCCCCTCCCCGAGGCCCAACTGGATCGCTTCCTGATGCGGATCCGCCTGGGATACCCGGCCCGGCAGGACGAGGTGGAGATCCTCGACCGGCAACAGCATTCCCATCCCCTGGACCAGCTCACCCAGGTGGCCGGCGTGGAGGAGCTGCTGGCCGTCCAGGCCCAGGTCAAGGAGGTGGCCGTGGCGCCGGCCCTGCGGAGCTACGTCGTCGACGTCGTTTCGGCCACCCGAGAGCACCCCGACGTTTACCTGGGTGCCAGCCCGAGGGGCTCCCTGGCGCTCTTCAGAACGGGCCAGGCCCGCGCCCTCCTGGCGGGCCGCGATTACGTCCTGCCCGACGACGTCAAGGCTCTGGCGGAGCCGGTCCTGGCCCACCGTCTGATCATCAACCCGGCCTCCCGCATCAAGAACGTGGATGCCGGTCTGGTAATCCGCGAGATCCTCGACTCCCTGCCGGTTCCTGGGAGCCGGGTTTCGGTATCGATAAAGCGGTGAAGGTAGTCTTCATAACGGCCCTGACCCTCCTCGTCCTGGCCACGGCGCTGAGCACCGGCTGGGAGATCCTCTACCGGGTCGTCTACACCCTGGCAGGACTCCTCGTGGTCTCCTTTCTCTGGAGCTGGATCAACGTGCGGTGGCTGTGGTTCCACCACGAGATCAAGACCACACGGTCCCAGGTGGGGGGACAGATAGAGGAGCGGCTCACCCTGGAGAACACCGGGTGGGTGCCCAAGCTTTGGCTGGAGCTCCGCGACCACTCCACCCTGGTCGGCCGGCACGGCAACCGGGTGGTGGGGCTGGGCAGCTACTCCAAGCGAACCCTGCCGATGATAACCCCCTGCCGGGTGCGGGGGCTGTACACCATGGGGCCCATCGACGTGGTCAGCGGCGACCCTTTCGGCCTGTTCAAGATGCAGCGGAAGCTCCCCATTGGCGGCACGGTGGTGGTGTATCCGGCCATCACAGAGCTGACCTCCTTCGGCCGGCCGCCCGGCGAGCTACCGGGCGGCAGCGTGCAAGCGCAGCGGACCCACTTCACCACCCCCAATGCGGCCGGCGTCCGTGAGTACCAGCCCGGGGATGCCCTCGGTCGAATCCACTGGCTCAGCTCGGCGCGGCAGCGGCGACTGATGGTGAAGGAGTTCGACCTGGACCCCCTCTCCGACGTCTGGATCATCCTGGATCTGGACGGTGAGGTTCAGGTGGGTTCCGGCGAGGACTCCACGGAGGAGTGGACGGCATCGGTCGGAGCCACACTGGCCAAGTACTTCCTGGATCAGCAGCGGGAGGTGGGCATCGTAACCCAGGGTCGGGTCCTGGTGGCGGACAGAGGCTACCGGCAGCTTCAGAAAGCGTTGGAGCTGCTGGCGGTGGCCCACGCCTAC
>JAMCTB010000151.1 GCA_023380955.1 Chloroflexota bacterium | reverse complement strand
CCAGACCGTAGCTGGCGCTGATCAGGATTTCGTCTCGATCGCCCGACACCGGGTTGGCCGTGAACATGACGCCGGCCACCTCGGCCGGCACCATGGCCTGAACCACCACGGCCAGCTCCACCTTCGCGTGGTCGAAGCCCATGCTCTCTCTGTAGGAGATGGCTTGAGGAGTCCAGAGGCTGGCCCAGCACGACCTGACGGCCCGCAGCACGGCCTCCGCATCACGCACGTTGAGGTAGCTCTCCTGCTGACCCGCGAATGACGCGGTGGGCAGGTCTTCGGCTGTGGCGCTGGAGCGAACGGCGACGGGGAAATCGGCGGGACCGCTGTTACCTGCACCCATTCGTCTGGCGAGGGCCCGATACGCATGTCTCACGGCCGCGCTCACCAGTTCCGGCATCGGCGCTTCGTCGATCCAGCCCATAATCTCCAGGCTGGCTTCCGAGACCGAGTCGACGTCCTGCATCGGAACTCCCACGAGCCTGTTGGCGATATGCCCTGTGAGCCCTTCGCCGTCCAGGTGCATCCGGTACGCTGCCGCGGGCACCACGAATCCAGGCGGCACCGGTAACCCGGCGTGGGCCAACTCGCCGAGGTTCGCTCCCTTGCCGCCCACCTCGGGCAGGTCCGTTAAGTCGAGTTCCTCCAGCCACCGAATCTGGACGGACGAGGCGTCGGAGGGAACGCCAATGTTGTGCTTCGTAGACACGTCTTTCATCTCTTCTTCTCCCAGAATAGAAAAGCGCCCAGCCGGTTGTGGACCGGTGGGCGCAACAGGGCGCTACTTACTACCGTCATGCCCGCGAAGGCGGGCACCCAGTGTCCTCTCGCTTGGCAGTGTCCTGGACCCCCGCTTCTGCGGGGGTGACGAAACGCAAGCGCCCTTGGACCAGACACTGAGAGTTCGACTGCGGGGAGACCCCGCCCCTACCTGTTGGAATTGAGGCGCGCCTCCTTCTGCAGCTTCATCAGATCCTCCAGCGTGATCACATTCACGCACTTCTGGCCATGGTGCCGGGAGACGATGATCACCGCTCCATCTTCACGAAGCTGGGCGAAGGTGCTTCCGCATGAACAGCGCAACGTCACCGTGTGGCCGGGTCTGGTAGTCTCGCTCATCTCGCCAGCCACGTCTCACTCCCAGTGTCGCTTCTGGCTGTCTCAAGCAGCACCATCGCCTCATCCACGGACAGATCGCCTCGACTGACCGCTCCCAGGATCTCCAACTCGAAGCTCCGGGGCTGGTCCGCCTGAGAGTTGGCGGCTGTTGCTGCGTCCACATCAGTCGGCGTGGTATCAGGTGAATGGGCAACATCCTCGTCGGGGACAGGTGCAGGTCCAGCCGTCATGGGCTCGGCACCGTCTGATTGCAGATCCGGTTTCATTTCGACTTGTTCCCCACCGGGAACCGGCGCGCCGCTTGCGGGCCTGTCTGCTCGCCGGAAGATGCGGATGTCCCCTGCCCTGGTGGTCAGGGCGATCTTCGCGACCGGACCGGTCCCCGTCGCGGTTCCGACCAGCCTCTGACCAAAGATGCCCTCGGGACCCGACGTCCCCACTTTGACCAGAGGGAGGTTGCTGTCTATGCCGCCGTGGCGCGTCGAGGCATCGATCCTGGCAGTCACGTTGGATTCGAGGTCCAGGATGATATTGCCGCGGCCGGTCTGTATTTCGCAGTCTCCTTCGGCGCCCCCGAGCCGGCATGTGACCTCTCCATGCCCGGTCTTGACCTTAGCCCCGGTGAGACTGCCACCGACGGTAACGTTTCCGTGGCCGGTGAACCCCTCCAGCCGAGCCCCGTCGAGATCGATGGCCACCAGGTCACCGTGCCCTGTGGAGAGGCTGGCGTTGCCGCGAAGCCGGCTCGCCACCAGGTTGCCGTGGCCGGTGTGAATGTCGGCTCTCGTGCCCGCTCCCTCTATCCTGACCTCGCCCTTGCCGGTCTTCGCTTCCAGGTCTCCCTGGATCTCCCGCAACTCTAAATTCCCCTTACCGGTACGGACGCGAAGGGGACCCTGCCAGTTGGACGCTTTGACATCGCCTACACCCGTGCCCACGGCGGCCAAACCGCGGCCGCCGGACAGCACCACATTTCCTCTGCCCGTGTATGCCTCGGAGGTCGCCCCTATTCCCTGCAGGTAGATGTCCCCGCGAGCCGTCCTGAGCCTGACCTCGCCTACCGACGACGGGAGAGCGATCACCACGTCGCCTCCCCCGTGGCGGATCTGCTTGTCGAGGAGCACCACGCTCTCGATCTCGATCCGCACCTGTTGCTCACCAATCAGGTCGGCCAGGCCTAGAGGACGCTTGACGTCGAGGGGCTGCCTGGCGCGAACTGCGCCGCCATCAGTCTTGACGTCCAGTTCCCAATCGGACTCCAGAGCACCGGGCTCCCCAGGCGGGGCAGATCGAACCACGATATTGCCCCTCCAGAGCTCGACGTCGATCTTGGTCGCCCCCCCAGCTGGGAGTTCCTGCCGGAAGCTAGCCATCTCGCTTCTCCTCACCGCGCAGGGCGGCCAGCGCATCGGCAGGATTCAGTTTGCCGCTGGCCACCTGGTTCAAGATCTCGCGCCGCCTGTCCTTCTCCGGGTCTGCCACGGGCGCGACCTGGACCGGTGCAGGGGATGCTGGAGTAATCGATGCTTCCGGCGGCCGGGGGGCCGATACGACCTTGATGATCTCATCCAGCTTGCCACGAATCGTCGGGTAGGAGACGCCCAGGGCCTTCTCGAGATCGCTCAGGTTGCCGCGGCTCTGCACGAACAGCATGGCGAAGTTCATCTGCTCCGGAGTGAGGCGGCAGAACGGACACGGCTGGTACTGGCTGCGCACCTCGGTCCCACAGCGCTCACAGCGGACCTCGGTGATCGTGAGGGAGCCGCCGCAGGTCGGGCAGGACTCCAGGATCTTTCTCATCAGGGACACCTCCTTCGTGACGGGGGTATCCTACAGCACGAAATGAGAGACGTCAAGTAGTCAGTTGGAAATCTTAAGTAATACCGCAAGATCAGTTCAAGAGGGCGCGCCTGCTGGTCAGGCGGGGAGGGAGAAGAGGGACTGAGAAGTTGCAGGGGGAAGGGAGGCTCCTTCCCTTCCCCCTTGGCCTCAAACATAGATTACGCTGCCAGGCGCTGCCTCTCCCGCTCCTCCGGCCCGGCGGCGA
>JAMCTB010000150.1 GCA_023380955.1 Chloroflexota bacterium | reverse complement strand
CGCGGAACTGCTGCGGCGCGGGCTCGAAGGAAACCGATGGGATCTGGTGGGGCAGGCCGCGACCCTCAGCGCCAGGATCAACCAGCGGTTGCTCCCGAAGTCGGAGTTGGAGCGAGTCATCCGGCTGGGAGAGGAGCACGGCGCACTGGGGGTGTGCGCGGCACACAGCGGTACGCTGCTCGGGGTGCTATTCAGCCCCGAAAACGAGCGCCAGGCTCGCGACCTGCTGGCCGTTGCCGCAGACCGTCTGGACGGGCTGGAGGGCTGCTGGTCCACACGGATGGTGAACGGCGGCGCAAGGCTGGTCTCGGTCGGGGCCGCCCCGGAGCCGTGGGTCGGTGATATCCCCAGCAGCATCGGAACCACGGAGACACGGAGGACGCCGAGATTCACATAGGTCATCTCCGTGCTCTCCGTGTCTCCGTGGTTGACCCCACCAATCATCGATAAACCGTCATTCCCGCGGACGCGGGAATCCAGGCGCCACACGGGGACGGGTGGATCCCCGCCTTCGCGGGGATGACGGATGGGGCGCGGGTATGATCGACAAACGACCGAGGATGATAGACAGAGTGAATGAGCCGCATTCAGGGATGGAGGAGTAATGGATCTCAAGCAAGCGATGGAGTCGGTTCGACCACTGGACGAAGGGGCAATGAAGGCCGCGCGGGAGCGGCAGGACCAGCTGACCAAGCCCACCGGGAGCCTTGGCAGGCTGGAGGTGCTGGCGGTGCAGCTCGCGGGCATCACCGGCGAGGTGCGGCCGAGACTGCCTCGAAAGGCGGTAATAGTTATGGCCGGCGACCATGGGGTGACGGCCGAAGGGGTTTCGGCCTACCCCGCCGAGGTTACCCCGCAGATGGTGCTCAACTTCGTTCACGGCGGCGCGGCCATCAACGTGCTATCCCGGCGGGCGGGAGCGAGGGTGGTGGTCGTGGACGTGGGGGTGGCCTCCGAGCTGCCGCCCAGCGACGGGCTTCTACTGCGAAAGGTCGCCCCGGGTACCAGAAACATGGCCGTGGGGCCCGCTATGACGCGGAAGGAGGCCATCCAGGCAATAGAGGCCGGTATCGAGGTCGTGGAGGGCGAAGCGAAGAAGGGGCTGGATCTGGTGGCCACGGGCGATATGGGGATCGGCAACACCACCGCTTCCTCCGCAGTTGTGGCGGTGCTCACCGGCAGGCCTGTTGGCGAGGTAGTGGGTCGGGGAACGGGCATAGACGAGGCCGGCCTGGCCAGGAAGGTGCAGGTAATAGAGAAGGCGATCGACGTGAACCGTCCAAACCGGTCCGATGCCCTGGACGTACTCGCCAGGGTCGGTGGACTGGAGATAGCGGGCCTGGTGGGCGTCATAATTGGAGGAGCGGCCCTCGGAGTACCGGTGGTGATCGACGGCTTCATCTCGGGGGCCGCCGCGCTGGTCGCCGCGAGCCTTTGCCCGGAGGTCAAGCCGTACCTGGTGCCATCCCACCGCTCGGTCGAGGTCGGCCACAGGGCGATCTTCGAGGCGCTGGGACTGCAGCCGCTATTCGATCTGGAGATGAGGCTGGGCGAGGGCACAGGAGCCGCCATCGCGATGCACCTGATAGACGATGCCCTCGCGATCCAGGACGAGATGGCGACCTTCGCCGAGGCAGGTGTGAGCGACAAAGAGTAGTTGCGGTAGTGGAGCATCAGCCGCTTGAAGAGGTTGCCGTGAGCGAGAAAGCTTCGAGGATCGTATCCCTCGCCCCTAGCAACACCGAGATCCTGTGTGCCCTTGGGCTGGCGGATCGGCTGGTAGGGGTGGACGCCGACTCGGACTACCCGCCGGAAGTGCAGTGGTTGCCGAAGGTCGGCAGGGGGATGGAGATCGACACCGCGCGGGTGGCGGAGCTGAAGCCGGACCTGGTGGTGGCTACACTGGGGGCGCCGGGAATGGAGCGCGTCGTCTCCAGGCTGGAGGGTCAGGGCTTGCGCTGCCTGACCCTGGCTCCCAGGAGCCTCGGCGAGGTGATCGAGAGCTTTCTCCTGGTGGGGGAGGCGGTCGGATGCCAGGGGGTGGCTCGCCAGATGGTGGACGGGATGAACGAGACCATCGAGCGGGTCGCGACCCTCGCCGCCGAGTCCGAAAGCAGGCCGTCCGTCTACTGGGAGTGGTGGCCAAAGCCACTGGTCACGGCGGGCCGGCTGAGCTGGATGACCGACATGATCGAGATGGCCGGCGGCGTGAATGCCTTTGCCGAGTTGGATCAGGAGAGCCCGGCCATCGACGAGGACCTGGTTTTCGGCAAGAGGCCGGACGTGATGATCGCGTCCTGGTGTGGTGCCGAGCGCCAGCCGAAAGTAGAGATGCTCAAGGCCCGGCGCGGTTGGGAGATCGTCCCTGCCGTGCAGAGGGACCGGGTCTACACGTTGGGGGAATTCCCCTTCGACCGCCCCGGCCCTCGCCTGGCAGAGGGTCTGGAACTAGTGGCCCGAGTCCTACACCCGGAACTCTTCCCGTGACGGGGAGACGGGGAGACGGGGAGACGGGGAGAATTCCCTCTCCCAGAGGGTGATTCCCAGAGCCCAGAGCCCAGAACTCAGAACCCAGAACTCCTGCGTGGAGGTGATTCGTGACAGAAGAGACGCCAAAGAAGCGGACGAAGGGGCTGGTGATCGTATGCACCGGCGACGGCAAGGGGAAGACCACGGCCGCCCTCGGGATGGCTTTCAGGTCGGCGGGCCACCACTACAGGGTCGCCGTCGTCCAGTTCATAAAGGGCACCATGAAGACCGGCGAGGAGCAGGCGGCGAAGATGGTGGCACCCTACATCGACTGGACCGTCAGCGGGCGAGGCTTTACCGCGGGGCCGCTGAACGTCGCCACCCACGAGGAGCACTTCCAGGCGGCCCAGGAAGCTATCCGCATAGCCGAGGAGAAGCTAACCTCGGGTGAATTCCGGATGGTGATCCTGGACGAGGTTCTCGGCGCCATCAACGCGAAGATCGTCACGGTGGAGCAGATCCTCTCACTCATCCAGAAGAAACCCCCCACGGTTCACCTGGTCCTCACAGGCCGTGGCGCTTCTCAGGAGATCGTCGACGCGGCGGACCTGGTGACCGAGATGAAGCTGATCAAGCACCCCTACAACGATCAGGGTGTCATCGCGCAGAAGGGCGTAGAGTTCTGAAGGTCGCGTGACGGAGTACGGGAAATCCAGAATGCCCTCTGTCAGAAGGAGTTAGCGGAGGCCGAGGCATGATAGCGAGGGAAGAGCTACATGAATTGGTGGATCGGTTGGCCGATCAAGACGTGCCGGCGAGCCGCCAGACACATGCCCGTCCATTCCCTCACAGCACTCGTGGCGATCAGGCTCGAGAATTCGTGGCGACCCCTCGGCTGACTGGCTCAAGGCTTCCGGTTACCCAAAACGAGAGCCGGTCGAGCACCACCGTGGCACCTGCCCGAAATCTGCCGATTGGTTGTGACACTGCGCAGTAAATTGATGGGATTTAGGCTGCCCGAGAGCGAGTGTTGAGCGTGTCGATTTTTGTCTTACCGTTTAAAGCCGCCGCTTTCACGGCTCTGGTTCTCGTGTCCGTGCGCTCAACAGATCTGCCCCACGTTATTGCCCCCACAAGGCACGCGGCAGCTCCGACAGCGAAGGAAAGGGCAACCACCGATCGAACCACCGTTGCGGCGGGATCCTGAGCTCCGGCCAGGCCTGTTGCCAGTACGCCGGCGAGGAAGGCCAGGGACAGCCCTCCTGAAACGAGGTCAGCGCGCGAGAGTTTTTCGTTGCGCCTGTAGTATTCCTTAAGTTCCTGCGATTCGTACCAGTCCATCTTAACTTCTCCTTGAAGCACCGCAAGCTGTGTTGCTTGCAAGGAGATGATGACTCACGCGTAACAATAAGTCAAATGCTATCTATGCCTGGACAGCATAATATTGATGTTATGCATCGTGGGACGCGCTGCTCGCCTCGCATTGGCTCCGCCGTCACCCCTGTGATTTCCCCCTTCTGGTCGTGAAGTGATACCGCTGGTGTTATGCTATTGTCTAATACTGGGCATTGGACTTATGGACTCGGTGGTGGGACAATCCTCTCGGAACAAAGTAGTTTCATCGGAACATGAG
>JAMCTB010000149.1 GCA_023380955.1 Chloroflexota bacterium | reverse complement strand
GACACAGCGGTCCGCCCCTACGAGTCGAATTCCGTTACCCGCAACTATCCCCCCGTGGTAGTGGCTAGCGGCCGCGCCATGATGGAGCGCATCATGGCTCCGGAGCAGCTACGCCGCTCGATCAGCCGCATGAGGGTTGGCGAACGGCTTCGGATGGATGCCACCCTCAAACACTGGGTGGAGATGGGCTACGAGCCCGAGGTGGTGGTGGAGGTGCCCGGCAGCTTCAGCCGTCGCGGCGGCATCCTGGACGTCTACCCGCCCAGCAGCCCCTACCCGTTTCGCATCGAGCTGTTCGGCGACGAGATCGAGTCCATCCGCAGCTTCGACCCGGCCACTCAGCGATCCGTGGAACCGCTGAGTGAGGTTGTGATCAGCCCTCCCCACGAGTTGCTGCCCCCTGCTGACTATGGGACGCGCTTCGCCCTCCACGGGCTTGATCTCTCCCATTGCACGCCACAGGCGCGCGACGCCTTCGCCAGAGAAGTAGAAAGGCTGACTCAGGGCCAGGCCGTGCCGGACATCGGTTTCTACCGGGGCTTTCTGGCCCACGCTACCTTATTGGACTATCTGCCGCGCGGTGGGCTTGTGGTGCTGGACGACCCGGCCCAGATCGCGGCCGCGTGCGACGACCTCACAGAGCAGGCAGTTCACCTCCAGATGCAGGCTGTGGAGAGGGGGGAGATCCCCCCCGATCTTCCCCATCCCCTCCTGGAGTGGGATGCCTCGGTGGCGGCCGTCCAAAGCGGCCGTTGGGCACGGATGGATTTGAGGTACGACCCCGAGGCTGAGGAACTCCCATTCACCGCGCCGCCCAGCTTCGGTGGCAAGCTGCGCCTGTTGCTGGACGAGGTGTCGGGCGACGGGAAGACGGGGCGAGCGGGTGAGTGGGCGACTGGGCGATCGGGAGACGGGGCGACTGGGGGACAGGGCGACTCAGAACCCAGAACCCAGAACTCAGCACTAAGCTCCGGATTCAGCCCTCAGTCCTCAGTCCTCGGCCCTTCCGTGCTCCTCGTCAGCCAGCAGACGGAGCGGTTGGCCGATCTGCTGGCCGAGCGTGGAAACCCCATCGCGCCGGTCGCTGGCATCCATGATCTACCCGAGCCCGGTCTCCACCTGGTTCACGGGGCACTGGCGCACGGCTGGTCCAGCGGCGAGCTGGGGATCGTGGTGTTGAGCGACGCGGAGATCTTCGGCTGGACCAAGGCCCACCGAGTCGTCAGGCGGCGGTCCGCGCCTCGGGAGGCATTCCTCGCCGACCTTGCCGAGGGCGACCTGGCAGTGCACGTGGAGCACGGTATCGGCCGCTTCATGGGGCTCCGCCGCATACCCTCCGAGGCCGGCGAGCGCGAGTTCATGGTGCTGGAGTACGGGGGCGGCGACAAGCTTTACGTCCCCGTGGATCAGGCGGATCGCGTCGCACGCTACGTAGGCTCTGGCGAGGATGCGCCCTCCCTCAGCCGCCTCGGCACCGCCGACTGGGAACGGGCCAAGGAGCGAGTTCGGAAGTCGGTCCGCAACGTCGCCAGGGAGCTGCTCGCGGTTTACTCGGCGCGCCAGGCCCAGACCGGCAACGCCTTCTCCCCGGACACACCGTGGCAGGGTGAGATGGAAGCTTCCTTCCCCTACGTAGAGACGCCGGACCAGATGGACGCCGTCCGGCAGGTGAAGGAGGACATGGAGACGCCTCGCCCGATGGACCGGCTGATCTGCGGCGACGTGGGCTACGGCAAGACCGAGGTTGCACTGCGGGCCGCCTTCAAGGCAGTGATGGACGGCAAGCAGGTGGCAGTGCTGGTGCCGACTACGGTGCTGGCCCAACAGCACTTCGCCACCTTCAGCGAGCGGCTCCAGGCATTCCCGGTAACGGTGGAGGTGCTTTCCCGCTTCCGCTCCGACCGTGAGCAGCGACAGGTGGTGGAGGGCCTCAAGGCGGGGAGAGTAGATATCTGCATTGGCACCCATCGTCTCGTCCAGAAGGACGTGGAGTTCAAGGACCTTGGGCTCGTGATCGTGGATGAGGAGCAGCGGTTCGGGGTGATGCACAAAGAGCGGCTTAAGCAGCTCCGCCAGGAGGTGGACGTTCTCACCCTGAGCGCCACACCCATTCCCAGGACGCTACACATGTCGCTGGCCGGTATCCGTGACATGAGCACCATGGAGACTCCGCCCGAGGACCGGCTTCCCATCCGCACCTTTGTTGCCGAGTACGCTGATGGCCTGGTGCGGGAGGCTATCCTGCGGGAGATGGATCGTGGCGGACAGATATTCTTCGTCCACAACCGGGTTCAGAACATCCACTACGTGGCGGGTCAGCTCCAGAAGCTGGTGCCGGAGGCTCGCATCGTTATTGGCCACGGCCAGATGCCGGAGGATTCGCTGGAGAGGGTGATGCTGGAGTTCGCCGCCGGGGAGCACGACATCCTGGTGTGCACCACCATCATCGAGTCTGGCCTGGACATCCCCAATGTGAACACGATCGTCGTGAACAATGCGGACCACTTCGGGCTAGCCCAGCTCTATCAGCTTCGGGGCAGGGTGGGGCGCGGCGCCAACCGCGCCTATGCCTACTTCCTGTACAGCAAGAACAAACAGTTGAACGAGGTCGCCGAGAAGCGGCTCAAGACCATCTTCGAGAATACCGAGTTGGGCTCCGGCTTCCGCATAGCCATGAAGGACCTGGAGATTCGGGGAGCCGGCAATCTACTGGGGGTGGAGCAGCACGGCCACGTCAACGCCGTCGGGTTTGACCTCTACACACGGCTGCTGGCCGAGGCGGTAGCCGATCTGCGGGGCAAAAAGGCAGTCGCGGTGGAGCCCCAGGTGAGCGTGGAACTACCGCTGACGGCACATCTGCCCGGGGGCTACGTGCCGGACGAAGCGGCACGCCTCAGCCTCTATCAACGACTGGCGACCGTAAAGAAGGAAGATGACCTTGGCGGGCTGCTGGAAGAGCTGCAGGATCGCTTCGGTCCCCTGCCGGAAGAGGCGCAGAACCTCTTCTTCGCGCTGAACCTGAAGCTGGTGGCGGCGCGTATCGGCATCAGGTCCATCGGCATCCAGGAGGGAGAGATCGTGGTGAAGCTGGATGGGATCCCCCTCACGGTGCGCGGCGATCTCCAGCGGCGGTTCGGCGCGAGGGTCAAGGTGCTCCCCAACCAGATCCGCCTCCGCGGTGGTGCCAGCAGCGACTGGATGCCGCTCCTGCAGGATGTCGTCGCGGATCTCGAGGAGAAGGCCAAAGCGATGCTGGCCAGAGCGTGAGCCTGTAAGAGAGTAGGGCAAGCAATAGCTGCTCGCGTTCGGCCGTCTTGTGGTAGAATCCCGCGGGCTTGGGGAGCCCGTGGTTCCGCGGAGCCGTCGAGGGCGCGGCCGATGCCCGTGTTTCCCCAGCGCAGTTTCGAGGAGGAGATGACGTGAAGCTCGATGATAAGATCCGGGACGTGCCCGATTTCCCTATCAAGGGAGTTCTCTTCAAGGATATCACCACCCTGCTGAAGGATCCGGATGCTTATCACACCGCCATCGACTCCATGACGGATCGGTTCCGAGGCAAACAGATCGACATCGTGGTCGGTATGGAGTCCCGAGGCTTCGTCTTCGCCGCGCCGCTGGCCTACCTGTTGAACGCTGGCCTCGTGCCGGTGCGCAAGTTGGGCAAGCTTCCAGCGGAGACGGTGCGCGCCGAGTACTCCCTGGAGTACGGCACGAATACCCTGGAGATGCACAGGGATGCCATCCAGCCCGGGCAACGGGTGCTCATCGTCGACGATCTGCTCGCCACCGGCGGCACCACCATGGCAACCGTCAAGCTGGTGGAGATGCTCGGCGGCCAGGTGGCCGGCATCACCTTCCTGATCGAGCTTGCCTTCCTGCACGGCCGCGAGAAGCTGAAGGGCTACGACGTCCACGCGGAAATCCAGTACTAGGTAATGGATGTTGGAGGACCGTCCCCTGACACCCATCATCTAACACCTTGCCCTAATCCGCAGATTCGTTTGCGCCGGGGCGGGCCGACCGGAGTCACCGCGGCGTCGGGCTACGAATTCGGATGTTTTGGGCGGCATTGCCGCAGACCGACGGCAGGAGGGAAGACTGTGCTGACCTGAGAAGGCTGGATAGATGGCTCAGGCGACCCTTCCGCATGTAG
>JAMCTB010000148.1 GCA_023380955.1 Chloroflexota bacterium | reverse complement strand
GCTAGCTCCTCCTTGGGCCGGTCTAGAATCATCTCCTCCTCCTGCACTTATCCCCTCTCCCTATGGGAGAGGGTGAGGGTGAGGGCTCAATCGATGCCGACCAGACAGCCCTCCCCCCGACCCTCTCCCATAGGGAGAGGGAGTTGATGGTCACCGCTCCTCGGTGTCCCTCAGGACGTCCTCGTTGGGCTCCAGGCCGTGGCCGGCTCTGTCGGTGAGGGTGACCCACCCCTGCACCGGGCCCGGCGGGTTCTTGAAGATCGCCTCTCCCGCCATCCACATGACGTAATGAAACTCCACCCGCCAGCCGTTGGCGACGCCCCCATGGAGCGGGGCGTTGACGTGGGGCCACCCACCGCCGTTGGCGATGGGCAGGCTGAAGGCCTGGGCCAGGTGAGCCACCCTCTGCCCCTCGGTGTAGCCACCGACGTAGACGACGTTGGGCTGGACGATGTCCACCGCCCCGTTCACGATCAGGTCCCGGTGGCGCCATCGATGCCCCTCGTTCTGCCCTGCCGAGATAGGGATCCTGGTGTGCCGGCGAAGCTCGGCCAGCTGGACGACGTCGTTGGCGAAGATGGGCTCTTCGAACCATCGGAGGTTGTAGGGCTCGAGGCGGCGACACAGCTCGAGGGCGTCGGTGTAGCCGAGCAGCTGGTTGGCGTCGACCATCAGCTCGACCCCGTCGCCGATGGCCTCCCGCACCACCTTCACCCGGGCAGCGTCCTCCAGGATGTCCTTAGCTCCTTCGTCGGCCACCACCATCTTCAGCTTGTCCTGGCCCTGGCCGACCAGCATCCGGGCCACCTCCACCAGCTGATCCCGGTCGTAGTCCGGCAAGCCGAAGGTGATGTAGGCCGGGACCTTGGCGGAGTAGCCGCCCAGCAGCCGCCACACCGGCTGGTTCAGGTACTTACCCTTGACATCCCAGAGGGCGATGTCCACCGCGCTGATGCCGCCCTGGACGGCGCCCGAACTGCCCCGCTGGTTGAAGCGGAGGTAGGAGTCGTTCCACAGCCGCTCGGTGTCGATGGGGTCCCTGCCCTTCAGGAAGGGGCCCAGCTCCCGGTTGATGAACTCCTTGACGGAGAAGCGAAGGATCTGGCTGGTCATGCCGTAGCCGGCGATCCCCTGGTCGGTCTCGACCCGGGTGAAGACGATCTGCCGGTAGATGGGGTCGTCGATCAGGGGGACTCGGACGGGGATCCGGTGGGTGGTGGCCTGGATGCTGGTTATCTTCACGAGAAACCTCCTTTATCCAAGTGCATGAAGATCGTCGCAAGCTTCATGCCGCTTCGCGGAGGACGATGCATCAAAGGTCCTCGCCCAGGGATGATCCGCTGTCGAGTCCGTCGCCCCCACCCAGGCTCTCGTCGTCGGGCATCTCCCCGGCTTCCATCCGGTCGACCATCTCCTCGTACTCCGGCCCCAGATCCTCGCCCATCTCCTGCCCCATCTTCTTAGCCCACCGGGCGATGCTCTTGGGGGTCGTTCTCGTCCAGCCCACTCAGGTTGCTGGGGTCCGCCAAGTCCTCCAGGCGGCCCTCCTCCGACTTCATCACGGCGAAGCGGGATACCAGCTTGGTAAGGTTGGTGGAGCCGCACTGGGGGCAGACGGGGGCCTCGGTGGAGTTGAAGCTGCGGAAGAAGACGCTGACTCGACGCCTGCAACCGTGGCAACGATACTCGTAGATGGGCATAGGAATCACCTCGCGGTCGGGATACGAAGTCCTGCGTCCTGTGCCCTGAGTCCCGGGCGCCGATCTGGATGGTTGGACTCAGGACTTAGGACTGTTCCGGATAGATCATTTTACCAGGGTTGAGCAGGTTATTGGGGTCGAAGGTGGCCTTTATCCGCTGCATCAGCTCCAGCACGGGGGGCGACAGCCGGCGGGCGATGTAGGGCTGCTTGACCAGGCCGATCCCGTGTTCGCCCGAGAGGGTGCCGCCCAGCTCGATGGCGGCGCCGAAGATCTCCGAGGCGGCCTGGTGGACCCGCTCCATCATCTCGTGGTCCCGAGTGTCGAACAGCAGATTGGGGTGCAGGTTCCCGTCCCCGGCGTGGCCGAAGACGGGGATGACCAGGTCGTACTTCTTGGAGATCTCCCCGATCCGTCGCACCATCTCGGGAATGGCGCTGCGGGGCACAGCGATATCCTCTCCCTGCTTGGCGGGGGCCAACCGTCCCAGGGCCGGCGAGACGGCCCGACGCGCCTTCCAGAGGGCCTCGCACCCCTCGGCGGTGGTGGCGACCTTCACCTCGGAGGCGCCGCTATTCTCGCAGACCCGGCCTACCTGCTCGATCTCCGGCAGGATGGCCTCCTCCCGGCCGTCCACCTCGACGATCAGGATTGCCCCGGCCTCCACCGGCAGCCCCATCTTCAGATACTCCTCCACCACCCGAATGGTGGTGTTGTCCATTATCTCGATGGTGGAGGGCAGAATGCCGGCGCCCAGCAGGTTGGTCACCGTCTGCGTGGCATCCTCCAACCGTGGGAAGATGGCCATGGCGGTGCGCTTCGTCTCGGGCTTGGGGATCAGCCGGAGGATGATCTCGGTGATCACCCCCAGGGTGCCCTCGGATCCGACAAACAGCTGGGTAAGGTTGTAGCCGGTGACGTCCTTCATCAGCTTCCCGCCGGTGCGGACGACCTCGCCGGTGGGTAACACCACCTCCAGCCCCAGCACGTAGTCCTTGGTGGTGCCGTACTTCAGGCAGCGGGGCCCGCCGGCCCCCTCGGCCACGTTGCCGCCCAGGGTGGACTGCTTCAGGCTGGCCGGATCGGGGGGGTAGAAGAGACCCAGCTCCTCCACCTCGGCCTGCAGGTCGGCGGTGATGACGCCGGGCTCCACCACGGCCACCAGGTTGACCAGGTCGATCTCCTCGATCCGGCTCATGCGAGTGACGCTGAGGACGATGCTGGCCTGGTCCGGGATGGATCCCCCAGACATTCCGGTTCCGGTGCCTCGCGCCACGATGGGCAGCTGCTCCTGGTTGGCCAGCTTCAGGATCTCGGAGATCTCCTGTGCGGAGCTGGGTAGGACTACCACCCACGGCCGGTCCTGCAGGTAGCTGGCGTCGTAGCCGTAGCAGACCAGATCCTCGGGGGTGGTGAGGACCCACTCCTCCCCAACGATCCGGCGAAGCCTCTCAACGATCTCGGTTTTCATAGGCCTTATCCAGCAGCGCTATCGGATGGGTTACCTGAGCGGGCAGTCCTGCCCGCTTCACCCCGTAGGCCAGCTGCATCTGGCAGACGGGGCATCCGGAGGCGATCACCTCCGCTCCGGTGGCGGCGGCGTTCTCCATCTTCCGATCCAGGATCCCCATGGACATCTCGTAGTGGGTCATCGCGTAGGTGCCGGCGCCGCCACAGCACCAGTTGGCTTCCTTCATCTCCACCAGCTCGACGCCCGGGATCCTCTGGAGCAGCTGGCGAGGCTGGGCAGATACCCCCTGTCCCCGCACCAGGTGGCAGGGATCGTGGTAGGTGACCTTGGCCTTCACCTCGCCCAGGCGGTCGTCCAGCGGGATCTCCGTCAGGAACTCGCTGATGTCCCGGAAGCGGCTGCTGTAGGTCTCGGCCTTCTCGGCGTACGCAGGGTCGTGCTTCAGCCACTCCCTGTAATGCTTGCCGGACTCACCACAGGTGGCGCAGTCGGTGACGATGGCGTCCACCCCGGTCCGCTCGAAGAGGTCGATGTTCTGCCTGGCCAGCCTCAGCGCGCTGTCCAGGTCCCCGTAGGCCATGGCGGGCATCCCGCAGCAGACGGTGCCTTTGGGCGTGACCACCTCGGCCCCGTTGCGGGAGAGCACCCTCACCGTGGCCGCGCTGCTCTCCGCGAAGAGGAGGCTCTGGGCGCAGCCCAGGAAGAAACCCACCCGGTAGCGGCGCTCGCCTCGAGCCGGGGTTACCTCCGGCAACCGTTGCCGCAGGGGGGACATGGGCAGGGTGGGCGGCATCTGAGCGGTTTTCCCGAGGTTGTAGGGGAGGAGGTTCAGCACTCCGGTGTGCTCGGCCAGCCAGCGCAGCCCCGACCTCTGGTACAGCCGGAGTGGCCACACCGCGGCCTCCATCCGGCCGGGGGAGGGCACGAGTCCCTCGAAGATCCAATTCTTGATGGCGGGCTGGGGCAGCTTGTTATCGATCTCGATGCGGGCATCGACGATGATCTCGTGGGCCTCCACCCCCGAAGGGCACACGGCCGCGCAGGCCATGCAGTTCAGGCAACGGTACATGTGGTCGACGAAGTTGGGGCTCAGCTCCAGCTTCCCCTCGGCAGCGGCCCGGATCAAGGCCACGCGACCTCGAGGCGAGTTGGTTTCCGTGCCCGCCTGGCGGTAGGTGGGGCATACCGAAAGACACAAGCCGCAGCGGATGCAGTTCAGCAGCTCATCGTAGCTGGGGACCCGCTTCGGCGCGAAGCCCTTCTGTCCGTTACTATCAGCCATTCTCTACCTCGCCCTGAATGCCAAGTCCCGCGTCCCGAGTAAGCGTCACTATCCAGGACTCAGGACACAGGACTCAGGACATCTCTCGTTGCCTTGCGGCCGGCGGCGTAGTCGTCGATGTACATCTTACCGGGGTTCAGCACGTTGTTGGGGTCCAGCGCCCGCTTGATGGCCAGGGTCGCCTTCATCCCCGAGTCCTTCAGCTCCATCGTCATGAAGGGGGCCTTGGACAATCCGATGCCGTGCTCTCCCGACAGGGTGCCACCCAGTTCGAGGGCGGCGCGGAAGATCTCGTCCACCGCCTTCTCCACCCGCTCCATCTCGTCGTGATCCCGCTCGTCGCAGACGATGGTGGGGTGAAGGTTGCCGTCTCCCGCGTGGCCGAAGGTGCCGATCAGCAGGTCATGTGTCTCGGCAATCCGCTGCACCCGCTGCACCATCGCCGCCACCTGGCTTCGGGGCACCGTCGCGTCCTCCAGCACCATGGTCGGCTTGATGCGAGCCAGGGCGGGCAGGGCCGCGCGGCGCCCGGCGGCCAGCCGCAGGGAGTCCTCGGCGCTCTTGGACACCTGGATCTCGGCTGCGTTGTGCTGGCGGCAAACCTGGACCACCCTGTCGCCGTCCTCTTCCACCACCGAGGCCGGGCCGTCCACCTCGATCAGCAGGATGGCCTCCATCTCCAGCGGCAGCCCCGCGTGGATGTACTGCTCCACGCAGCGCACGGTCACGTTGTCCAGGAACTCCAGGGTAGGAGGGATAATCCGGTGGGCGATGATGCTGGACACCGTCTCCGCGGCATCGTTCAGGCTTCGGTAGTAGACCAGCATGGTCTTCTTGGCCTCGGGCTTGGGGATCAGTCGGGCCAGGATCTTGGTGATGATGCCCAGGGTGCCCTCGGAGCCCACCATCAGCCGAGTGAGGTCGTAGCCCGTCACGTTCTTCACCGTCTTGCCGCCGGTGTTGATCACCTCCCCGGTGGGAAGCACCACCTCCAGCCCCATGACGTAGTCTCGGGTCACCCCATACTTCAGGCCGCGCAGCCCTCCGGCGTTCTCCGCCACGTTGCCCCCCATGGTGGATACCGTCATGCTGCCGGGGTCTGGAGGGTAGAAGAGCCCCATGGACTCCACGGCGCTGTGGAGATCGCTGGTGACCACCCCCGGTTCCACCAGCGCGGTGAGGTTCTCGGTGTCGATCTCCAGGATTCGGTTCAGGCGGTTCATCTGCACCACCAGCCCGCCCTGGATCGGCACGCTGCCGCCGCTCAGGTTGGTGCCCGCCCCTCGAGGGACCACCTTGAAGCCCGCCCGATTGGCCAGCTGAAGGATCTGAGAGATCTCATCCGTGCTGCCGGGCTTTGCCACGGCGTCGGGCCAATGGCCCAGGCGGGGCGTCGCGTCGAAACCGTAGCAGGCCAGGTCTTCCTGGCTGGTGAGTAGGTTCGCCGTGCCTACGATCCGGGCGAGCTCTGCCAGCGTGGACTGCTCGAACATCTCATCCTCCCCGAGTGAAAAGAGAGGGATAGCGGCGAGACAGAAGGGGAAAGGCTGGGCGCAAGAGACTCAGGGGTCGTGCGTGATGCAACGTTGCACCTCGCCCTTCATTCAAGGCGTCGTTCCTGACGTAGGGCAGGGGTTTATCCCCAGCCGCTGCTCGCACGTCTGGCGCCAGGCGGCGGGGTACAAGACCCCGCCCTACGCCGCTCATTACTCGTTGTGCCGCAGGTGGTTGAGATCCCAGAGAAGGTCGTCCAGGCTGACCCCGTGGACGGTAGCCCCTGCCTCCAGGTTCTCGAACTCGGCTGCCAGGCAGACGATACAGCCAAGGCCGTATCGCTCGAAGACCGGGATAGAGTTGGGGTACCGGGCGACGATCTCCTGGATAGTCATGTCCTTGGTAATTGCCATGGGGTCCCCCTCACACCCAGTCGTGGGATGACGTGGATCCGAGAGACAGCTCCTCACCACCCGAAGACCCCTTGGCGTCATCCTCGACCTTGCGCCCCTCCAGGACTGCCAGGCGGCGCTCCAACTCGGTGATCTTCCGATGGAGGCAGTGGATCGCCTCGGCCTCCGGGTCGGGCAGCTTCTCTACAGTCCCGTTGGCTGGATCCACTCGTGCTACGATGCGGCCAGGGACTCCTACCACCGTGCAATTGGGCGGAACGGGCTTCACCACCACGGAGCCAGCCCCGATACGGACGTTGTCCCCAACGTTGATGGCGCCGATGACCTGGGAGCCGGTCCCGACCACCACGTTGTTGCCGAGGGTGGGGTGCCTCTTGGTCTTGTGGGTGCTGGTGCCGCCCAGGGTCACCCCCTGGTACAGCATCACGTTGTCCCCGATCTCGGCGGTCTCCCCGATCACCACTCCCATGCCGTGGTCGATGAAGAAGCGCTCGCCGATCTTGGCTCCTGGGTGGATCTCGATGCCCGTGAGAAATCGGCTGACATGGGAAATCAGCCGGGGGAGCACAGGCAGCTTCCAGTTGTACAGGGTGTGGGCCAGCCTGTGGAATTGCCTGGCGTGGAACCCCGGATAGGCGAGAAGTATCTCTAGTGTGCTAACGGCGGCGGGGTCTCGGGCGTAGATCGTCTCGATATCCCGCCGAATGCTCCGGATTACTCGCAGCAACGCCTTCTTGATGGTTCCTTTCTAGAAATGCCGAAGAGCCACCTACAAAAAGGTGCAGCGAACCGATTATAACACGTCCGCTGCACCCGGTCTGCACAACATGGCTCATGCCAGCGGCTCCACTGTTGCTTCAGCCCTCACCCTGACCCTCTCCCAGAGGGAGAGGGCAACAAGGGTCCTAGTAGAACAGCTCCGCCAGCTTGAACAGCTCGATGTCCACCGTCTTGGAACGACCGACGGCATCGGCGATCTTCACGGGGACGATCTTGTTGCCCTTGAGGGCGGGCATGTAGCCGAACTTGCCCTCCTTGATCAGCTCGACGGCCCCGACGCCGAAGCGGGTGCCGTTGACCCTGTCGGTCACCGAGGGGGATCCGCCGCGCTGGAGGTGTCCCAGCACCGTGACCCGGGCCTCGAAGCCGGTCTCCTTCTCGATCCTCTTCGCGAGCAGCTCGCTGACGCCCCGCTTGTCCAGCCGGACGTGTCCGAAGGCGTCCACCTCCTGCACGGCATCCTTGCTGGTCAGCCCGGGCATCTCGACGCCCTCAGCCACCACGATGATGCTGAAGTCCTTGCCCGCTGCCCGCCGCCGCTCCAGGTGGCGGCAGACCCGCTCGATGTCGGTGGGCACCTCGGGGATCAGGATCAGGTCGGCTCCACCCGCTAGGCCGCCCTCCACGGCGACCCAGCCGGCGTCGCGACCCATCACCTCTACCACCAGGACCCGATGGTGGGCGCTGGCGGTGGTGTGCAGCCGGTCCAGGGCCTCCATGACTACCTGGACGGCGGAGTCGAAGCCGATGCAGTAGTCGGTCTCCGACAGATCGTTGTCCATGGTCTTGGGAACGCCAACCACCTTGACCCCGCGGTCGAAGAGCCCCTTGGCCACGCTGAGGGTGTCGTCGCCACCGATGGCGACCAGCGCGTCGATCTGGTGCCTCTTCAGGTTGTTGGCCACCTCCTCCATGTGCTCTTGCTTCTTGAGGGGGTTGGTCCGCGAGGTGCCGAGGATGGTGCCACCCAGGTGCAGAATGCCGGAGACGCTCTTGCGGGTCAGCTCTTCAATCTGCCCCTCGCCCAGCAGCCCGGCCCATCCGTTCTTCACACCCAATACTGCCCAGTCCTGCGCGAAGCAGCTCCTCGCCACGGCGCGGATGGCGGCGTTCAGCCCGGGGCAATCTCCGCCGCCCGTGAGAACAGCGACTCTCAAGGTTCGTTTCTCCTCCTAGAGATCCTCGTCTACGCACTCCTGTCGCCCGAGAGACCGGAATTGACTCTTCGAGACGACAGTATCTGCCAATATTATACCCTGTTTGCCGGCGTAGCTGTCAGTCGTCAGCGATCGGCTGTCAGCGACAAACAGGGTAAGCCTGGCCCAAAGCTGGTTGAACACCCTGCTGGTGAGACGAAGGGGACCGTGAGGCGCCGCCGGCTGCAGGCCGAAAGCTGACGGCTGATAGCTGATAGCTAGCCAAACACCCCGATCCGCCGGAAGCGGAGCCACCGATCCTCCAGCAGCTTCTCCGCATGGAAGCGCTCCCGGAAGCCGTAGAGGGTGTGTAGCTCGTGCAGGTGGCGGAGGAGGGCGCTCTGCAGCTGGGCAGCCGCGGCTCCATGATCCAGGTGAGCGCCGCCAGGAGGCTCCGGCAGCACCTCGTCTACGATGCCGAACTCCAGAAGATCCGGGGCTGTGATGCGCATGGCCTCGGCTGCCTTCGGGGCCTGGGCCGCATCTTTCCAGAGGATGGCGGCACAGCCCTCGGGGGAGGCCACCGAGTAGACGGCATTCTCCATCATCAGCACCCGGTCGGTCACC
>JAMCTB010000147.1 GCA_023380955.1 Chloroflexota bacterium | reverse complement strand
GAACGCCGCCACGTCCATCCCAGGCACTGGCCCGGTGAAGCTGCACGGCTTCTGGGGCTGGATCACGGTGCAGCCCAGGATGCCACCGGAGATCTCGGTCCCGCCCGAGTAGTTGATAATGGGACACCGCCCGCCGCCGACCTTCTCGAAATACCAGCGCCACGGCTCCGGGTTCCACGGCTCGCCGGTGGAGCCCAGCACTCGCAGACTACCCATGTCGTGCTTCTTCACCCATTCGTCCCCGTGGCGCATCAGGCCGCGGATCACCGTTGGGGAAAGGCCGAGGGTAGTGATACCGTGGCGCTCGACCATCTCCCAGATCCGGTCCGGTCCCGGGTAGTCCGGCGCACCGTCGTATATGAAGAGGGTGCTGCCCAGCATAAGGGTTCCCTCGATGGCCCACGGTCCCATCATCCAGCCGAGGTCGGTGAACCAGAAGAGCACGTCCTCATCCTGTAGGTCGAAGCAGTGCGCCAGATCCTGAGAACCCTTGATTGGGAAGCCGCAATGGACGTGGACGGCCCCCTTCGGCCGGCCGGTGGTGCCCGAGGTGTACAGAATCATGTAGGGGTCTTCGGGGTCGGTGTGCTCGGTCTCGTACTCGGCGGGACGTCCCTCCACCGCCTCGTGCCACCAGACGTCGCGCCCCTCGATCCAGGGCACCTCCCGCCCGACCCGACGGCAGACCAGCACCCTCTCGACGGTGGGGGCGAGCTTCACCGCCTGGTCTGCCTCCTCCTTCATCGGCACCACGGATCCCCGCCGGTAGAAGCCGTCCGCGGTGATCAGCAGCTTCGCGTCGCCGTCGGACAGGCGCGAGGCAGCAGCGGGGGCGGCGTAGCCGGGGAAGATGGGAATGAAAACAGCACCCACTTTGGAGCAGGCCAGGCTCGCTACGACCGTCTCGGGCACCATCGGCATGAAGATGCCCACCCGGTCGCCCTTGTCGATCCCCATGGCCTTTAGCGCGTTGGCCAGCCGGTTGGTCTCCCGCCACAGCTCCCAGTAGCTGTACTTGCGGATCTGGCCATCCTCACCTTCCCACACGAGGGCCAGCTTGTTGCGCCTGTGGGAGTGGGCATGCTTGTCCAGGGCATTGTGAACGTAGTTGAAGCTGCCGCCCGTGAACCACTTCGCCCACGGCACGCCCCGGGAGACGTCGAGGACCTGCTGATACGGGGTGTAGAACTCCAGCTCCAGGTCCTTTACGACGGCGTCCCAGAACCATTCGGGCACCTGGGTGGACCGAAGGAGCAACTGCTCGTAGTTGCGGATCCTGTGCTGATCCATGAACCGCTTCAGGCGGCTGTGCTCGACATATTCAGGGGACGGCCGCCAGGCGACAGGTTCGCCCTCCACGGCCAACGGTTCCTGGAAGATGTCGTCGTTCCTCTGTCTCTCTAGCTTGTCCACGAAGTCCTCCCTCAGAAGCAATGCCTGGTTAGGTAGCAACGATGAACGAGAATTTACATCAGGTTCTCCACGATCATGGCGATGCCCTGGCCGCCACCGACGCAGAGGGTCGCGAGGCCGTACCTGCCATCTCGCCGCGACAGTTCGTACATCAGGGTCACCAGGATCCTGGCGCCGCTCGCCCCTACCGGATGCCCCAGGGCGATGGCCCCACCGTTGACGTTCACCTTCGATCGGTCCGGCTCAAGCTGCCTGAGCACGCCCAGGGACTGGGCCGCGAAGGCCTCGTTCAGCTCGATCAGGTCCACGTCTGCCAGCCTGAGACCGGTCTTCTCCAGCACCTTCCGCACCGCAGGCACCGGACCCAGCCCCATCACCCGTGGCGCAACCCCTGCCCAGGCGTATCCCACTACCCTGGCCTGGGGCCTGACGCCCAGATCCCTGGCCGTCGAGGCGCTCATCACCACGAGCGCGGCGGCTCCATCGTTAATGCCGGAAGCGTTGCCGGCCGTGACCGTGCCGTCGGCCTTGAAGGCGGGCTTCAGCTTGGCCAACTTCTCCATGCTTGTGCCCGGACGGGGATGCTCGTCCCTGTCCACCACCAGGGCTGGACCCTTCGCCTGAGGGACCTCCACAGGCACGATCTCGTCCTTAAACCGGCCGCTCTCCATGGCCGAGGCGGCCTTCGTCTGGCTCTCCACCGAGAACTGGTCCTGCTCCTCTCGAGTGATCCCCATCTCCGCCGCTACATTCTCGGCCGTTATACCCATGTGGTAGCACTCGATAGCGCAGGTGAGGCCGTCGGAAATCATGCTGTCGACGAGTTCGCCGTTGCCCATACGGTAACCGAAGCGGGCCTTGCGCAGGACGTAGGGGGCAGTGGACATGCTCTCGGTGCCGCCCGCGACGACGATGCGCGAGTCGCCCAGCATGATCTGCTGGGCAGCCATCGCCACCGTGCGCAGCCCGGAAGCACAGGCCTGGTTGATGGTCGCCGCCGTGGCCTCCACTGGGATCCCCGCCTGAATGGCTACCTGGCGGGCCACGTTCATTCCCTGACCGCCCTGAATGACGTTGCCGAACAGGAGTTCGTCCACCCGGGCCGGCTCTACGCCCGCCCGTCTCATGGACTCAGCCGCAGCGACAG
>JAMCTB010000146.1:907-9418 GCA_023380955.1 Chloroflexota bacterium | reverse complement strand
GGCATCCTGCTGGCCAGGGTACAGGCGCTGCTGCGCCGAAGCGAGGCCGACAGGCCCGCGGTCCTCAGGTTCGCCGACCTCAGCCTCGACATAGGCACCAGGCGAGCCGAGCGAGGGACCCGCGATATCGACCTGACCAAGACCGAGTTTCAGCTGCTGGAGGAGCTTCTCCGGCAACCGCGAAGGGTCCTATCCCGTGAGATCCTGATGGATCACGTCTGGGGATACGACTTCGAGGGCAACACGAATGTCCTGGAGGTGTACGTGAGGCAGCTCCGGCAGAAGCTGGAGGCCGCGGGAGAGCCGAGGCTGATTCAGACAGCTCGCGGCGTGGGGTACGTTCTGCGCGAGGAGGAGTAGCCGATGTCGGTACGCCTCCGCCTGGCCCTGTGGTCGGCCGGCCTCGTGGGGCTGGCACTGCTCGTGGCCGGATTGCTCGCCTACGCGATCCACGGCCGGAACCTCTACGCTGATCAAGACGTGATGCTAAGAACCGGGGCGGAGCATGCCGCCCAGGAGTATACGGCGAACAGGAACATCACTCGGCTTATCCCGACCTCTCCCGACGTCACCATCCGTGTGTACGATTCGGCGGGGCACGTGATCGATTCTACACCCAATGCGCCCACGGCCCCCGCGGTGGATCCCCGCGGCCTGGAGTCCCGGCCCTCTACCCCACCCTACGATCCGATTCTCGGCCTTGTGCCACCCTTCGCGGCCGTGGATACCGGCCAAGGTACCTTCGGCCTCGCCACTGCGTCGGACGGTACTCGCTGGCGGCTCTACCTGTTGCCGCTGGACGGTCAGCCGGCCAGATATCTCCTGGCCGCGGCGCCGCTAAATGCGATCGATTCCTTCATTCAGAGGTTCAGGCAGCTGGTCGGCTTGCTCGCCCTTGCAGGGGCAGCTATAACGGTGTTCGCCAGTTGGACCATAGTCGACCGAGCCCTCCGACCTGTCGCGACCCTGACCGAAACCGCGGCCGACATCGCTGGCTCGGGCAAGTTCGACCGGAGGGTGCCTGTTGGTTCCAGGCGCGACGAGCTTGAGCATCTCGCCGCCACGTTTAATGGCATGTTGAACCGCCTGGAAAAGGCATACAAGAGTCAGCAGCGTTTCGTCGGGGATGCGTCCCACGAGTTGCGTGCTCCGTTGACCGCGATCCAGGCCAATCTGGAGCTGCTGCGCACCCATCCCCGGATGCCCGAGGCGGAGCGGACCGAGGCAGTGGAGGAAGCTAGTCGCGAAGCGGATCGGCTCACGAGACTGGTCGCAGATCTGCTGGCGCTGGCTCGTGCTGATGCCGGCGTCCCACTTTCCAGGCAGGAGGTGGAGCTGGACAGGGTGCTGCTGAACGCGGTGAACGAGGCCCGCCACCTCGCCAGAGGCCAGAAGGTCGAGATCGATCATCTGGAGCCGGCGATGGTCCGTGGCGACCCTGACCGCCTCAAGCAACTCCTTCTGATCCTGCTGGACAACGCCTTCAAGTACACTCCTCGGAGCGGCTCGGTCAAGGTGGCCCTGAGTCGTGGAGCCCGTATGGCCGAGCTCACGGTCCAGGACACCGGTGTTGGGATACCCCCGGAGGATCTACCCAACGTGTTCGAGCGCTTCTACCGCGCCGACCCGGCCCGTTCACGGGACCCCGGGGGAACCGGACTGGGGTTGTCTATCGCCAGGTGGATCGCCCGGCAGCACGGCGGCGACATCACCCTGGCAAGCGAGCTGGAACGGGGGACCACCGTGACAGTTCACCTGCCCATCGGGTAGGTTGCCGTTCGCTTCCTCTCTAACCTCGCCCAGAGCGCAACCCGCGGGTGCGGGAGCCCATAGGGCCCATTTCTCAGCTACTTCTAAGCCCCGTCTCACGAAGATCTCAGCATAGGGATGGATAATGTGGCCCGAAGGATCTATTGCAAATAGTTCGCGTTTGCAATAGACTCGCCCAAAGACCGCGGCCGGCCGCGACAGCGCTTCAGTACCCCATCACCAACTCTCATGGAGGAACGGACGTGAACCTCGACGCAGAGCTCATCCGCCCAGGAACAACCACCAGCATCGCGCGCTATCTCTCCCGCCGGAAGACCCTCCTCGCCCTCGCCGCCGCCACCGTCGGCCCAGGGTTGATGGTCATGCTCGCCGACACGGACGCCGGCAGCATCGTCACCGCTGCCCAGTCCGGAGCGCGCTGGGGCTACCTGATGGTCCTCCCCCAGATCCTTCTCATCCCGATCCTCTATTTCGTCCAGGAGGTGACCATTCGGCTGGGGATAGTCACCCAGAAGGGCCACGGCGAGCTCATTCGCCAGCGCTTCGGCTGGGGATGGGCGATGCTGTCGGTATCCACCCTCTTCCTCGCCTCCCTCGGCGCCCTGGTGACGGAGTTCGCGGGCATCGCCGGGGCCGGCGAACTGTTCGGCGTGCCCTCGTGGCTCACGGTCTCCCTCGCGACCCTGCTGCTGATCGCCCTTGGGCTTAGCGGCAGCTATCGTCGGGTCGAGCGGGTAGGAATCGCGATTGGGCTCTTCGAGCTCGCCTTTTTCCCCGCGGCGATCATGGCCCGCCCCGATGTCGGTGCCATGGTTCGCGATCTCCCCTCCCTGCCGCTCGCCAACCAGGATTACCTCTTCTTCCTGGCCGCGAACGTCGGGGCCGTCATTATGCCCTGGATGGTCTTCTACCAGCAGGGTGCCGTGATCAACAAGGGACTGACCCTGAAGAACCTGCGAGCGGCACGGCTGGACACCTTCCTCGGGTCGGTGCTCACCCAGTTGGTGATGCTGGCCGTGGTCATCGCGGCCGCGGCGACCATCGGGCGAACCAATCCCACGCAAGCCCTGGACAGCATCCAGCAGATAGCGGCTGCCCTGGAGCCGTTCCTGGGATGGGGTGGGGCGCGGGTGGCCTTCGGGCTGGGCATGGTGGGTGCCGGGTTCATCGCCGCCCTCGTCGTATCCCTCGCCGGCTCCTGGGGAATCACCGAGGCCCTCGGGCTGCCCCACAGCCTCAACGACGGTCCCAGGAAGGCCCGCTGGTTCTACCTGATCTACACCCTGGCCCACATCGGGGGAGCCATCGTTGTCCTATCCGGGATCTCGCTGATCACGCTCACCATCGACATAGAGGTGATGAACGCGGCTCTCCTCCCGATCGTCCTGGGATTTCTACTGGCCCTCGAGGCCCGAGTCCTGCCAAAGGAGGTCCGCATGAAGGGCTTACACCGATACACCGTCTGGTCCCTGTCCGGCGTGGTGATGGCGTTCGGGCTGTTCATCGCCCTTCGCACGGTTCTCCTCGGGACGTGAGTCGGTGTTCTTCCTGACACCAGTCGGGTCTTGCGGTTACACCAGTCGGTTCTCGCGGTTCGCCTCGCCTCACCCAGTCCTCTTACCATCCCTTCAGCACTGTCTCAGACAAAATTCAGGATGAGCGGCGATCATTCTACTGATCGTGAATGAAGCGAGAGCAGCCGCGAGCAAAGGCCTACACATGCCGCGGGGGAGGCGACGATGACGATGAACAAGGAGCGAGTGACGATAGCGGTCCAGGGGCTCGGTTACGGGGGCGCGGGCGCGCTCGCCGCCGAGCGGGCTCTGGTCCGGCTAAAGGGCGTGACCAGCGCATATGTGAACCTGGCGACGGAGATGGCGTACGTCGAATATGACTCTACCGTGGCATGCCCTCGCGACCTGGTGCGAGCCGTGGAAGGGGCCGGTCTGAGGGCCGGCGAGATGACCAGACGATGAACCGCGGCTGGATAACGACCGTGAACCGGAGAAGGCTATGGAAAGTAACCAGAACAACTCACCTCAGGATAACCAGAATAAGCAGAACAAACGGGACAAGCGACAGACTGTCCTCACGTCGCTGATCGTGCTGGCGATCTGGGTGGCCATGTTCTATCTCGCCGAGCGGCCAGCTCAGACGGCATCTCAGCAAGCTACCGTGGAGCTGAGCCAGGTGGCCTCGGAGGTCACCGCGGGCCAGGTGCAGAAGATCACCGTCCAGGGCGACACCCTGAATGTGAAGAAGACCGACGGCAGCCGGCAGGCGGCCAGAAAGGAGTCCTCGGTCTCGGCTCCCCAAGCCTTGAGGGACCTGGGCGTCGCCCCCGAAGCACTCAGCAAGGTGGCCTTCGAGGTCAACGGACCCTCCGGCCTGGACGCCTGGGGTGGGCTCATCGGGTCCCTGCTGCCCATCGCACTGCTCCTCGGCTTCCTATGGTACATGGGCCGCTCGGGACAACGTCAGGCCATGGGGCAGATGTTCTCCTTCTCCAAGAGCCGAGCCAAACCAGTAGTGGAAGACAAGCCCAGCGTCACCTTCGCCGATGTGGCGGGCGTGGACGAGGCCAGGCTGGAGATGGAGGAGATCGTGGGGTTCCTCCGCGGGCCCGGGCAGTTCGAGCAGCTTGGGGCGCGCATACCCAAGGGCGTGCTGCTGGTGGGCCCTCCAGGAACTGGGAAGACCCTGTTAGCCCGGGCGGTGGCGGGACAGGCCGGAGTCGCTTTCTTCCACCTCTCGGGCTCGGAGTTCGTGGAGATGTTCGTTGGGGTTGGCGCCGCCCGAGTTCGCGACCTCTTCGACCAGGCCAAGAGGGCCGCGCCGTGCATCGTCTTCGTGGACGAGATCGACGCCATCGGCCGCCACCGGGGTGCTGGTTTGGGCGGTGGCAACGACGAGCGCGAGCAGACCCTGAACCAGATCCTGGTGGAGATGGACGGCTTCGAGCCGAACGCCGGGGTCGTGGTGCTGGCCGCGACGAACCGCGCGGACGTGCTGGACCCGGCACTGTTGCGGCCGGGCCGCTTCGACCGACAGGTGACGGTGGACCTCCCCGACCTGCGGGGAAGGCATGCCATTCTGGATGTGCACGCCCGTGGCAAGCCCCTGTCCCGGGACGTCGATCTGGGCACGATCGCCCGCCAGACGCCGGGCTTCTCCGGGGCCGACCTGGCGAACCTGCTGAATGAGGCGGCGCTGCTGGCGGCGAGGCGGAAGGTTCGCCAAATCGCCATGGCCGACATCGAATCGGCTTCCGAGCGGGTGACCATGGGGCCGGAGCGGCGGGGGCGGGTGGTCAGCCAGCAGGAGAAAGCCGTCACCGCCTACCACGAGGCCGGTCACTCCCTGGTGGCCCGCATGGTCCCCCACGCCGATCCCGTCCACAAGATCACCATAGTGGGGCGTGGAAGGGCCGGCGGATACACTCAGCTCCTGCCATCGGAAGAGCGGCACCTGTGGTCTAAGTCCCAGTTCCAGGACGCCCTGGTCTGGATCCTGGCAGGACAGGCCTCCGAGGAGCTGGTCTTCGGCGAAGCAACCACCGGTGCGTCGAACGACCTTGAGCGGGCGACTGGCATCGCCCGAGATATGGTGACTCGCTACGGAATGAGCGACGCCCTTGGGCCGCTGGCCCTGGGTCGCCACGAGGGGCTGGTATTCCTCGGACGCGACATGGCCGAGCGGCAGGAATACAGCGAGGAGACGGCTCGCCTGATAGACCAGGAGGTGCGCCGCCTGGTTGACGATGCCAAGGCGAGGGCACTTCACATCCTTACGGAAGTGAGGCCAGCGCTCGAACGAATAGCCGGGGCGCTGGTCGAGCGCGAGACCCTGGACGGCGCCGAGTTCGAGGCTCTCGTGCTGGGGGAGGACTTGGAGGAGCGGAAAGGTAATCTACCTCGCTTGGCGCAGCCACCTGCTAGCCCTGTGCCGGCGATAGCGGCGTTGACTGAGTGAATCACGATGGGGCAAGACCCCATGGAGGTAGGCAAAATGATGGGATACGGAGCTGCATCCGGGTTCGGCTGGCTCGGCATGATAGTGGAGCTGCTGTTCTGGGTTGGCATAATCGTGCTCGTGGTCTGGGGAGCCATGCGTCTCTTCCCGAGCCGGCAGGCAGCCGGGCAGGACACGGCACTGGAGATCCTGCGGAGGCGATACGCCAGCGGGGAGATCAGCGCCGCGGAATACGACAAGGCCAAGAAGGACCTGACCTAATTCGTGAGCATCTTGCTCTTCCTCCGTTGATTGGCACCTCTTTTGCTACGGTCAGGTGGTACTGATGGTTCAACGCGAGGACGTGGGCCGGACAAGGAGAATATGACCAAGCCATGACCCTGAGCCCCGCCAGGAGGGCCGTCGCGGCCCTGCTGTTGTTGCTGTCTCTGGCTGGGATACTGGCCCTCCACATCCTCGTTCTCCATGCCAGGTTCGACATGCCGCTGCTGTTCACCCTTCCGGTGCTGGTGGCAGCATGGATATTCAGACCTCGGGCGGCCGCGGTCTTCGCCGCCCTGGCCGTGGTGGCGATCGGCCTTCACGCCTGGATAGATGGTCTCCATCCCGTGATATGGGCCGTCGATACCGCCACTATTCTGCTCGTCGCCGTCCTCGGCATCTCGATCGTGGAGCAGTCCCGATCTCGGGTTCGTCTCGCCCGGGAGAACGCCGCGCTGGCCGAGGAGCAGCAGCAGGAGGCGGAGCGAATGCGGAGTCTAGCTGAGGAGCTGAGGGAATCCAGGCGCCAGCGGGAGCAGTTCCTGGCGATGGTGACCCACGATATCAGGGGTGTGGTCGCCGTCCTCTCGGGATACGCCCAACTGTTGTCGCGCCCCGGGGAGCCAAGTACCAGGATCCTCGACCGCATGGTGGCGGCGCTGCCCGCCCAGGTGCAGCGGCTGACGAGATTGGTGGACGACCTGCAGGACCTCTCCCGCATCGAGCAGGGCCGATTCGAGATCCGCCGCGGCCCGTGCGACCTGGTGGCGGTCGCAAGGGAAGTGGTCGAGGCACATCAGGCTGGAGCGGCCGGCCATCGAGTCCTCCTGGATAACGAAACCGAGGGACTCCATGGGTACTGGGACTGTGACCGGCTGGGCCAGGTGGTGAGCAATCTGGTCGGCAACGCCATCAGCTATTCCCCGGATGGCGGGGAGGTGATGGTTACGGTCGACACTGCGGATGGCGTGGCCAGTGTATCCGTGAGCGACCAGGGGGTGGGCATCGCACCAGAGGACATTACGCACCTGTTCAAGCCATACTCCAGGCTCGAACGCACCCTGGAGGTCAAGGGCACGGGGCTCGGGCTGCTGATCTCCAAGGCGATAGTCGAAGCACACGGGGGAAGCATCGAGGTGCAGAGCCAACTGGGAAAGGGCAGCACCTTCGCCTTCACTTTACCGCTGGAAGGGGACCAGCGAACGGGGTAGCGTCTTTCATCAGAACCCCCAGGATCACAGAGGCGAGCCGTGACGCGGCCTTTCGGTGAGAGGGTCAAACGACCCTCTCACCGAAGCTTCTTCTACTCGATGATCACCTCATAGAAACTAGGAACGGGATTGCCATTCAGGAAGGGCACAGCCTGCTGGTGGACCTCGGCATGCAGCGGACTTGCCTGCATCGCCATGAATGCTTCCTGGCTTTCGGTCTCAACGATGGCCACGTAGTTTCCACCCCCACGCGGCTTCAGCAGTAGCCGGCGGATGAACCCTGGTTGCGTGGCGAGCTTCGCGTTCGACGACGCAAACCACTCCAGGAACTGCGCGTCTTTCCCATCCCTGATAGGTGGAAAATGGACCAGGTTCACAAACATTGATCTTGCCTCCTTTTCACTGTCGTCTCCCCCACCACCCCCAGGCAAATCTTATCCGGCCTTCCTGAATCGCGCCTGAGGCTGTACTAAACAACCGCTGAGTCTTACCACTTGGTCAATCTTGCTGCGAGGACACGGTTGGGCCTCCTTCACCATGCCCGCCGTCCAGCCCTCTCACCATCCTTTCAGCGCTGCCTCAGCCAGGATTCAGGATCGTCGGCGATCATTGTGCTGGTCGGGAATGAAGCCGGTCCGGATCGAGGCTGACTCAGGCCGAGCGATCAATATCCAGGGTATTCGAGGGCTGACGCGGTGAAGCGCGAGCCTCGGGGAGGAAGCGATGTACGACGACGGGAGAGTCACTGCACAGAAGGAACACCGCGATGGTCGTGCGCGTGTGCTGGTGGCCGACGACGATAGCGAGTTCCGCTACTTCATTGCCGACTGCCTGGAGGCGGCCGGATATCAGACAGTCCTCACGAGCGACGGACTGGAAGCCCTGAACGCCTTCGACGTGCAGCACCCCAACCTGGCGGTGATCGACCTGAACATGCCCGTGATGTCCGGCTATCGCCTGCTCCGGCTGCTGCGCGGCAGGAAAGGCGTTGTTCGGAACGAGGTGCCGGTAATCGTCATCTCGGGAGACGATCTGCAAGAGGCGATGGACCTGGTTGTCGATGCCCGGCCCGATGCCTACCTTCAGAAGCCGTTCGTGGTCGATCGGTTCATCGAGAGGGTCGACGCACTCGTGGCAATGTCGGCCTAGCCCGCCTACGTCCCGACCCAATCCCCTGTCCCCGTTTCGGCTTCCCGAAGCGTACTGGAGCCGAAGCGTTCACATAAGGCGCCCTGTCCGTGTCCGGTGCACGCACGAACGGGGCGCTACTTCTTACGACTCCCTCTTCACTCCCCTC
>JAMCTB010000146.1:0-897 GCA_023380955.1 Chloroflexota bacterium | reverse complement strand
TGGAGGAGGCTCTCCTTGCTGCTTGACCAACCCCAACGACTTTTCCGCAATCCCGCATACACTACCGAAGGATCGCCCAAACTACGCCCGGGCACGGCTTGTGCAGCCCCTTTCGAGCTTCTAGCCACGGTGGCTTCGCTCAGCATCCGCTCAGATTTGTCTCAGCGCCGCCTCAGGCTGGTCGGCGAGACTATGGTTGTCGTTTGCGGGGATTGAGGTTCCCACAAGGAGGTAATCATGGCAAGAATCGACGTTAATCCGCCCCCGGGGCTGGTTCGAGATCCGGTGTGCGGCATGGAGATCGAGGCGCGAAGTGCCCACACCACGAGGCGAGTGGGCGACACGACCATCTACCTGTGCTCTGCGGCCTGCGAGGAGAAGTTCGACGCGGCGCCGGACAAATACGTGGCTTCGCCGCGTGGTAGTGATAGAGCGCGGCCATCCGGGCCGGCGCCCTCGGCGACCACCGGGGTGTCAACCAAGACCACCGGGCCTGTGAGCATGGAGATCCCCATCACCGGCCTGGACCGCTCCGGCGGCCCGGCGTTGGAGAGGGCGCTCCAATCCGTGGCCGGGGTGGAGAAGACCAGGGCAAACTCCAGGGCCGGTCGCGTGTGGATCTCTTACGACCCGGCGGTGGCCAGGGTGGGGGATCTGGTACAAGCGATACGCCAGGCTGGCTACGACACCGGCAGTGCGTCCCTGCGTCTAAAGGTCCAGGGCCTCTACTGCGCGGAGTGCGTGACCATCATCGAAGATGCCCTCAAGGCCACCCCCGGGGTGCTGGATGCCAACCTGAACGCCGCCACAGAGGAGGTGAAGGTGGACTACGTCCCCGGCGGGGTGAAGCTGGATGCCCTCACCAGGGCGGTGGAGGAGGCCGGCCCGTACAAGGCC
>JAMCTB010000145.1:1180-2627 GCA_023380955.1 Chloroflexota bacterium | reverse complement strand
CATGTGGGGTCCTGGTCCATTCGGTCCGTGGCGCTTCCGTGAGCGCATGTTCGAAAAGGGCGATCTCAAGTATGTGATCCTCGACCTGCTGGCCGAGAAGCCAAGGCACGGCTACGAGGTCATCCGCGACATGGAGGAGCGATTCGGCGGCTTCTACGCCCCCAGCCCGGGCGCCGTCTATCCTACCCTCCAGATGCTGGAGGATATCGGCCATGTCACCAGCTACCAGCAGGATGGCAAGAGGGTTTACCAGATCACCGACGAGGGTCGCGCCTTCCTCACGGAGCGCAAGGAGACGCTGGACGGCATCCACGAGCGCATGCGCAACCGCTTCGGTCCCTGGATCGACGAGGAGAGCATGCGGGAGTTCGGTGACGAGATGCGGGAGTTCGCCCGCGATATGAAGGATTACGCCAAGCTGTTCGCCAAGTCGCAGGGCAGCATCTGGCGCGATCCGGCCAAGCGCGAGAAGATCCGCGAGGCTCTCAAGCGCACTCGCCAGGAGATCGACGACATCCTGAAGGAGTCCGGTCCGACCGCCGTCTAAAGTAAGGCCAGGGCGGAATCCAGGTGGTTTCCACGGGGAAGAACCGTCATCCCCGCGAAAGCGGGGATCCACCCGTCCCCGTGCAATATGGATTCCCTCGCAGGCGGGAATGACGGCCACCTCATCTGGGCCTTGCCTTAGGCGCCGTGCCCGAGGGCACGAATCGACGAAGGCACCAGGTGCACCGGGAGCCACGAAGCCGAGTCTTCGTGAACCCTGGTCCCTTGGTGCCTTTGTGGTTGGTCTCCCCTATAATAGCGTGCATGGGCCCAAGGTACCCCAAACGACTTCCCTTTGAGGAGGTGCGGTTGCCATGCGCGATTCGGTTCGAGTGGCGGTTGTACAGGCGTCACCGGTGGGGCTGGACAGGGATGCGACCACGGAGAAAGCGTGCCGTTTGATCGCGGAGGCCGGCGAGCGGGGAGCGGAGCTGGTTGTGCTCCCGGAAGTTCTCATCCCGGGCTACCCGCGGGGGCTCAGCTTCGGAGCCGTGGTCGGGAACCGCAGCGATGCCGGCCGCCGCGCCTACGCGCGATACTGGGACAACAGTGTCGACGCGCCGGGACCTGTCGCCGAGGCCCTCGGGGCAGCCGCCGCTAAATCCGGCCTCTACGCGGTGGTGGGTGTGAGCGAGAGGGACAGTGCCTTCCGGGGCGGGACCCTTTACAACACCCTGCTCTACTTCGGGCCCGATGGTGCTCTGCTCGGCAAGCACCGGAAGCTCAAGCCCACCGCGTCCGAGAGGCTGATCTGGGGGGAGGGGGACGGGAGCACCCTCACGACGGTGCGAACGCCGTTCGGGACCGTCGGGGGCTTGATCTGCTGGGAAAACTACATGCCCATGGCGCGCATGGCCATGTACTCCAAGGGGGTGGAGATCTACCTGGCGCCTACGGCAGA
>JAMCTB010000145.1:0-1134 GCA_023380955.1 Chloroflexota bacterium | reverse complement strand
TCCGGGGCGGAGGTGATCAGGCGCGGTGGGAGTGCCATAGTGGGTCCCCTGGGTGAGTACGTCGCCGGCCCGCTCTTCGGTGAGGAGGGCATCCTCGTGGCGGAGCTGCCGCTGAACCAGATCGCGGAGGCGCGCTTCGACTTCGACGTCGTCGGGCACTACAACCGGCCCGATGTTTTTACCCTGAGCGTCAACGAACAGCCGCTTTCCGCGACTCGGCGCCCCGACTCACGGCTGTGATGGCTCACGAACCCTACTCTTCCCAAAGCACGATCATCCGAGTCGGAGCCTTGGCCACACTTTCAAGCTTCTGCGGAAGGGCGATGGCGTAGAAGCCTTCGTGGCGCGGAATCCGCCTGATATTGGCCACCAGTTCCGTGTGGACGGCCCGCCTTTCACCGTGAGTGAGGCGATCCAGGTAGCTGGGATCGGACGGACTATCCCTGTCGGGAGCGTCGGTGCAAACATGGGCAACTCCCTGGTCGAGAATCCAGGCGGATGCATCAGGATCCAGCCCAGGGTACTCGGCGGCACACTTGAGAGGGTCTTCCCACATGCTCTCGGCTCCCGTCCAGTACATGAAGGTGGCCCCCGGCGGTATGACACGCACGCCAGCGGCTTCCATTCCTCTCTTGATGTCGTCCAGCCTGATGCGGGATCGTGGTGGAACGAAGGAAAGGTCCACCCACACTCCGGGGGTTGTCATGGCGTGGGGTACGAGCGCGCCGATGGGGAGCTCCTCTTGTCGTCCAGGGTGAGCCGGCGTGGTGGGGCTGAGCTCCAAAACGTGAACCCTCCTGCCCAGCAGCTCCACGACGACTTCCGGGTTGTGATCGGTCGGCTCGCTTCCCTTCTTCCTCGTCCAGGCCATCTTGAGGACTCCCTTAGCTCCGCTCGTCCGCTCGCTTCGACGGGTCCGTCTCACGGCCCTGAGTATGTTGGCAGGGATATAGCCGGTCAATGGCCGGTGGGACAGATAACGGGGAACCGAGTTTGTGGTTAGGGACAAAGCCGCTTCACTTCTGGAGCCCGTCCGAGAACTCACCACCAAGTTACGAAGAACACCAAGGAGCACTTCGAAATCTCTTGATGAAGTCTCCGTGACCTTCGTGTTCTTCGTAACTTGGTGGTTAT
>JAMCTB010000144.1 GCA_023380955.1 Chloroflexota bacterium | reverse complement strand
CGTCTGGTTGTTCTTCTTTGTATCGGCAAGTCTTTACCCTCGTCCCCCTGCCCCCTTCTCCCTGCCAGGGAGAAGGGGAGTCAGTTACCTATCTCGTTGAGGCGCTGTATGACGGCGTCGACGTCCCTGTCGCGAGTGGACGCCCCAGCCGTTACCCCCAACGCGGGTGACGCCCTCGAACCAGGCGGGCTGCAGCTCGCCGACCGTCTCCACCTGGTAGGTGGGACAGTGCTCGCTGCACACCTCCACCAGCCGGCGGGTGTTGGAGCTGTCCCGGCCCCCCACCACCACCATGGCATCCACCTGGACGGCTATGCCGGCCGCCTCCTCCTGGGCGTGCTGGGTGAAGTCGCAGATGTGGCCCTGGTCCTCGAAGAGGTCGCACCTGGTCCGCAGGACGCGACACACCTCCACGTACTCCCTGGCCGAGGATGTGGTCTGGGCGATGGCCGCGATCTTGGGGTAGCGATCCAGCTGGGCCGCTTCCTCGGCGGACTCGATGATGATGCCTCTCTGGGTGTGGGCGACGGTGGCCCGAGCCTCGGGGTGGTTCCTGTGGCCGAACAGCACCACCTGGAAGCCCTGCTCCTCCAGGGCGCGGGCGCGACGCTGCACGCTGCGGACGATGCCGCAGGTGCCGTCGATCAGCCGTAGCCCCAGCTGCTCTGCCCGCAGGTAGACGGCGGGACCCTCCCCGTGGGCCCGCAGGATGAAGGGGGTCCCCGGCTGGACGCCCTCGGCCCGGGAGAGGTCCAGGACTCCGATCCCCTTCTCCTCCAGCTCCTTCATGGCCGGGCTGTTGTGGATCAGCTTCCCCGATATGTAGACCGGCCCGCCGGCCGATGCGGCTTCCTGGGTTGCCAGCTTCCATGCCCTCTTGACGCCGCCGCAAAAGCCGGCGTAGCGGGTGGCTCGGATGATCTCCACGGAGCAACTCCCAATCTAGCGTTAGACCACGGCGATTTGGGGATGTAGGGCAGGGCGCTCTGCCCTGCCGCCCGGTCCTGCCATCGCTCGCTGGGCGGAGGGGCACAGGGCCCCTCCCTACATCAGTCGATCCCTGTCAAGTAGATTCTAACGCTCATTTCTGCTAGCATCAACGTGTTGTCCTCTAGATGGAAGGGGGTGTGACTTGCCAGACTACCCCATCTTGAACCGCATAGACGATCCCCGTCAACTGGCCTCGCTCTCGCTAGCCGAACTGAAACAGCTGGCGGAAGAGATTCGCCGGTTCCTGCTGGAGACCGTCCCCGTCACGGGCGGCCACCTGTCGTCTAACCTGGGGGCCGTGGAGCTGACCATCGCCCTCCACCGGGTCTTCGAGAGCCCTCGCGACAAGATCATCTGGGATGTGGGGCACCAGGGATACGTCCACAAGCTGCTGACTGGGCGCCGGGACAAGTTCATCACCCAACGCCAGTATGGCGGCATCTCCGGCTTCCTGGTCAGGGAGGAGAGTCCCCACGACCCCTTCGGGGCCGGCCACGCGGGGACCTCCATCTCGGCTGCCCTGGGCATGGCGGTAGCGCGCGATTTGAAGAAGGAGAGCCACCACGTAATTGCGGTGATCGGCGACGGCTCTCTGACCAGCGGCATGGCCCTGGAGGCGATGAACCACGCCGGCCACCTGGGCACCCGCCTGATCGTCGTGCTGAACGACAACGAGATGTCCATCGCCCACAACGTCGGCGCCATCTCTCGGGCCCTCAACCGGCTCAGGATCGATCCCAGGTACCATCGGGCCAAGGAGGAGGTGGACCACGTGCTCCAGCGGTTGCCCGGTGGGGCCGGGGCCACCGATACCGGCCGCAAGGTTCTTCACGGCTTGAAGGCCCTGGTGCTGCCGAACCTGCTCTGGGAGGAGCTGGGCTTCACCTTCGTCGGTCCCATCGATGGCCACAGCCTGGCGGAGCTGGAGGAGGCCTTCGAGCTGGCCAAGGAGTACAACAAGCCGGCCGTCATCCACATCAAGACCCAGAAGGGCCACGGCTACGGTCCCGCCGAGGAGGATGCCACCCAGTGGCACGGCGTGGCGCCCAACGGCACCGGCAAGCGAACGGCGCCCAGCTACACCGGGGTTTTCGGCAAGACGCTGGCTCGAGAGATGCGATCGAACCCCAAAGTGGTCGCCGTCACCGCCGCCATGCCCGACGGCACCGGCCTCGCCGTGGCGGCCCAGGAGTTTCCCTCTCGGGTCTTCGACGTCGGGATCGCGGAGCAGCACGCGGTGACCTTCGCTGCCGGCCTGGCCGCCCACGGGTTGGCGCCCGTCACGGCCATCTACTCCACCTTCCTGCAGCGCTCCTACGATCAGGTGATCCACGACGTATGCATTCAGAAGCTGCCCGTCTTCTTCGGCATCGACAGAGGCGGGATCGTGGGCGACGACGGCAAGACCCACCAGGGGCTGTTCGACCTCAGCTTTCTGCGGGTGGTTCCCGAGCTGGTGGTGGCTGCGTCCCGGGATGAGAACGAGCTGCAGCTGCTGGTGCATACGGGGATCCAGTACGTCTCCGAGGGGCTAGGGCCTTTCGCCCTGCGTTACCCCAGGGGAGCCGGCGTGGGAGTGCCCATGGAAGAGGATCTCCGCGTCCTCCCCATCGGGAAGGGCGAACTGCTGCGGGAGGGGCGCGACCTGGCCATCCTGGCCATAGGGAACACCGTGGCGCCCTCCCTGGAGGCGGCCTACCGCCTGTCAGAGCAGGGGGTGAGCTGCGCCGTAGTCGATGCTCGCTTCCTCAAACCGCTGGACGAGGGGCTGATCCTGGAGGTGGCGCGGCGCTGCGGCCGGGTGATGACGGTGGAGGAGAACGTGGCAGCGGGCGGATTCGGGTCCGCCGTACTGGAGCTGCTGGCGGCCCACGGAATGGCCGGCGTCCCCGTGGAGCTTCTCGCGGTGCCGGACGAGTTTGTGGAGCACGGAAATCCTACCGCCCTCCGAGCCAAGTACGGGCTGGACGCCCAGGGCATAGTCAGGCGGGCGACGGAGAGCTTCCATCTTGCCGGAATGGCGGCCAAGATAGGCGCATAGGGCATTTGGAGTGCTGCGGCAAGCTACCGCACTCCAAGTGGGAGGTCCTTGTGAGCGAGGATAAGATCATCCTGCAGGGCATGGTCTTCTACGGCTACCACGGCGTGAACCCGGAGGAGCGGGAGCTGGGCCAGAGATTCGTGGTGGACCTGGAGCTGAGCAAAGATCTCTCGGCCGCCGGCCTCTCCGACGACCTGGCGATGACCGTGAACTACGCCTCGGTTTTCAAGGTGACCCGAGAGGTGGTGGAAGGGGACGGCTGCAACCTGATCGAGACGGTGGCCGAGCGGGTTGCCTCCACACTGCTGGCTCGCTTTCCCCTGGAGGCGGTCCGGGTTCGGGTGCGGAAGCCCTGGGCACCCGTCAAGGGGAGCGTCCTGGACTGGGTGGCGGTAGAGATCTACCGAAAACACTGATATCTATGATCGGTAATTGACAAAGCTTCTAACCCTCTGTTACCATCGCAGCGCTACACTCTTGTCGGGCCTGCCCTTTTCTTCCCGCCGGCGGCTGCCCGCGATTGCTAAGAGGAGGCGGTGGTGCAGAAGACTCGACGGCAGATCCTCGACCTGCTGAAGCTGAGGAACAGGGCGACCCTCGACGACCTGGCCAGAGAGATTGGCCTATCGCCGGTAACCATCCGGTCCCATCTATCGGTGCTGGAGCGGGACGATCTGATCTGCTCGGAGGAGGTCCGAGGCAGGGTCGGTCGTCCCCATTTTGTGTACTGTCTGGCGGTCGGTGCGGAGGTGGAGTTCCCCAGGGCCTACCACGAGGTTGCCCGTCGCTTCCTGGAGGGCTTCAGGAGTGTGGCCGGCCCGGAGCAGATGGCTCAGCTGATAGAGGTGGTGGCGGAGCGGTGGGCCGCGGAGAAGGCCGATCGGCTGAACGGCAAGGGGCTGGAGGCCCGCATCGCGGAAGTGGTGCGGATCCGCTCCGAGGAGGGCGCCATGGCGGAGTGGGAGAAGTGCGATGGCGGCTATCGCCTGCTCCAGCATCACTGCCCGGCGAGCCGGATAGCTGACCTGAGCCCCGAGGTTTGCCAGGTGGAGCTGGAGTACCTGCAGCGGCTGTTGGGAGCTGCGGTGGAGCGAGAAGGCTCTCATCACCATGGCGAAGGCAAGTGTAGCTACCGAATAACCCCGTAACCCCTCTTCATTGCTCGTTCTGTTAGCCCGGTGATCGTTTGACTTAGTGGGCTCCTGCTGTTAGCATTAGTAGTGCCTTTCAGAGAGTTGGCGAAAGGGGTGCAAATTGGTGAACGAGAAGGTTACTAAGGTGCTGGAGGCCATTCGGCCCGGCCTGCAGATGGATGGCGGCGATATCGAGTTGGTGGGCGTCGAAGGTGGCGTGGTGAAGGTGCGCCTGACGGGCGCCTGCTCCGGCTGCCCCATGTCGATGATGACGCTGCAGATGGGGGTCGAGCGAGCCATAAAGCGTGAGGTTCCGGAAGTGGTCCGCGTCGAGGCGGTGCCCTTCTAGGCCTTTACGGTGAGAGTCGGGGCTGTTCCTGGCCCCAACGACTCGTGGATGCGGTGATAGGGTCTTTCAGCTGTCCAGTGGGTTTGCCCAACTGTTCTCCTCGACGGCCCGCCGCAGGCTGGTCTCGAGGGCTTCGTCCAGCAGGTCGTCCACCATCCCGGCTGCCAGGTCGAGGGCCTGCACCATTCCTCTCAACTCGGGATTACTGCTCTGTCGGGAGCCCTCGGCCAGCAGATCGAAGCGTCGGGCGACCGATCGCAGCTCTGCCAGCAGCGGCTCGATGTATCCAGACTCCAGGCCCGATAGCGTTTCCCCCTTCAGCTGCTCGATAACCCTCTTTCGATCCCAACCCTGGGCCATGGCTCACCTCCTCTTCAGGCTGTCGCGCATTGGGCAGAGCCAGTGCCAGGATATACCCTTGGCGGAGGATGGTCCACTTCTTGAAGCTCTCGATGGATGAATCCACCCTGTAGCGGCGGGCTTCATCCCTCGTAAGGAGCTGCCATGGACCGCTTCTACCACCAACTGCACGATCTTCTCCAGGCCGGAGAAAGCGTTGCCGTTGCCACCGTCGTCGCCACCCGGGGCTCCACCCCCCGAGAGGTAGGGGCCAAGATGATTGTGCGGAGGTCGGGGGCGACGGTTGGGACCGTGGGCGGCGGATGTGGAGAGGCGCAGGTGTGGCGCACCGCGCTCCAGGTGCTGGACACGGGAGCGTCCCAGGGGATCTCCGTGGACCTCACAGAGGAGGTCCACCTGGAGGCGGCGGGGGCCTGTGGCGGCACCATGGAGCTGTGGGTCGAGCCGTGGCTTGGCGAGGTCGAGAGTCCGGACGCGCGGGTAGCGCGGCTGCTGGCCGAGAGCCAGGGGCGGCGCCAGTCGGTGGTGCTGGCAACGGTGGCAGCGGGATCCGGGTCCTCCTGCCCCTCGGCGCGACGCGCTGTGGTGTCGACCGAGGCCGTGCTGTTGTCAGGGCTTGGCCCGGTCCTTCCGGAGGGATGGCTGCTGCGAGAGGCGGCCGCGGCGCTGGAGCTGGAGGGAGGCCGGTTCGCCACCTACGAAGCCGCCACGCAGGGACCCCACGACGAGTTGGCGACGGTGAGGCTGTGGCTCGAGCCGGTGAAGCCGCCCCCTCGGCTGATGGTGCTGGGGGCGGGCCACATAGCCCTTCCGCTGGTGGCCATGGGCAGGCTGTTGGGCTTCCAGGTGGCGGTGCTGGACGATCGTGCCGCCTTCGCCAATCGGGAGCGCTTCCCGGAGGCGGACACCGTGCTGGCAGCCGACTTCGGCGACGGCATCCGGCGGTTGGGCGTGGATCGGGATAGCTACGTGGTGCTGGTGACCCGAGGCCACCGCCACGACGTCGAGTGCCTTCGGCAGCTGGTGGGGCGCGAGTCCGCCTACCTGGGGATGATCGGAAGCCGCCGCCGGGTGAAGGGGGTCTTCGATCTGCTCCAGCGGGAGGGAGCGCCGGTCGAGGGGCTGCGGCGGCTGCACGCGCCCATCGGCCTCGACCTGGGAGCCAGAACCCCGGCGGAGATCGCTCTCAGCATCGTGGCCGAGATCGTCAAAGTACGGCGGGGAGGGAGGGCGCAGTCCCTGTCCGACCGGGGCACGAGGCAATAGGCACAACAGAAGGATCCTGGGTGCTGCCGGCAAAGCCGGCCCTTTGGAGTGTGGCGGCAGACCACCGCATTGATTCGGAAATGGCGTAGGGCAGGGCGCTCTGCCCTGCCGCCGGCCTACCATCGCCCGAGGGCGGCGGGGCACAGGGCCCCGCCCTACGCTGTTGAGGCCATCGCCCGCCGGGCGGGCGAGACACCCGCGCTCCCGGCGGGGGCATGCGCAGCTCCAAACTGTCTGTGCTCCTCACCGCTGGCGCCAGAAGTGGAGGGACTGGCCGAACACCACGTCGTCCGCCATCTCCCCCAGCACCTCGCTGACGGTGGGGTGAGGGTGCACGTTCAGGGCGAGCTCCTCGGGGGTGGCCTCCAGCAATTTGGCCAGGGCCGGACCCTGGATCAGCTCGGTAACCCTGGGACCCATCAGGTGAACGCCCAGGATCTCCATGCTCTCCTCGTCGGAGACGATCTTGCCGAACCCGTCCCGCTCGCCCAGGATGGTGGCCATGGAGTTGGCGGACATCGGGAATCGCCCCACCTTGACCTTGCGGCCCTGCTGCTGCGCCTCGGCCTCGCTCAGTCCCAGGGACGCTACCTGCGGCCGGCAGTAGGTGCAGCGGGGGATTCGGTTTGGATCCAGGGGGTGGGGGTTCCTCCCCAGGATGGCCTCCACCGCGATGAAGCCCTCGTGGGTCGCCTTGTGGGCCAGCATCAGCCCCCCCACGACGTCGCCGATGGCGTAGAGGTGGGACACTCCCGTCTTCATCTGGCCGTCCACCTGGATGAAGCCTCGCTCTATCTTGACCCCCAGCCCTTCGAGCCCAAGCCCGTCGCTGACCGGGGCGCGGCCGGTGGCGACCAGCAGCCTCTCCGCCGAGAGCCGCTCTCGGGCGCCCTCCTTCTCCACCTCCAGCTCCACGTGGTCGGGGAAGGTGCGGACGCTGTCCAGGATCACCTTGGTGCCGGCCATGACCCGGATTCCGCGCCGGGTGAACAGCTTGGCCAGCTCGTCTCCGACCTCCGGGTCCTCGAGGGGCACGATCCTGGGCAGCAGCTCCACCAGGGAGATCTCGGCTCCCAGCTCCTTCCACGCGGAGGCGAACTCCACGCCGATGGCGCCGGCGCCCAGGATGATGACCGACTTGGGAAGCTCCGACATGGTCACGGCGTGGTCGCTGCTGATCACCCGGTCGCCGTCGATCTTCAGTCCCGGGAGGCTCTTGGGGACGGAGCCGGTGGCGACGATGGCGTCGGTGGCCGTGACGCGGGTGGTCCCGCCATCGGCCAGCTTAACGTCGATCGAGGTAGGCGAGGCGAACTTGCCCTCGCCCCGGATCAGGGTCACGCCGTTCTTCTTGAACAGCCACTCCACCCCGCCGACCAGTTGGGAGACCACCCGCTCCCGACGCTTGGAGAGCTGGGCGTAATCCAGGGTCACGTCCGTCGCTGTGACGCCGTGCTCCTTGCCCCCCTTGACGAGGCTTAGCAGCTCGGCGGATTCCAATATCACCTTGGTTGGGATGCAACCCCAGTTGAGGCAGGTGCCGCCGACCTTGGATTTCTCGACGACCGCCACCTTCAGTCCCAACTGTGCCCCACGGATTGCCGCGGGGTAGCCCCCTGGACCGCCTCCAAGGACCGCTAAGTCGAAGCGCTGCTCGCTCATGTTTCCTCCCCATGTGTCCGGCTGGAAGCCCTCGACCCCGAGACCAGCCGCTCCGTTTTGGGCCGAGAGCTGAGCTGTTGCGTGTTGGCGATCCAATGGTACCACGTTTGAGGAGGTTGTTCGTTGCCGCCTCTCCCAGAGGGAGAGGGAGGTGGCCCCGTCGAGTCAGGCGACCAGCTCCTTGGCCCTATTGACGGCGCCGGTGGCATCGGGGGCGTAGAAGTCGGCCCCGACCTCATCCGCAAACCGCTGGGTCACCGGAGCCCCGCCTACCCCGATCCTCACCCCGCCTCGCAGCCCCGCCGCCTTCAGCGCCTCGATGGTCTCCCTCATCGAGAGCATGGTCGTGGTCAGGAGCGCGCTCATCATCAGGAAGTCCGGCTTCTCGGCCTGCACGGCCTCGACGAACCTGGCCGGCTTCACGTCGGCCCCCAGGTCCACAATCTCGAAGCCGCCCCCCTGGAGCATCATCCCCACCAGGTTCTTGCCGATGTCGTGGAGGTCCCCCTTGACGGTGCCGATGACCACCTTGCCCTTGGACTTGGACTGCCCCTGGGCCAACAGAGGCTTCAGCAGCCCTAAACCCGCCTGCATGGCTCGGGCGGCGATCAGCATCTCGGGGATGTAGAACTCCTGCCTGGTGAACTTATCCCCCACCACGTCCATGGCGGGGATCAGGGCGCCGTCCAGGATCTCCTGGGGACCCTTCCCCTCGTCGAGGGCCAGTTGGGTTAGCTCCTTCGCCCGGCCTGCGTTGCCCTCGATAACAGCTTCCTTCAGTGCCTCGTAATCTGCCACAGGTATCCTCCTCAGCATTTAGTAAGGGACGGCACGCCGACCCGGTTAAGCTACCTGGATCGGGAAGCGGCCGTACTTCTCCACCATCTCTCGAACCAGAATGACGCGCTCGAGGCTGGCCTCCGGCATTATATTGTCTCCGACCCCCAGGATAAAGCCGTCGCCCGGCGTGACCTCCTTCAAGAGGCGTCTCATCTGGGCATCGAACTGTTCGTCGTCCATGGAGTCGGGGCAGAGGATGGTCGAAGGAATGCCTCCCCAGATCATCACCTTGCCGTCGTAGGCCTTTCGAGCATCCCCGACGGTGCAGTTGGTCATGGGGGCCGGGGTGAAGGCTTCCACCATGTCCAGACCCGACCGGGGGACCTCCTTGAGAAGGGGCGCGGGGTCGCCGTCCAGGTGGGTTCCCAGCAGCTTCCCTTTGGCGTGGAGTCGCTGGGCGTACTCCCGAGTGTAGGGGGCGAAGTAGCTCTCGAAGAGGGCAGGGGTGGTCATGATCCCGGAGAGGTTGGCCCCCGTCTCGATCAGTTCGGTCGGGGCGTCGAGGCAGATGGGCCACAGCTTCTCCTTGTGGAAATCGGTGAGCAGCTGGAGCAGATGCTCCACCTGGCTGACGTGGTCGTACAGCTCGTAGAAGGCCCGCTCGAAGCCGATGAAGTGGATGAGGACATCCTGGATCGGCACCCTGTCCACCATGGCCAGCGCTACGCCGTCGCCTCCCACCATCTGCGCTGTCCCGAGGTAGTCCTCGTAGGCCGGAACCACCTCGGTGTTCTCGATGATGTACTCGACGATGGGGTAATCCTCTACGCCCTTGATCATGTGCTCCGACTGGTAAGCGTAGTCGGCCCGGTGGATCCCCACCTCGAGGCTCCGCACCTCTCCAGTGTACACCGATACCGCCAGATCGGGCCTCACCTTGTGGAGGGTCGTGACCGTCCCCACGGGGGTGACGTACTCGGTCAGCAGCTCGTTGCCCTTCTGGTGGGTGCGGGCCTCGACCCCCTTCATGTTCTTGCCGTACAGACGGGTGCGCCCCATGATCCCCACGCCCAGGTCGCGCTGGATGTCCCACAGCTCCCAGTCGCGGTACTTCTCTGGAAGGGTGCCCTTGCTCTTGTGATAGGTGTACCAGAGCGCCATCCTGGCGACCCAGGGGATCCGATCGGGTACCTGCCCGTGCAGGATAGCCATGAACCGTTGGTTTTCGTTCATCCGTTTCTTGCTCTCCATTTCTCTTGTTCGCGCCTTGGAAAAGAGGGGATTCCCGTTGAGGGCAAGCTTCAGGTCGCTGTGATCAGTTCCACGACCAATTGGGCCCTCATGGAGTCGGCCGCCACCGAGATCCGCTCCTCTACGGTGTGGGGTGCTACCATTCCTGTGCCGAGCACTACCGTTTCCAGCCCCTTCTGGTTCAGCTCGTTGGCATCGCTGCCTCCCCCAGTGGCGGTCAACTCCACCGGCAGGTTCAGACGTCTGAAAGTGCTGGCGGCCAGGAGGACCGCCGGGGCGTGGGGATCGAGGTGGAAGGCCTGATACTCCTGCTTGATCTGGAGATCGAGAGTCGCGCCGAGTTTCTCTGCCTCCTCCTGCTGACGGCACTGAGTGTG
>JAMCTB010000143.1:17056-23858 GCA_023380955.1 Chloroflexota bacterium | reverse complement strand
CCCATGAAGACGGGCAGGTGGCCCGAGCCTCCTCCGGTGCAGATGGCGACCTTGCCCTGGATCGGGGCGTCGGCCCTCACGACGGCTCGCCTGTCGGGACCGACCAGCTTGAGCTCGGCAGGATGGGCGCGCACTATCCCATCCAGCATCTCGTCCACGAAGGCGTACGGATCGTTGATCAGCTTCTTCACGATCTCCTCCCTGCTTTCAGCTGCGCAATCACGAAGGCATCACGAGCGTGCGTGAGTCGGTTACTCTGGCGCCCAACAAGGTGAGGCGCCGGGCACCGGCTGGCGCCTGCGCCCCCGCCCTACTACGATCAGGCGGCACCCACCACCGTGCGGGCGGCGCGCAGGATATCACTCTCTTTCGGAATGTAAGCGTCCTCCAGAGGAGGGCTGAAGGGCACAGGCGCCCAGGGGGCCCCCACCCGCTGGATCGGCGCATCCAGGTATCCGAACGCCTTGCCGGCCACCACGGCCGCGACCTCGGCTCCGAACCCGCCGCGTACCGGCGCCTCGTGCACGATCACCAGCCGGCTGGTCTTCTGTACCGCTTCCAGGATGGTGTCCTCGTCCAGCGGTTGGATCGATCGCAGATCTATCACCTCAGCGCTCAGCCCTTCTTTCTCCAGCAGCTTCGCCGCCGCCAGGGACCGATCCACCATCAGACCCGACGCCACGATGGTCAGATCCTCTCCGGGTCGCCTGACGTCGGCCTTGCCGATGGGAACGATGTACTCCTCCTCCGGCACCGGCCCCTTGTTGTTGAGCATCCCCTTGTGCTCCAGGAAGATCACCGGGTTCGGGGTTCGTATCGCTGCCTTCAGCAGCCCCTTGGCATCGTAGGGGGTCGCGGGCATGACGATGGTCAGGCCCGGCACATTGGCCAACCATGCCTCGATGCTCTGGCTGTGTTGGGCGCCGAAACGGATCCCTGCCCCGGTGGCCATGCGCAGCACCATGGGTGCCGACAGTTCACCCCCGTACATGTAGCTGATCTTGGCCGCGTGGTTGACTATGCCGTCCATGCCTATGGTGGCAAAGTCGGCAAACATCAACTCCGCCACCGGTCGCATCCCCATCAGCGATGCCCCTACGGCGGCCCCCACGATGGCCGACTCGCTGAGGGGGGTGTCGAAGATACGGTCAGGGCCGAACTCGGCCAGCAGCCCTTCCGTCACCTTGAAGGCCCCGCCGTAGTCGGCCACATCCTCGCCCATGACGAAGACGCGCTCGTCGCGCTGCATCTCTTCGCGCAGGGCCTCTCGGATCGCCTCGCGATAAGTAATCTCCCTCATGATCTTCTCCCGACCACTAGCTCCGGGCTTTCGGGGGCGTACACGTCGGTGTAGATCTCTTCGACCTCCGGGAAGGGACTCTCTTCGGCGAACTTGACCGCGTCCTCCACTTCCGCGACGGCTTCGTCCTGCATCTTCTGGATCAACGGCTGGTCGAGGATCCCTCGCTTCACCATTTTCGCCTGCAACCGACCGATGGGATCCTTGGTCCTCCACTCCTCGATCTCCGCCGGGTCCCGATAGCTGTCGGGCGGCTCGATCTCGCAGTGGTTCCGATATCGATAGGTCACGCATTCCAGTAGGGTCGGCCCCTCGCCAGCCCTCGCCCTGGCTGCTGCCTCCTGCACCGCCTCGTAGACGGCGAAGACGTCGTTGCCGTCGACGCGATAGCCTGGGAAGCCGTAACCCTGGGCGCGAGACGCGAACTCGCTGCCACCGAAGTGCTTGGAGAGGGGGGTGTACTCCGCATAGCCGTTGTTTTCCAGGATGAAGACGATAGGCAGCTTCAAAGCCCCGGCGAAGTTGAGTCCCTCGTGAGCGTCGCCCCGCTGGGCGCCACCGTCCCCAAAGTAGTCCACCACGATGTTGTCACTCTTCTGCAGCTTCAGCCCAAGGGCGGCTCCCACCGCCACCGTGATAGAAGCGCCGATGATGCCGCTTCCCAGCAGTATGCCGTTCTTGGGATCGCCCATGTGGTGGGCGGTCGCCTTGCTCCTGGTAGGGCCCGTGGCCTTGCCATAGACACCCGCCATCTGAACTCGCACGGAAACTCCCCGTATCAGGAAGATGCCGCGGCCCCGGAGGGAGGGCAGCACCTGGTCCCCCGGCCGAAGGCCGTAGCAGGAACCGACGGCGATGGCTTCCTGCCCCTGGCTTCCATGGGGAAGCTCCACGATTCCGCCTTTGCCCCAGCCGCCGCACACCCGATCCTCGAAGACCCGGGTGAGCACCATCCATCGATACATCTGGATGAGATCCTGATCTGCAAGCCGTTCGCCGTAGACCATACCCTAGCCTCCTCTATTCAGGCTGCTCCAGCCGCCGTCGGACGGCCTGGAGAAACTGCACCGCGGTAGAGCCGTCTACTACTCGATGGTCGTAGGATAGAGCGAGATACATCACCTTGCGAACGACGATCTCTCCATCCCGAACCACCGGGGTGTCAGCCACCTTTCCCATACCGAGAATGGCGATCTCCGGCTGGTTGATGATGGGGGTGAAGAAAAGGGAGCCGAAGCCGCCGGAGTTGGTTACCGTGAAGGTGCTTCCTGTCATCTCCTCCGGTGCTAGCTGCCCGCCCCTGGCCTTGGCCGCCAGGTCGTCTATCTCCCGAGAGACATCCTCCACGCCCTTGCCGTCCGCCGAACGAACCACTGGTACCACCAAGCCCTGCCCCTGATCCAGGGCCGCGGCTACTCCTATGTGAATTCGTTTCTTCTGGTGGATGCGGTCGTCGACAAACCAGCTGTTCATCGTGGGGTAGTCCCGCAGAGCCTGGCCGACCGCCCAAACCACGTAGGCAGTGTAGGAGGCCCCTTTCTCCTTGCGGACCCTGGCCACCTCCGTCATATCCACATCTGCCACGGTCGTCACGTCGGCAGCCGAGAGCCGGCTCAGGGAGAGCCGCTCAGCAATCCGGCGGCGCACCCCTGTGAGTGGGATCACCGTCGTGTCGTCGTCGGTCTCGACCTCTGGTGGGGTCGCCGCGCTGCTTTCCGCGAAGGTACGTACGTCCTTCTCGGTCACCAGGCCGCCAGGACCGGTTCCAGCCACCCCGGATAGATCCACGCCCAACTGCTGAGCCAGCCGCCTGGCAACAGGGGAAACCATCGGGCGCCTGCCTGGCGCGAGGGATGCAGGGCCGGCAGCCATTCCAGGAGCGGACTCCCTCGCGTGTTCAGCCTCCCTTTTCCCTGCCGATTCTGAGAGCAGCCCCTGGATGTCCTCGTCCCGGGCCGCCAGGATTGCCAGGGGAGTGTCCACCACAGCATCAGCCCCTGCCGGCACCAGCACCTTCCTGAGGACTCCAGAGGCTGGGGCTTCCAGCGCAACGACGGACTTGTCGCTCTCGATGTTGGCGACAGCCTCTCCCTTCTCGACTGGATCACCTTCCTTCTTCAGCCACTCAACGATTCGCCCCTCGGTCATCGCTAGAGACAGCCTGGGCATGCGAAGTTGCTGCGCCATCAGATCACTCCCTCGGCCCTCAACTGGGCTACCTTCTCCGAACTGTAGCCCAGCCACTGGGACAGCACTTCCTCGTTATGCTGTCCCAGTGTGGGTGCTGGCCGTCGTATCTCGGCTTTGGTCTCCGAGTACTGTATGGTTATGCCCTGCATCGGGACCCTCCCTGCCGTGGGGTGTTCGGTCTCTACGATTTGCCGTCGGTGCTTTAGCTGGGGGTTTGCCACGACGTCGGCGATGGTAGCCACTTTGGTGCAGGGAATGCCTGCCTCCTCCATGGCCGCCACGACTTCGTCGGCCGTTCTGCGCCCCACCCAGCCGGCCACCACACTCTCGATCTCCTCCACATGCCCGAGCCGCGCTTCGAGGGTGAAGAACCGGGGATCCTGCAGCAGTTCCTCCATCTCCAACCCGCGCACCAAGCGGGGGAAATGGGCGACACTTCCCCCCACCACCACGACCCACGTCCCGTCGCTGGCGCGATAGGTATTCGCAGGCGCTACGTAGCGATCCCGGTTCCCCGTCCTGGTGGCCAACTGACCCAGCAGCAGATACTCCGGTATGGCGGTCATCAGCAGAGACACGGCGCTGTCCAGGAGGGCCACGTCGACTACCTGCCCGCGGCCGGTCCTTTCACGATGCTGCAGAGCGCCCATCACTCCGATGGTGGCGTAGAGGGCGCTACAGTAGTCGACGATGAAGCTGCCCGCCATGGTAGGAGGTCCGCCTGGCTGGCCGGTCATCTCCATCAATCCACTCATCGCCTGTCCGACCACGTCGAAGCAAGGCTGCTGAGCATAGGGTCCATCCTGGCCGAAACCGGAGATGCGGGCCATGATAAGTCTAGGGTTGGTCTCGTGCAGAACCTCCCAGCTGCACCCCATCTGTTCCATAGTGCCTGGCCGGAAGTTCTCGATCAGCACGTCGGCGTGTCTGGCAAGCTCACGCAGCAGTGCTTGAGCTCGGGAATCGCGGAAGTTGAGGGTGATCCCCCGCTTGTTGCGGTTGTAGACCATCACGTAGATGCTCTCTCCGTTGATGGTCGGGGGTGGGAGCCTGCCTTCCTCCCCGCCGTTGGGCCGTTCCACCTTAACCACCTCCGACCCGAGGTCGCCGAGGAGCATCCCGCAGTGGGGGCCAGCTATGAAACGCGAAAGATCCAGCACCTTGATGCCGTCCAAGGGGCCGCTCACGCTAGTACCTCCCAGTCGCCCCACAGAGTGGCGAGGCTCGATTACCTTACAGTTGAGGAGAAGGAAGCGGCACCGTCGTTCCAGTCAGCTCTTCCGACTTCGATGGCCTCGGCCCGCTTTGCCTGGCCGGCGCGGTGGTTCTGCGCACCATCAATTCGGGCACGAGGATTACCTCCTGTGCTCGCCGCTGGCGCTTGGCTCGGACCTGTTTGAGCAGCAGCCTGGCAGCCGTGGACCCCATCTCCCGTTTGTCCTGTCTCACTGAGGTCAGTCCTATGAAGCGCAGAGAGGACACGAAGATGTCGTCCCAGCCGATCACCGAGACGTCTTCCGGAACTCGCCAGCCCCGCTCCAGGAACCCGTCGATGGCTCCCAAAGCCATGACATCGCTGGTGCAGATGGCCGACGTTGGGGGATCGGGCAGGGCGACTAGCCTCTGGGCCGCCTGATAGCCAGCGGCCATGGTGTAGTCGCTCTCGATCACTATATCAGGGTCTAGCGCCAGTCCATGGGTTTTCAGGGCTGCCAGGTAGCCGTGATAGCGCTCCTCCGCCGCCGTGGACTTCGAGTCCGCAGGCCCACGAAGCAGGGCGATGCGTCGGTGCCCGAGCCCCACAAGATGGTTGATGGTGCTGGCGATTCCCCCTCTGTTGTCGAGCCCCACATAGTTGGCCTGCACCAGGTGGTGCCGCCGGTTGACCAGCACAAAGGGCACGCCCTGCTGCTGCAGCTGCACCACTGCCTCGCTGTCGGACTGCTGAGAGGCGAGAATCAGCCCGTCCACCTGCTTGTCCAGAAGCAGTTGGATGTAGGAGGCCTCCTTTTCGGGGCTATAGTCGGTGTTGCAGAGGATCAGGTCGCATTGCTCGGCAGCCGCTACATCCTCCACCCCCCGTACCAGTTCAGGGAAGAAGGGGTTGGTGATGTCGCCGATCAGCAGCCCGATGGACCAGGACCGTTGCATGCGGAGGCTGCGGGCCACCGCCGAGGGTCGGTAGCCCATCTGCTGCGCGACCTCGGCGATGCGGCTGCGGGTTTCCTCGCTGACGTGGGCTTTGCCGGAGAGGGCATTGGACACGGTGGAGGGTGCGACTTCACACGCACGGGCAACATCTTGGATGGTAACGCGCCGATGACTACTACGCACCGAACTCATCACCCTCATAGTATCGGATAGGTGGACTCTCTGAGATCGGGACTCTTGACATGCTACCTTCCGGTTGTTATTATGCGCGGCGAAACGATTTCCGAAATCGATTTTATTCGGATGGCATCCAGAAGTCAAGGGGGAAGCAGAAAACAGATGTCGCTCAAGACCCCTGTCTACGAGGCCGTGGAGGTTGGCGAGGAGTTCGGCCCGATCGAGCTGCTGGTCGATGATCATGCCATCAAGAGCTTCGCCTTTGCCATGGACGACTACAACCCATGGTACTTCGGGGGAGCGACCCCATTCGGTTGTCGGGTCGCACCTCCGGCCCTGGTAGCCAAGCATCTCCTGGTGGTGTTTCTCTCCAAGTACGACCCCAACTTGGTGGTCGGCCTCCATCAGAAGGAGGAGATCTGGTGCCATCGCCCTGTTCCCTGCGGCTCCCGCCTCACCCTCAGCGGGAAGTACGTGAACAAGTACGTCAAGCGGGGCAAGGGCTACGTCGTCCTGGAAGCCGAAGCGCGGGACGAGCATGGAAGGGTGCTGGTCCGCCAGCGCAGCACCGAGGTGATGCGGATCCCGGAGGGCATCAAGGTGGGTGCGCGTAGCGCCGAGCCCCCCGCCAGACAGGTCCAGGGTGTATGGCCCGCGGACCGCAAGCCGGTGGCCATGGCGAGCCGAGACGTGGTGCAGGGCACCCCCCTCCCGCCGATGGTGAAGCAGGTCCACCAGGACCAGATGTCGGTGTTCTCGGGAGCCGACTGGCACTGGCATAACATCCATACTGACATCCGCATAGCCCAAGGCGCCGGCTTCGGGGAATGCGTAACCCAGGGGATGATGGAGGCCTGCTGGCTCTCCGAGATGATGGGCAGCTTCTTCGGCCCCTCCTGGTATACCACCGGATGGCTTTCCACGGTCTTTCTGAGCCCGGTCTTCGCGGGCGATACCCTTACCTTCAAGGCAGTAGTGACCGAC
>JAMCTB010000143.1:0-17046 GCA_023380955.1 Chloroflexota bacterium | reverse complement strand
TGGTGTGAAAACCAGAAGGGGGTCATGACCGCGGGCGGCTGGGCCAGTGCCATCGTCGGCCAGTAGCCGTTTCCGCGGAGGGCAGACAGAGGCTTCGAGTGGCCGGGGGCGCGAGCGGATAGACAGATCGCGCCCCGAACCCGTCGGCATAGGGGTTCCGTTCCTACCGGGGACACAACTGCAGACTGAGGGACGACAGATGAAGGCCGCTGTGGTTAGGGCTCCCAACGACTTGTGCGTGGAAGAGGTGCCGGAGCCGCTCCCCGGGGACTACCAGGTCCTCGTGAAGAGCCTGGCTTGCGGCGTGTGCGGGACCGATCGGCACATTCTGCGTGGGACCTTCTACCGAAGGGATTACCCCGGAATCCTCGGGCACGAGGCCGCTGGCCGCGTAGTGAGCCTCGGTTCTCGGGTTCGCTACCTACGCCCCGGCGACGTGGTGCTCAGAACCACCGCCGTCTACCCCGGCACCAAACTGGGCGAGTACGGCTCCCTGCTTGGCGGGATGGCCGAGTACGCTCTGGCCGCCGACGCCCGTGCCTACGAAGAAGACCACCCCGGAGAGGTCGCCCCTTTTTGGTGGCGGGTTAATCAGATCCTTCCCCCTACCATAGACCCCCTGGACTCCGGCATGATGATCACCTTCAAGGAAACCCTGAGCTGGTCGCGTCGCTTCGGCGTGGGGCCCGACTCCCGGGTCGTCGTGCTGGGTCTTGGCTCTGTCGGGCTCTCCTTCGTTCGTGTCGCCCGCGTCATCGGTGCCGAGCGGGTGGTGGCGGTGGGGCGACGGACGGCTCCCCTGTCCTTTGCCGCAGAGATTGGCGCCGATGCCACGGTGAACAGCTCGGAGTCGGAGTTGGTGGCGACCATCAAGCAGTTGATCCCCAAGGGTGCGACCCACGTCATCGAGGCGGCTGGCTCAGCCGAATACGTCGAGGCGGCGCCGGCGCTCCTGGCTACCGGGGGCAAGGTTGGTGTCTACGGGATAGCGGTTCGGCAGCAGGCGACCATCGATTGGAGTTGGGGCGGCCCAGCCCCCCGAGAGTGGTCGCTGCACTTTCACTCCCCAGACGAGCCGGCCGCCCATGAGGAGGCCGTTCGGCTGGTCGAGTCCGGCGCCTTAGACTTGAAGAGGTTCCGAAGCCATGTGGTACCACTGGCCGAGGTATCCCGGGCCTTCCAGCTGCTGGACGACAAGGTCGCCATCAAGATCAGCATTGATCTCAACGGCGGCGAGAAGGGGAGCAAATAATGGGCGTCAGGCAGAAGGCCGCGGCTGTTGTCTTCGCCGGAGAGCGGCGGGTGGAGATCCGGGAGATCACTCTGCCGGAACTGGGCCCCCAGGAACTCCTCGTGAGAACCGAACTCACCGGGATCAGCGTTGGCACCGATCGCTGGATCATGGAGGGACGGTACCGGGGCTCTAGAGAGCGCTGGCCCTATGTGTATGGCTATCAACGGATCGGCGTGATCGAAGCCTTGGGCCCTGAGGTGCCAGAGGTAACCGGATTGTCGGTTGGGGATCGGGTATTCGTCGGCCTCTCGGGGTCGCGCTTCGATCCGGCGGATGGCCTCTCCGCCGTGGGGGGCGGCTACACGTCCCACGGTGTCGTGCACTATTCGGATGCCTGGTCTCTCGGTGACTTGGCCGATCCAGGTCTTGAGGAAGCTGCTCTGGGGGGTGTGGCTGCCGTCGCCTTGCTGGGTGTGCAGATGGCCGGCGTCAAAGAGGGTGAACTGGCGGTGGTGGTCGGCCAGGGGGTCATCGGTCAGGTTGCAGCCCAGCTGTGCCGGCTGAAGGGCGCAAGGGTTATTGCCACCGACCTGTTGCCGATGAGGAGGGAGATCTCCGCCAGATGGAGCGCCGACCGGGTGGTGGATCCCCAGAGGGAGTCGCTCGCGGAGGTCGTCCGCGCCGAACGGGCAAGCCTCGGCAATCCCATCGGCTACGGCCCCGGTGGGCGCTGCGTCTCTGAGTACGAGTGGATGCGATGGGATGGCGTGGACGGCGGGGCTGACGTAGTGATAGATACCGCGGGCAGCGCCAGGCTGGTGATGGGGTGGTTCGATCTGTTGCGGCGCCAGGGACGGCTCTGCCTGCAGGCCTACTTTGCCGACCCCTTGATGCTGGACTTTCACCAGATTCACCTTAAGAGGGCGACGGTGCAATTTCCTGGAGGCTTCGACCTGGAGGGCTACGGGGAGGTGGTTGAGCAGTTGAGACAGGGCAGACTGCAACTCCGCCCACTGATCACCCATCGACTCTCCGCCCGCAAGGCGGGCGAAGCCTTCCAACTGATCCTGGATCACCCCGACGAGATCCTGGGGATGGTGCTCGACTGGAGAGACTTCTGATCCGCGGTTGACCAGCCTATCAGGCTCTGGCGATCCACCAACGGAGTTCTCACGCTGGAGCCGGAAGGGACACTGGAGTGCCGGCGCGTACTGCCGATCGAGTTGTTAGCCTTAAGGACGCCATATCAGGGATCCAGAACGGTTGGAACCTGACCTTCGGCGGTTTTGCCCACTCCCTGGCCCCGATGGGCTTGATCCGCGAGATCCTTAGGGCTGGAAAGCGGGATCTGGATCTCATCGGGGTCGCCGAGTGCTGGGCGGCTGATTTGCTGGCCGGGGGTGGGGCGCTCCGTCGGGTGCGTTTCTCCAATTTCATGTTCGAGGGGCTGGGGCGCTGCCGCAATTTCTGTCGAGGGGTTGAAGGCGGGACCATCCTGGTGGAGGACCACAGCCATCTGGGGACCTCCAGCCGTCTAGCGGCAGCCGGACTGGGCCTGCCCTTCCTGCCGGTGCGTTCCATGATGGGCTCGGACATCTTCAACGTTCCAGGCTTCGAGCAGCCCGAGGCGAAGTGGGCGAAGGTGGCCGATCCCTTTGGCGGGCCACCAGTCACGGTGATGTCGGCGGTGAGCCCGGATGCGGCGATCCTACACGCTCAGCGCGCCGATCGGATGGGCAACATCCAGGTCTTCGGCACGACCGCGGTCATGGAGGAGCAGGCCCGGGCCGCTCAACGAGTGATCGTTAGTGTAGAAGAGATCGTCGATGCGGAAGAGCTTCGCAGCAACCCCGGCGCTACTCTGCTGCCCTCCTTCATGGTGGACGCCGTGGTGGAGCTTCCCTTCGGGGCCCATCCCACCGGAACATACGGCTACTACGAGCACGACCAGGCTCACATGGCCCGCTACTACGCGGCCACTCGCGGCCAGGAGAGCTTCGACGGCTACCTGGAGGAGTGGGTCTTCGGGCCTCGGGACCACTGGGCGTACCTGGACAAGATAGGCATCGCGCGTCTTCTAGATCTCCGGGTCGACCCGAAGCTTGGCTACATCCCTCGGCATCGCGGTGAAGGAGGAGCCCGACCGTGATGGACAGCCCAACCAGTCTTCGGGAGAGCATCGCTTCCGACTACACTCGCCAGGAGTTGATGGTCGTAGCCGCGGCGAGGGAGTTCCAGGATGGGATGGTTTGCTTCATCGGCACAGGTTTGCCCATGATCGCTGCTTATCTCGCCAAGCTGACCCACGCCCCCAACGTGGTGCTGATCTTCGAGTCCGGCACCATAGATGCTCAGCCACGGGAGTTGGCCACCGGGGTCGGCGATTTCCGACTCCTCGACGGCGCAGCCAAGGCCACCGGGCTCTACTACGCCCTCAGTCTCCTGCAGCGGGGATACGTGGACCTGGGTTTTCTGGGTGCTGCGGAGATAGACCGATTTGGAAACATCAACACCACGGTCATCGGCGACTACCGCAGCCCAAGGGTGCGGCTACCCGGCAGCGGTGGAGCCAACGACATAGCCAGCCTTGCACGGCGCTTCGTGGTGCTAGTTCCCCACGAGCGGCGGAAGCTGGTGGAGCGGGTGCAGTACCTGACGACCCCGGGGTATCTGGATGGCCCCGGTGCTCGGGAGTGCGCGGGGTTGGCCGGGGGAGGTCCTTCCCGGGTCATCACCGACCTGGCGGTACTGGGGTTCGATCCCGCTACCAAGGCCCTGCGGGTGAACTCTCTGCATCCCCAGGTCACGGCCGAGATGGTGCAGGCCAACACCGGATTCGAGTTGGAGGTGCCACCCTGCACGCCTGTCACCAGCCCGCCCACCGACGAGGAGGTGAGGCTCATTCGAGGGGTGATAGATCCGGACGGAGTGTACCTAGGCCGACCGTAGCGGTGCACTGGGCCAGCATTCCGGGCATGGAGCCCACCCTACGACCTGGAAATAGAGCTAGAGAGGGTGGTTATGAAGAACAAGGTAGTGAGCCTAGAGGAAGCCGTTGCCCTCATCCCCAATGGCGCGAAGCTGGCCGTCGCGGGCCACACGCTTCGGCGCCATCCCATGGCCCTGGTCCGGGCCGTCGCCCGAGCGGGCCGCCGTGATCTCCATCTCCTCGGGTGGAACAGCGGCATCGACATGGACCTGTTGGTCGGTGCTGGGTGCGCCAATACCATCGAGACCTCCTACGTGGGTATCTCGGGCTTCGGGCTGGCCCGGAACTATCGGCGATGGGCCGAGGCCGGCAAGCTCCGGATCTACGAGCACTCCGAGACCACGGGCATCGACATGTTCCGCGCCGGATCCATCGGTATCGGCTTCTTCCCCAGCCGCACTCCCCTTGGCTCTAGCCTGATGGAATACAACCCCAACCTGGTTCAATTCCAGGACCCTTTCACGGGTGAGCCTTACGCCGCGGTGCGGGCCGCCCGGCCGGATGTGACGATCATGCACGCTCACACGGCGGATCCCTACGGCAACATTCAGCTCGACCCCCAGCACTGGAACGACAATTCCCTGGACCCCCTGATTGCCCGCAGCGCCGATGTGGTCATAGTCAGCGTGGAGCAGATAGTCAGCCCTGACGCCGTGCGATCCGATCCTCTGCAGACCATCCTGCCGAGAGACTTCGTCACCGCCGTGGTGGAAGCCCCCTACGGTGCCCATCCCTGCTGCTGCGACAGCCGCTACACCTACGATCTGGAGCACACGGGAGAGTACTACGAAGCCTCTTCCAGCGAGGAGCGTTTCCAGTCCTGGCTGGACGAGTGGGTCTTCAGTCTGGCATCCCACGAGGCCTACCTTCAGAAACTCGGCTCAGAGCGACTGATGAAGCTGACCACCCGGAGGAGCGTAGCATGAAGGGCATGAGCGAGAGATCGACTGAAGCCACCGAATTGGAGGTAATGGTAACCGCGGTCTCACGCGAACTGCGGGACGGGGACCACGGCTTCATCGGTTTGGGCACCGGGGGCCGCGCTTTCATCAACGCTGTCGGCATCCCATCGGTCGCCATGGAGTTGGCTCGACGGTCGCGGGGTATAGACATCATCTCCCAATACGGGGTGTTATTTGAGCCGAATCTATCCAAGACTCCGGAATCTTTTGCTGATCCCTTTCTCCTGAAGTGGTCGGCCGCGGCCCACGTTCCCGTGGATTTCTGTCTGGATGTGTTCCGCCGCGGCAAGATGACGGTGAGCTTCATCTCCGGGGTGCAGATAGATTCCCACGGCAATCTTAATTCCGTGGTGGTGGGCGATCACGACAAGCCGAAGATCCGCCTGACCGGCCCTATCGCGCAGACCGACCACGCGGCCTATGCCGGGCGTACCATCATCATCATGCCCCACGAACGGCGCACCTTCGTGCCGAAGGTCGATTTCATTTCGGCTGTGGGTTACGGCGATGGGCCGGATTACCGCCGTCGGCACGGTTTGTTGGGCGGAGGACCCGCCATGGTGGTGACGGAGTTGGCGGTGCTCCGCTTTGCGCCCGACTCGAAACGGATGTACCTGGCCTCCATTCACCCAGGTGTGACCCTGGAAGAGGTGCTAGATCGGACGGGATTCGCTCTTGATCATACAGGGGAGGTGCCAGCCACCCCGTCGCCTACTGTGGAGGAGCTCCGTCTGATACGGGAGATAGATCCCAAAGGTTTGTGGCTGCAAGCCAGAATCCAGTAATCTGCCGTTCCACATCCCTGAGGGCGGGATGGCTCGAGGAATCCAGAACGCTCCCAGGCAAGCGGAGGAGGTGAAGCCGGAAACAGACGACACAACGCGACTTGATCAAGCGCCTTGCTCACTCCGAGGTTCATAGCGGTTCAGGCAGGGATTAGGGGAGTAGGAGCTTGAGAGAGTGCCGAGAGGCCAGCGCTGCCCTGGCGGCACGAGCCATCCTCCGATCCCGGCGGTCCTATTCCGTGGCTATAGTTGGGTTTGCAGATCTGCGGACACGCCGAGTGAAAGCAGTGGAGGGAGGACACAGGTGGACAAGCGAGATACTGAAGAAGGAAAGGGCTCTCTGCATCGCGTTACTGTAAGTCGTAGACGTTTTCTGCTGGGAGCGGCGGGCGTCGCTGGCGCAGGCCTCCTAGCGGCCTGCGGGAGCACCCCGTCTGCACCGGCACCCGCACCGACCACAGGCGCTGCCGCTCCAGCGGCCCCCGCGGCGCCAGCCGCTACCGCGGCATCGGGAGCGGCAGCTCCGGCGGTTCCCGCCGCCTTTGGTGCGTACAAGCCGCTCAAGACCTACCCCTCAGGTACCACCATCAATGTGCTGGTGTCTGCCAGCCATGGCCAGTTTGGGCCGCTGTGGAGCCTGCTCCCGGACTGGCAGAACCTCACCGGTATCAAGGTCAATCTGACCCAGGTCCCTACCTCAGACCTGCGCCAGAAGATCATGCAGGACCTCCAGCTGGGAACCGGAACCTACGACCAGATCGAGTTTCCCGACGACACCTTTGGTCCCGCCCAGCAGTACATGGCCCCGCTGGAGCCCTTCTTCCAGAGCGAGGGTATCGATCTGGAGAAATGGAAGAAAGACCAGGTTCCTTGGTCGGTCCAGGCGGTTACCTTTGATGGGAAGATGAAGTACCACCCCTTCTACTCAGGGTGCAATGGCGTTGCCTACAGGGAGAGCCTCCTGAAGGACCCGAAAGAGCAGGCCGACTTCAAGCAGAAGTTCGGCTACGATCTGCCGTTGCCGCCTAAGTCGATGAAGGAGTTCATCGACCTTGCGAAGCACTTCACCCGGCCCAACCTCTGGGGCCTGGTGTTCCCCGGCCAGGGCGAAACCGCCCAGAATGTCATGGAGGCCTTCACCTTCCTGAACGGCGTCACCTACGTGGACGAGCAGAACCACTCCCTCTGGGGCCCGAAGCATCCTGAGAACAAGCCGAAAGTCTCAGAAGCCGCCAAGTACATGCAGGATTTCATCTACACCCACAAGGTTGCGCCGCCGGAAGTGACCGGTATGACCTCCACCGAGACCACCGCCTTCTATCAATCAGGCAAGGCGGCGATGGTGATGGATGTCATCTACCTGGGCTGGAACGATTACAGGAAGCCGAACGTCCAGCAGGTCATCGGCAACAGCGGCAGCTTCAAAATCCCGGCTCTCACCCCCGGCAGCGGAACCATGCCCTTCTACTGGTCCCGAGGCATTACCCAGAGCAGCAAGAACAAGGAAGCTTCCTGGGAACTGCTGCGCTGGCTGATGCACCCGGACAGCTTGAAGCTGGCGCTGCAGAAGGGCACCGGCGTCTTCGTGCCGACCTCTATGCCGCTCCTCGACTGGGCGGCATCCAGTTCGATCGTGCCTCAGGGCGTTGCGGATGCCGTCAAAGAAGCCACTTTCTACCGGCTCAATGCAGCCGTCCCTCAAGCACGGACGGTAGTCCGCAAGTACACGGAGCAGATTACCCTGAGCAAGATCACTCCAGATCAGTATACCGAGCAATGCGGCAACGACATCGAGAACCTGATGGTGCAGGCCGGATTGGTTAAGTAAGGCGTCCCGCAACCACCGGCTGCGGTCTGGCTTGTTTACCGCCGATCAATGCGTCGTGGCCATCTGTGGGGGGTATCCCGCCCCACAGATGGCCACAGGGAAGTAGATCAAGTGGGCTGCGGCAGTTCACTCCGTTGCCCGGTAACGACCATCTGGGAGGGTGCCCATGACTGTGGCGGAAGCTGCTGGAGCCGCCCAAAAGGGCGCTAAAGCGCGCGGTGCCAGTCCGCTGGATGCGCGCTGGAGAGTCTACTGGCTGTTCACACTGCCGGCCCTTCTCTGTGTTGCCCTGTTTGTTGCCGTGCCGCTCGTCTATGCCTTTTGGTTGAGCTTGCGCGACTTCAACCTGCTGCTGATTACCGACCGGTTCGTCGGTCTGGCCAACTATCAAAAGGCCCTGACGGACCCCGAGTTCCTGGCTTCGTTCTTCCGAACTATCCTCTACGTGGTGGTCGTCGTTTCAGTGGATTTCATTCTGGGCTTCACGCAGGCGCTGTTGCTGTTCCGCCTGCCGCTGACGGCGGCTAAGTTGCTGCGGGGTGTCTTCATACTGCCGATCTTGCTGGTCCCGTCGGCGGCGGCCATGCTGTGGCGCAGCGTCATGTACGGCCCTCCCTTTCTGGAGTTCAACCGGGCCTTTGGGCTTCCGGAGAGCTTCGTGATGCTGGCTCAGCCCAATACGGCCTTCTTGGGGATCATCATCACCGTGATCTGGGCCTGGTCGCCCTGGGTTTTCCTGCTGCTGTTGGGGGGGCTGGAGGCCATGGATCCCGATCCTCTGGAGGCAGCAGAGTTGGACGGTGCCAATTTCCTGCAGTCGGTCTGGTACATAATTCTCCCCATGATGCGGCCCGTCATCTTCGTTGCCCTCAGCTTCAAGGCGGTGGACTCCTTCCTGACCTTCCCCTTCCCTTGGACCATGACGCAAGGTGGGCCGGCCGGATCGACTCACGTCTTGAGCACCTACATCTACGAGAGCGCCACCAAGTTCCTGAACTACGGCTATGGCTCCAGCCTAGCCCTCTTGATGCTGCTGATCGGTACCATCCTGTCTACGGCGGTGATCCTGTTCGCGTGGAGGAAGGGCTATGTCGAGTAGTCTCCGCAGCAAACGAGCCCGGGTCTTCATGGCGCTAGGCATCCTGATCATGCTGTTGTGGGTTTTCACCCCCTATTACTTCCTCCTGGCGTCCTCTTTCGTCCAGGCGGGGACCATCGTCTACGGCTTCACAATCCCTCAATTCTTGACTCTGGACAACTTCAAGGAGGTGTTCGGGGGAGTCCAGGCCATCTGGCCCTTCCTGATCAACAGCATCGTCGTGTCAGGTGGTGTGACACTGCTGTCCCTGATCTTCGGGGTTCCGGCAGGATACGGTCTATCTCGACTTCGGCAGTTCTCAATCGCTCGGGGGATGTATCTCAGCTTCTTCATTCTGCGCATGCTACCCCCCATGGCCTTCGTGATTCCCTACTATCTGTTCTTCGCACGAACCGGCTTGCTGGACCACAGAGAAGGGCTGATCATGGCGCTGCTGCCCTTCGGCCTTCCCTTCACTATCTGGACCATCAAAGCCTTCTTCGACAACATCCCTCCCACCATTGACGAGTCCGCGCAGCTGGAGGGGGCCAATCCCTTCCAAACCTTCGTGCTGATCTCGCTACCCATCGTGGCCCAGGGCATCGCGGCGACGGCGTTGCTGAACTTCCTGCTGGCCTACGTGGACTACATGTTTGCGGCCACCCTTGCACGCAACACGGCGATGACCTTCTCGGTGTACGTGGTCAGCTTCCAGAACGATTATGTGGTGTACGTGAGCGCCATGATGGCGGCCGCCATGGTTGGCACGCTTCCCATGATCGCGGTCTATTTCTACGCTCAACGCTTCATGCAGAGAATGGCGATCATTGGAGTGTTGTGAGGCTCCTGGGATGGTCGCCGGCCTGGAAGAGGTCACTGAGGGCAAGATCGTCATAGGCGACCGTCTGGTGAACGATGTGTCTCCCAAGGACCGGGGCATCGCGATGGCGTTTCAGTCCTATGCGCTCTATCCCCACATGAACGTCTACGACAACCTGGTATTCGGCCTCAAGATGCGGAAGTTCCAGAGGGCGGAGATCGACAGGCGGGTGAAGGAGGCGGCGGGCATCCTGGGGATCGAGGTGCTCTTGGGGTGGAAGCCTCTTGGACTCTATCAGGGGAGGAAGGTGATCCTGGGGATCAGGCCGGAGCATCTGGGGGAGATGAGCCAGGAGGAGACGGAGGCGACGGGGGAGATCGCGGCCACGGTGGAAGTGGTGGAGATGATGGGGCCGGAGCAGGTCGTGTACCTGGTAGTAAGAGGGAAGAGCTTCGTCGCCAAGATGGATGGCTCGACCCGGGTGAGGGTGGGCGATGTGGTGAAGCTGGCCTTCCCGAAAGAGAAGATCCACCTCTTCGACCGTGAGACCGAAAAGTCAATTGCGAACCTCACCCAGCGGTAAGCCAACGAAATCAGGGTGGCGGCCCACTGGTTCGTGCATGCATCAGGGTCGCTGCGCATAGCCGAGTCGTGGGACTCGGGAATCGGGGAAGTGGAGGAGACCATGTCCAGGTCAGTGAGACTCATTACCGGATCCCTTCTAGTGGTTATCGCGCTCGTCCTGGTGGCTTGCGGGGGAGGGGCAGCACCGGCCCCCACCTCGGCTCCCCAGGCCAGCAAGCCCGCTGCTCAGCCCACGGCAGCGCAAGCGGCAGCTCCGGCCCAGCCGACGGTGGCGCAGGCAGCCGCGCCGGCAACCGGCAACGCCGCGGCAAAGTACACCATCCGCCTCGCCAGCATGTATCCGGCCGACCATTTCGTTTCGAAGGCCGCCGACAAGTTCGCTGAGCTGGTGCAGCAAAAGACCAACGGGCAGGTCAAGGTCCAGGTCTTCCATGATGCTCAGTTGGGCAGCGAGCGGGAGACCGCGGAAGGGCTCAAGTCTGGCACTGTAGAGATGATGTACAGCGGCCTCGCGGGCATCGGTACCTACGCGCCGGGCATCCAGGTGCTCGAGCTTCCCTATCTCTACAACGATTTCGATCATCTGCGGCGGGTCGCCCAGCAGTTGACCCCCGACTTGACGAAGCTCCTCACCGACAAGGGCATCCGGCCGGTGGGTTACTACTATGATGGCCCTCGAAGCACCCTGTCGGTGAAGCCGCTCCGCACTATCGACGACTTCAAGGGGCTGAAGTTCCGCGTTCCCGAATCGCCGGCGTACGTCTCCATGGCGAAGGCTCTCGGTTCCATACCTACTCCCATTGCCCTGCCCGAGGCCTACAACGCACTGCAGACCAAGGTGGCAGAGGCGATCGAGGGCTCGCCCAGCACCCTGTTCAACGGCAAGTACTACGAGGTTGCCAAGAACCTGACCCTTACAAAGCACATTTACCAGGTGCTCTACCTCGTCGCCAACGATAAGTTCTACCAGGGGCTGCCTCAGGACGTTCAGAAGGCCATCAACGATGCGGGCAAGGAATCGGGCGATTATCAGTATCAGCTGATCACCGGTATCAACCAGCAGAACTACGACAAGATGAAGGCCGGTGGGGCGCAGATCATCGAGATCACCGATCTCACTCCCTTCCAGCAGGCGGTGAAGGACCCCAACGCGAGCTTCGCCAAGGACAAGGGGGAGGAGGCGGCCCAGCTTCTTTCCCGCATCCAGACGATCAAGTAGCTCCCCCGGAGTGTGTGCCGGGTCCCACCCGGCACACACTCCAAGGTCCTTTCATACAGCAGCTACCGTCCTGGAGGGGAAAGAGATGTCCGCAGCTATGTCTACCTTGCCCACTGGGGGTTCTGGCCGTCGAGTCATGGCGATCTATGACTCGATAATCCAGAACCTGGTCTTCCTGGCCCTAGCGGTGATGGTCGCAGCCTCCTTTATCGGGGTCGTCGCCCGATACCTCGGTCGCTACATCCCGGGCTTGCCTCCCGTCTTTTGGGGAGAGGAAGTCACCCGCTACACGGCCCAGTGGATGATCTACCTGGTATCGGGACTTGCCATTCGCCGAGGGGTGCACCTGGGTGTCGATATCTTCATTGCGTGGTTACCGAAGGCCTTGAGGCTGACGGTACAGCTGTTCAGCCACGCGCTCATTGTCTTCCTGCTGCTGGTGCTGCTGAGGTATGGGGTCGAGATGACCGTACTGAACATGCAGCAGCTTTCCTCGGCGCTGGAGATCCCCATGGGATACATCTACGCGGCTATCCCTGTTGGTGCGGTGCTGATGCTGATCGAGGAGGCCAGGGCGATCTACCTGGTGGCGCGGGGCAGGCCGCTACAGCCCGCCGACATCGAAGCGGGGGCGATCCAATGACGATCATTCTCTGGCTCTTTGGTCTGTTCTTTGCCTGTCTGCTGATCGCGACGCCCATAGCCTTCAGCATCGGGATCTCGTCGCTGATAGTGACCCTTTTTAGCGAGCAGCTTCCTCCCACCTTTCTCATCTCCAAGGTGTTCGCGGGGATTGACTCCTTCCCCTTCATGGCGATCCCCTTCTTCATCTTAGCCGGGGATCTCATGAACGAAGGTGGGCTTACCGAGCGGATCGTCGGGTTGGCCGAGGCCCTGGTAGGCCACATCAAAGGCGGGCTGGCCCACGTCACGGTGGTTTCTAGCATGGTGTTCGCTGGCGTGTCCGGCTCCTCCGTGGCCGACTGCGCCGCCATCGGATCCTTGCTGATCCCAAGCATGAAGAAGAACGGGTACGACGCCGACTTCGCCGTTTCTCTCACGGCCTCGGCGGCTACTATCGGCCCCATCATCCCCCCCCAGCATCATCTTCATTCTGTACGGCTCGCTGGCTCAGGTATCCGTGGGGCAGATGTTCCTGGGAGGCTTTGTCCCCGGCGTCATCATGGGCTTGAGTCTCATGGGGCTTTCCCTCTTCTACGCCAGCCGCCGAGGCTTCAAGGCTGGCGGGAGCTTCTCCCTGGGTCGGCTGGGGCGCGCTTTTCTCCACTCCTTCTGGGCGCTGCTGGCGCCGCTGATCATCGTCGGAGGCATAGTAGGCGGCATAACCACTCCCACCGAAGCGGGGGTGATAGCGGTGGTGTATGCCATGGTGCTGGGCTTCTTCGTCTTCAGGACTCTGACCTTGCGACGGCTTCGTGCCGTCTTCGTCAGCTCGGCAGCCACGACCACCATCGTGATGTTGATCCTGGCTTTTGCCAACGTTTTCGGGGCGCTCCTCACCCGCGCCCAGTTCCAGGCTCTTGCCCTCGGATTCCTGCAGAGCCTGACCTCGGACCGCATGGGCCAGCTGTTCGTGATCATGGTCTTCCTGTTCATCCTCGGTTTCTTCGTTGACGTGACTCCGATACTGGTTATGTTCTCGGCCCCGCTGGCGAAGATAGGCACGGCCTTGGGGTTCGATCCCATCCACTTCGGGGTGGTCATCTGCCTGACGACCCTGATCGGGGCGGTCACCCCACCAGTCGGCTCGCTGCTCTTCGTCGGCTGCAGCATCGGCAAGATCCCGTTGAGCAAGGTGATCTTCACCGTCTGGCCATTTGCCTTCACCTTGCTGGGCGTGGCAGTGCTCCTGGCCCTGTTCCCGCCGTTGGTAACCTTCGTGCCTCGGCTGTTCTTCCCGCAATAGGGTGTTGCCTCCGACCCGCGCCTGAGACCCAGTAACTTGTAAAGGGTGGACCGATGACGATCGAGATGGCAAGCAAGCTGACGACGATGCAGCAGGCGGTTTCCACGATGCAGGAAGGCCAGAACTTAACCTTCGGCGGCTTTGCTCACTCCCTGGCCCCCCTCGCCTTCGTTCGAGAGATGATCCGGCAGGGCAAGAAGGGCTTCGACCTCACCTCCATGGGCGAGTGCTGGGCCGTCGACCTGCTGTCAGGGGTGGGGGCTATCCGGCGTGCCCGCCTCTCCAACTACATGTTCGAAGGGTACGGGCGGTGTATGAACTTCTCCCGAGCGGTGGAGTCCGGGGAGATGCAGGTAGAGGACTACAGCCACTTCGGGATCACCTCTTGCTTCCTGGCCGGTGCCCTAGGCGTCCCCTTCCTGCCGCTGCGCTCCATGGCCGGGACCGACATCGAGCGGATTCGCAGTTTCGACTCGAACAAGATGGCGAGGGTGAACTCTCCTTTCAATGGAGAGGAAGTGGTGGCGGTAGAGGCGGTGCAGCCTGATGTGGCCATAGTGCACGTGTCCCGTTGCGACCAGCAGGGGAACTGCCAGATCTTCGGTATGACCTCCACCATCGACGAACAGGTGCGCTCTGCCAAGCGGGTCATCGTGACTGCGGAGGAAATCGTCGACAGTGAAGTCATCCGCAAACAGCCGGAGTTGACCATCATTCCGGGCTTCCTGGTGGATGCCGTGGTGGAGGCGCCCTACGGTGCTCACCCGGCTGGAATGTACCGTTACTACGACTACGATCCGGAGCATATTCGGTGCTACTGGGAGCTATCGCGGACGGCGGAGGGCTTTGGCCGTTATCTGGATGAGTTCGTCTACGGCACGCGAAACCACTGGGACTACCTGGAGCGTATAGGGCTTCGCAGGCTGTTTGAGCTCAGGGCCGACCCCTACCTTGGCTATGCATGGAGATAGGTGAGAGACATGGGTTCGATAAACGGATGTACCATGCAGGAGATCATGGCGGTGGCTGCCGCCCAGGAGATAAGGGATGGTGAGGTGTGTCTCATCGGCACCGGCCTTCCCATGGTGGCGGCTTACCTGGCCAAGTACACCCATGCTCCCAACGCGGTCCTGACTTTCGAGTCCGGTATCATCGACGCGACTCCGGCTGAGATGGCGGTGGGGGTTGGTGACTTCAAGCTGCTGAAGGGGGCGGCGAAGGCCAGCAACCTCTACTATGCGCTGAGTCTTCTACAACGAGGGAAGGTGGACCTAGGCTTTCTGGGAGCGGCAGAGGTGGACGAATACGGCAACATCAACTCCACGGTGATTGGCGACTACTTCCATCCCAAGGTCAGGTTGCCTGGCAGCGGCGGCGCCAACGACATAGCCAGCATGGCCAGGCGGGTCGTCATCATAGTCCCCCACGAGAAACGGAAGTTTCCCCGAAGGGTCCAGTATCTGACGACGCCGGGATTCCTCACTGGGCCCGGAGCCAGGGAGAAGGCGAATCTCCCTGGGGAAGGACCGGTGAGAGTCATCACGGACCTGGCCGTCATGGGATTCGACACAAATAGTAGGCGGATGAAGCTGGAGTCACTTCATCCCCACGTGTCTCTCCAACAGGTGCTGGACAACATGGGTTTCGAGCCGGTGATCGAGGGCGACGTTCCTACCACCTCCTGGCCGACGCAGACGCAGCTGTCGATCCTGCGTGAAAGGGTCGATCCCCAGGGGATGTATCTCAACAAGTAGCGTGGTGGAGAGGCCAGATGACTGCCAATTCCAGCCTCGAGAAGTCTGTCCCATGGTGGGTTCGGGCCAGGGCGCCATGGAAGGGAGACCTTTTCGACCGCACGGTGCTGGCTACCGGAAGCCCCGAGGAGGAGCGCATCCAGACCCTGCGGCAAGCGGTTCTGGCGCGCTATCGAGGAGGGAAGCGCCGCCTCTCCGTGGCCAAAGCTCTCATTTCGACGAGGTCGTATCAGGAGACCGAGGGGCTCCACCCGGCCCTCCGCCGAGCCATAGCCATGGACAGGGTGTTCCGCGAGATCTCCATTGCACTGCTGCCGGGGCAGCTGCTGATGGGCACCTCATCGAGCGGTCCCCACCGGGTGGACTTCTATGGCGAGTTTCTGCGACCCTCCCCCCAGAGCTTGATCCAGGGTGCGGAGGCTCCCTCGCCCCTGGAGGGTGCGGAGAAGAAGTATGTCATCGAGCCTGAAGACCGCCAACTGTTCGAAAGGCAGATTTGGCCCTACTGGGGCACGCGCTCCAAGGCCGCCCACATCATCAACGAGATGCAGAGGCAATACCCAGAAGCCTGGATGTACCTCCGGTTCAGCGACTGCTGCGAGATGTGGCCCGGGGGTGCCCTCTATCACACCATCCAGGACTACGCCTCGATCCTGAGACGAGGGCTGCTGGCCATCATGGAGGAGATCAAGAGCTGTATCGCGGGGTTGGATGCCGGTAGCCCGACGGGGATGAGCGACTACGACCGACGCAACCAGTACGAGGCGATGCTCATCGTGGCGGACGGGCTCCTCGCCTACGCCCGGCGCAACGCGGAGTTGGCGGATTCTCTGGCGTCGGAAGAGCCGAACCCTCGGCGGACGGTGGAACTGAGGGAGATGGCCCGCATCTGCCGAAAGGTGCCCGCCTACCCTGCCGAAAGCTGGTGGGAAGCGCTGTAGTCCTTCCACTTCCTGCGCATGGGCACTGCCTTGGCCGACGGGGGCGACTCCCACTCGGCTGGACGGTTCGACCAGTACATGTACCCCTACCTGCAAACAGATCTGGCCGAAGGCAGCACCACAAAGGCCAAAGCCCAGGAGTTGCTGGAGTGCCTCTTCCTGAAGTGGGGCGAGACCAACGAGTTCTCCCTTAACGAAGGCTTCATGGGAGTAGGCAACAACGACAAGATCAATCTTGGCGGCATCGACGGCTACGGGCGGGACTGCACCAACGAACTCTCCTTCATGCTGCTGGAGGCTCACGCCCACGTGCACCTGAACGATCCGAACCTCTCGGTTCGGGTGCACCGACACACCCCTGATGACTTGCTGCGGCGGACGTTAGAGGTTGTCCGTCTTGGCGGTGGACTACCCATCCTGGTCAACGACGAGACCGTGATCCCGGCGTTGGTTAGCTGCTGTGGGGTGTTGCTGGAGCACGCCCGGCACTACGGTGACTGTGGGTGCCAGGAGAATGTGACCGACCCCAACATGACGGGCGCCGACATGAACGGCAGGACCAACGCCGGCTGGTTCAGCCTCCCCAAGCCGGTGGAGTTAGCCCTGTTTGACGGGGTGAACCCCATGAATGGCGTGCAAGTCGGCCCTCGGACCGGTGATCCACGAGGCTTCGGGTCTATGGAGGGTTTCCTGGAGGCGGTGAAGGCCCAGGTCGAGCACGCCGTGGAGATGAACTCGGTCGTCAACAACGTTACCGACTACGTGTTCTCGCGGCAATTCCCCTGTGTTTTTCACATCCTAACTCGGCAAAGCCGAAACCAAAAAGGTTGTATGCTTGAACACCGATGATCTCCCGCAGATGCCGCTTGGTCGAGAGAGGAGCGTGCTCGGATGACGCTGCTGACTGAACGCTACGCCCCCCAG
>JAMCTB010000142.1 GCA_023380955.1 Chloroflexota bacterium | reverse complement strand
TATCGCCGGATCACCCGGGGGTGCAATACTGCGACGACATGCTGTCCGCGGTGCGGCAGATGGTGGAGATCAACTACGATCTCCTGGCCCTTGGAAGACGAGGTCTAATAGGATCGGCACCCGTGGACATGAACAGGTTGGTGCGGCAGGTCGTTACGGAGATCGTCGATAGACCCGACACCCTGTCGGTGCAGGTCGAGACCGCCCTCGCCCTCCCGCCTGTAGACGGGTCGGAGGCACAGCTGAGCCGAGTTCTGGCCAACCTGATTGCCAACGCCCGAGAGGCGATGCACGATGCCGGATGCCTGAGGGTAGCCACCGACAACGTTCACGTCAATCACCCCTTCGGCGGTTATAACCGCGTTGAAGCCGGACAATATGTGCGGTTCTCGGTGGCTGACACGGGATGCGGAATTCCCCCGGAGATACGCACCAGGATTTTCGATGCCTTCTTCACCACCAAGCGCACGGACCGCAAGCGAGGCTCCGGCCTGGGACTGTCCGTCGTTCAGGCCATCGTGGAAGACCATCATGGGTACCTGGACCTGGAGACGGACGTGGGAAAGGGCACGACGTTCGCCGTCTACCTGCCGGTCAGCAGCGTGGACTCGGTTCGGCCGCAACAGAAGACGAAGCCCATGGGAGGAACCGAGAGGCTCCTGGTAGCTGACGACGACCCCGCGCAGCTCAAGGTAGCTGGGGAGTTGCTGAAGCACCTGGGATACGCGGTTCAGACCGCCTCCAGCGGAGAACAGGCACTGGAAGCGCTGGCGACAAACCCGGTGGATCTGCTCATTCTCGACATCGTGATGCCGCCCGGGATCGACGGGACCGAGACGTACCGCCGGGCACTCTCTCTTCGCCCCGGGCTGCCGGCTGTCTTCCTCTCGGGATACGCCGAATCCAAACAGATCGTCGAGGCCAGGAAGCTGGGCGCGACGGCCTTCGTCAACAAGCCGGTGAGCCTCGAAAAGTTGGCGCAAGCCGTTCGTACGCAGCTGGATCAGCGATAGACGGCGTTCGCCAGCAGGTCAGGCAGGCTCGCGACACTCTCCAGGAGGTGGGTGTGGTGCGTCGACCCCAGCGTGTCCAGGCCGTGGGCGCCTGTGAGGACGCCGACGACCCAGGCGGCACCCGAGTTGACGCCGGCCTTCAGGTCCAGGGGGGTGTCCCCCACGACGGCTACCCGGCGCACATCGGTAACGCCAGCCCTCATCATGGCAGTGAAGATCATGTAGGGTGCCGGCCGTCCCTGGGGAACCTCGTCTGGGCTGACAACGGCATCGAACAGGCCGTCCAACCAGCCAAGCCGGGCCAGTATCCTGTCCCTCAACTCTCGGTCCAGACCTGTTGTAGCGGCCGTCTTGACGCCCTGACCTCGCAGCCATCTTATAGCCGCCTCGGCGCCTGGCACCTCCGCCATCGGCCCGCGGGTGTATGCATCCCGCAACACCTCCTGGAACGTGCGGTGGGCTGCCTCGGCCACCACGGAGACCGCGCTTTTCTCCATGGTTCCCCCGAGGTGCCTCTCGGCCAGTGTCTGAAAGACCGCGCTCTTGCTGGCGCCTCGCATCTCCGCCAGCTCGGCATCTGAGAACGAGATACCGTGCTTGTCGAGGGCACTCTTGTAGGCGCTCAGGATTGCCCCATCGTCGAGCACCGTCGTTCCCGTCAGATCGAAGATCACAAGATCCACAGGTAGCGCAGACATCTCTCTCCTCCAACCAGCACCCTCTCGCCGGGGTCGTCCAGCCGGCGTTATGGTAGCACAGGGACCGCTCTGTTATACTTGTCAAACAATTGTTTGACAGGAGGGTGCCATGAGAGCGGTTGGCGTCAGGGAACTTCATCGCAACATGAATCGGATACTCAAGGAAATCAGCGAGTCCGGTGACGAAGTGCGAATCACCAGCCATGGCCGGGTGGTGGCCCGACTACTCCCGCCCCTAAGATCCGCGGGACCTGAGGAGATCGAGGCCAAGCTCGCGCGAATGCACGGCCTGATCGAGCGCATCTCAGCCAGGGTCACGGGTCCGGTCGATGTGGAGACCGTGATGCAGGAGGAACGGCGGTGGTGATCGATGCCAGCGTCTGGGTGAGTTACTACATCGCCGGGCAGGAGCATCACGAGGAGACCGTGGCGTGGCTGGACGGGGTCATCCGTCGAGAAGGGGTCGTCCTGCTGCCGTCTCTGGCCATGCCCGAGATCGGTGGCGCCCTCTCGCGACGGACGGGGGACGCGGGCCTTGCCATGCTCGCCCTTCGGGAGATCATCGACTACCCGCAGCTTCGCATCGTCCACTCGGACGACCGGCTCATGGAGGAGGCCACTCGGTTAGCCGTCGGCCTGCCGCTGAGGGGGGCCGACGCAGTCTACGTCTCCCTGGCCAGGTCGCTTGGGCACCCACTCATCACCTGGGACCGGGAGCAGCGCCTGCGGGCAGCTGAGGAGGTCACGGTGCTCTGCCCGACCGAGGCCTAGGGCGCCCTTCCCGGGCCACAGTAGCCGGCAGCGAGGCGATCACGGGAAGCTTCCGCTCGAACTCCTCCCGCGTCAGCACCACGGCCTCTACAGGAACGCCAGATGCATGACCCCCCAGTGCTCGGTAAGCCGCCTGTTCGCGTACGTACCGCGGCTGCTTTGTGGAGATGAACGTGCCGGCGCGATCTCCACGGTAGAAAAGAATCCGCCATTCGCGGACAATAGCCTACCGTAGATTTCGGCCGCGAGCGGAGAGCCAGCCAATCGCTGACCGCCTCTCGAAGCTCCTGGCGGCATCCCTCCAGGGTTTGGTGGCGCGCCCACACCCCCTGAAGGCCAGGCACCTCACCGAAATAGGAGCCCTCGTCCTCGATGAT
>JAMCTB010000141.1:8439-19571 GCA_023380955.1 Chloroflexota bacterium | reverse complement strand
AATGCTGGCAGGCAAGCTGGCGGTGTGGCATATGTGCGCAAGCCCTTCGCGGTGCTCGACCTGCTCAACGTGGTGAGGCAGGCGTTGGCATCCGAGGATCCCCTCGTTTCCCTCAAAGGCGAGTCCCCGAAGACTCGGCCGGCTCGAACCAAGTTCAGCTAGCCGATCCTGCTTGAGTAATTACTTCATCTTGGTGGCGACTGTAAGTAATTCTGTAAGGTGAGCGATGTACATTCCGTATACGAGTACCAAGTGCAAATAGTGGTGGCAGGAGAGGATATGCTTGTACGTTTTCCCCTGTTGCTGGTAGTAGATGACGATCCGACGATCTTGCGTTCGTTGCAGGTCAACTTGGAGGCTGATGGGTTTGACATAATAGCAGCCTCAACGGCCCGCGAAGCCCTGGCGAAGATTAAGCAAAGACTCCCTGACCTGGCCGTCGTGGACTTGCTCTTGCCCGATATGCATGGCTTTCAGTTGTGTCAGGAGATCAAGCGATACCTGGATCTGCCGATCGTGCTTCTTACCGCTGTGGATACGGAAGAATCGGTGGCCAGCGGCCTTGATCTCTACGCCGAAGACTATATTGTCAAGGTGAATGGACAACCGCAGCTCTTGGCTCGCGTCAACCGGGTGTTGAAGCGGACCCGTCACCTTTTGCCCGAGAGCCAGGTGGTGGTGATTGACGAGGGCCTTAGCATCGACCTCGCTCGACACGTGGCCATCGTCAAAGGCACCGAGGTTCACCTCACTCCAGTGGAGAGCCGTTTGCTGGCAGCGTTGACCCGTAACTTGAATCGGGTAGTGATGGAAGAGATGCTTCTGGAGGAAGGATGGCCCGATGGGGAGGGAGATCCTTGCCGGCTGTGGGTAAATGTGCGGCGCTTGCGCTTGAAGCTGGAGGCCAATCCTAATGAACCGAAGAGACTGATCACGGCCAGGGAGCAGGGCTACAAGCTTCAGGCCAGTGCGTGATAGGGCTTCGCGGGCCGTTAGCCGCATATGTCGGGCTGATGCCGGCTGGGTCGCAGTCTGTATAACTCGGTGGTGATGGCCGCGGGCCGTCGTGTGGAGGAATTGGAAATCCTGGTCTCGTAAAAGGGGGTGGGGTGGTGCGCACGCTTTGGGCAATGGCTGCATTCCTGGCGATCGTATCGGTGGCCTGCAATCAGGAGCCCAAGGCCCAGGCCAGCTTTGAGCCTGTGCAGGTGGTGCAGTTGACGGCCGCAAACGGCCAGTTTGCGCCTTCGTCGATTGTGGCAATGGCCTTGCGCAAAGTGAAGCTGCAAGTCACGAGCCGAGACGTTGAGTACGACATACTGATCCCCGAGCTAGGCGTGAATCGGACGCGCATTCCTGCCCGCGGCACCGTAAACGTGTATTTCACTCCCTACAAGGAGGGAGCTTTCCCCTTCGAAAGCTGGCTGCAAAAAACCGCCAAGGGGACGATCGTCGTGCAGACCCGTCCGGTCGAGGCCGACGCACTGCAGAACCCGATACCCTTGACGTCTGAGTCGATCGCCGCGGGCCAGCAGCTCTTCGTGCGCCACTGTGCTCAATGCCACGGCGAGTTGGGCAAAGGTGATGGCCCGGCGGTCAAGGGCCTAAACGACAAGCCCGCCGACCTGACCCAGCCATACATGCGGGAAGTTGCCGATGGTGAGATCTTTTGGGTCGTCGGCAACGGCTGGTATGGGATGCCGGCTTTCAAGCACGACCTTAACGAGGAGGAGATTTGGAAACTAGTAAACTTCGTTCGCTCACTTCAGAAGTGATCGAACCTGCTGTCGTGAATGGGAAGGAAGCTGCGCGGCCCAGTCTGGAAACTGGTCAACAGCGCCCTGCGGCGGGGGCTCACGTCGGCTGGGGCAAGAGGAGGGCCGGCTTGAAGGGCTGGCTTCTGGTAGTGCTACTCCTCGGCCTTCTCGCCGCCTGCGAGGCGCCGGTCAGGCCCATGCCGATACCTACAGTGGAGAAGACATTTCCTACCCCGCCGCCCATTCAGGCTGCTGCGTCGGCGGTCCCTACGGCCGTGGCCAACGCCGGCGGGGCCCCGGCTGGGCCTGCGCCACAGGCTGCTGAAGCAAAGGCGGCAGGTGATGCATCCAAGGGAAAGGCAATCTTCCAGGCCCGGTGTACGGCTTGTCATCCCAACGGTCAGGCTGGCGTGGGCCCCAGCCTGGTGGGTTTCGCCGCCCGCGCTGGCGAGGCTGAGGTTGCCAAGACGGTGCGCTCCGGCAAGGGCATCATGCCACCCTTCCCGCCGGCGCAGGTCAGCGATGCTGATCTGGCCGACCTGACGACTTTCGTCGCGACGCTCAAGTAGGAAGATAGGTATTGAACACATCGGTACTCTAGCTGTTCGCAAGACACCAGATCCGGCCTTTGAGCCGAACAAGCCGGCCACATCAGTGGACCGAAATATTTTTGGGAAAGCCCTAATCGAGGAGAGATATCCAAGATGAAAAAGCTGACGTTACTCATTCTCGTCGCAATGCTGATGCCCCTGGCTCTGGCGGTAGGATGTGCAGCACCTGCGCCTTCTAAGGAACCGGCATCAGCGCCCGCGGGGATCTCAAAGGAAGATGCGGAAGCCATGATGGACAAGAAACTTAACGAGGTAGACAGAAAGCTGGCTTTATGGTCGCTTCAGCCGGGCACCGGGCCGAGGATGGACGATCTGGCTCGACATTTCAATATTATGTGGTACGCCGCTCAGTCCAACAACTGGACCCTCGCCCAATTTGAGGTCGATGATCAGGTGAGCGGGACGGTCAAGCGCATCCAAATGGTAAACCCAAATCTTGCCTCACCCTTGGACAACTGGACAAAAAACAGCATCGAGCCACTGGCGGCTGCGGCAAAGGCACAGGACCAGTCCAAGTTTAGTGAATCCTACGACAATGCCATTGCACAATGCAATGCGTGCCACTCGGGCATGCAGGCTGGGGGTGTCTCACTGAAGGGCATTAAGGTGATTCGTCCAACTGCCCCCGTTTTCGGCAACTTGGACTACAAAGGGAATTGACAGCGTCCGCGCGGTTCGGCTGAGCTTCCTCGGAAGCTTGATGGGGTGAAATGCCAGGGTAGTCTGCCTTTCGTTGTGCTGCGGTCTCACTGTGGTCAAGCAGTAACTATATGGGAGAGGGTACAAATGGTTTCGATCACCGCAAACTGGGCACGATTGTCGTTGATGGTTGGGATTTGCATCGTGGTTGCCCTGGCAGTACTTCTCTGGCCAACCCCCGGCGCGGCTTTGCCGACGTACGCTGGCGCGACGGGCCAGGCCTGCGGCACCTGCCACGTTGATCCAGGAGGCGGCGGCCCGCGAAACGATTTCGGCCAGGCTTTTGAGGCCATCCCGAGCCACGCCGATGACCCGGCTAGTGCTTTTGCGCAAGTATCTGCTGCGTTTGCCCAACAGCCCGCCCCGCCTGCCGCCGATGCGCCAGCAGATTCGTCGGACAGCGCAGACTCGCCTGGGAATACGGACTCGTCGGGGAGTGCAGACTCGTCGGGGAGTACGGACTCGCCTGGGAATACGGACTCGCCTGGGAATACGGACTCGTCGGGGAATACGGACTCGCAATAGGCGTCTAACAACAAGCAAGGCTCTCTTAGAGTCCGCTTCGTGTTATTTTGAGGGGAGTGCGCCTCTCACGATCTTTCGCTCAAGTAGTTTGGCCGTGAGGGTATGTTCTCACGACCGAATTGCCTCCGGCGCGAAAGAGACCCGATCCTGGAGGGAGCCTGTTGCCGGGGTCGCCCGATCAGCTTCCCAGCTTCAGGGGAGAGGTGATGCGGCGCAGGGCCGCCACGGCGCTCAGCGGGGCCAGGTAGCTGGTCTTGGGATTCGTGGGGCTGGGCAAATTAACCAGTCGCAGCGTGAGCTCCCCAAACTCGCCCCGGGCGTACACCTCATGGATGTTCCTGGTTGCCTCCGGGTCGGCGACAACGCGAACCCGCGTCCGGACAGGGCCGATCCCAGCGAGGCTGAGTGAGGCGGCGACATTTACGTTCTGCGGGAAGGCCCGCACTGCCTCGGCAGCGGGACCCTCCCAAATGACGGTGGGCTCGTGCAGGGCGGACAGATCGACGCCGTGCTCAATCACGTACGGAGCGCCTGCCAGCGCCCGCGGCGGCTTGGTGGTAGTGATCGTGACTTCCTCCAACCCGCCCACTTCAGCGGCCTTGATGATATCTAGTCCGCCGATGGCGCCCGACGGAACGTGCAGTTGGAGGTTGTGGCGGCGAGCAAGGTCCAGCAGATGGGCCAGGAAGTCGGCATCGACCAGCGCCCCTACGCTCATCACCATCATATTGATGCCTGCCTCGAGGAAGAAAGGCGCCCACTGCCGGGCAGCCTGCTGCGCGGCAGCCTCGATGACCAGGTCCAGGCCAATAGACGACAGGGAAGCGATGTCGGTGGTGAATGGACAACCGCAGGCGGCCGCTAACTGCCGGGCCGCCTCGGTTTCTTGCACATCGGCGATGGCCACGAGCTCCATACCCGGAACCTGCCCGTCGACCACGGACCGAGCGATGAAGCTACCAATAGATCCACAGCCAATTAATCCGGCTCGCGTGGCAATCCGTCCTTTCCGGCCGCAGCCTGGCGTCTTTGTGCTGCTGGTTGCCCTCTGCGGCGAATGTCGTACAGGTAACATACACCAATTCCACTTCCCGGTCAACAAGTCGAAGAGCTGGTTGCGGTTGCAGATGATGTTTCTGCTGAGGGGAGAATTGATCTCCCGCCAATAGTGCGAACTGCCGGACCATTCAATCGTCGAGCCGAGTTGCAGTTGCAGAAACACAGTCTGTACCAACCCAGACACACTCTCTGCAACCGCCTGCTTTTCGCAATCCTTGACACTTATCCTGCATCGTCATATGATTGTCTAAGTTTACCCACTGCAGGGTCATAGTCTTATTTAGCGAAGGAGTGGCGAATGCGAGACATCGAGGGGATGCGCCGGCGCATCCAGCACCTCAAGGAGGCCCGCCAAGCCGTCATCGTCTCTCACAATTACCAGTGGCCGGAGGTGCAAGAAGTCGCAGACTTTGTCGGCGACTCGCTCGAGTTGGCCCGCAAGACAGCCACGCTCGACAATCCGGTAATTGTATTCTGCGGCGTGCATTTCATGGCAGAGAGCGCTGCCATACTCAACCCCACCCGCAAAGTCCTCCTGGCCGAGTCCACCGCCGGCTGCCCGATGGCGGAGATGATCGACGTGGATACCTTGCTCCAGTGGAAATCTCAGTATCCGGATGCGGCAGTCGTCGCCTACGTCAACTCGTCCGCCGCGGTGAAGGCCGAGAGCGACGTTTGCTGCACCTCTGCCAATGCCGTGAAGGTGGTCGATGCGCTGGACGCGCGGCGCGTCATCTTCGTCCCCGACCGCAATCTGGGCGCGTGGGTCGCCAAACAGACCAAGAAGGAAGTCATTGTCTATCCGGGCTTCTGCATCACCCATTTCCGCGTCAAGCCACAGCATATCCTGGCCGCGAAGCAGGCCCATCCTGACGCCGTGGTCGTTGTGCACCCTGAATGCCGCCCAGAAGTCGCCGCCATCGCCGATGCCGTCCTCAGCACATCGCAGATGGCCCGCTTCGTCAAGGATAGCACAGCGCGGGAGTTCATCATCGGCACCGAGGAAGGCCTGATCCACCGCCTGCGTCAACAGAACCCCGGCAAGACCTTCTATGCCGCCTCTAATGCCCTGTTATGCCCGAACATGAAGAAGACCACGCTGGAAAGCATTGTCAGCGCGCTGGAGATGGACCGCTACCGCGTCACCGTGGAGCCCGATCTAGCGGTCAGGGCCAAGCGAGCCCTGGACCGTATGCTGGAGATTGCATGATGGACTTGCCGACGACAGAAGTGCGCCGCATTATCGAGGGGGCCCTGGCCGAGGACCTGGGGTGGGGTGACATCACCACCCAGGCGCTGATCGAGCCCGGCTGGAAGGCACGCGGGCAGGTTATCGCCAAAGAGCCGGGGGTCCTCTGCGGTATCGAAGTGCTATTGATGGTACTCCACGCCGTTGACCCAAATATCGATGCGCAGATGCTAGCACCGGACGGGGCGACCGTCTTCCCCGGACAGACCGTGGCCAATATCCGCGGCTCGGCGGCCAGCCTGCTGATGGGTGAGCGTACCGCCCTCAATTTCCTCCAGCGGCTTTCCGGCATCGCGACCGAGACCCGCCGCTATGTCGACGAGGTGCACGGCCTGCCAGTCCGCATCGTCGAGACACGCAAGACGACGCCCGGCCTGCGGCTGCTGGAGAAGTACGCCGTACGGGTGGGCGGCGGACACAATCACCGCCAGAACCTTTCCGACGCCATCCTCATCAAGGACAACCATCTCTCGGCCCTGCGAGCCCGCGGCATGAGCTTCGCCGATATCGTAGCCCTGGCGCAGCAGAAATCGGCGCACACCGTCAGCATCGAGATCGAGGTCGAGGCGCCCGAGGAAGCCGCCCAGGCCGCCGAGGCCGGCGCCGACACCGTTATGCTCGACAACATGAGCGTTGACGAGATGCGACGCGCCGTCGAGCTGGTCGGTGGGCGGGCGCTCGTCGAGGCGTCCGGCGGTGTACGCCTGGACACCGTACGCGCCATCGCCGAGACCGGCGTCGACATCATCTCCGTCGGCGCCCTCACCCACTCTGTGAAGGCCCTGGATTTTAGCATCGAGTTTTCAGTTTAGGTCCTGCTCCTCTGTGCCATTTGTCACAGACCAGTTGCCGTTGGCGCCATAGACTGAATGTGGAGCCAACGGTAATATTATATGTAGGGAGGTAAGACAAATGGCACAGAACGAAGCTACGCCAACCGAGATACTGATGCACGAGCACCGGGTCATAGAGAAGGCCATCGAGGTCATGCGGGAGATGGTCGGAATACTTCAGTCTGGTAAGGAACTGCCGCCGATGCTACTTGAGGAGACGGTCGACTTCATCCGCAACTTCGCCGACGCCTGCCACCACGCGAAAGAGGAAGGCGTCCTCTTCATGGCGATGGAGGCGCGCGGCCTGCCACGCCAGGGCGGGCCCACCGGCGTGATGCTGCTGGAGCACGAACAGGGGCGCGCCTTCGTACGCGGCCTGGCCGAGGCCGTCTCCCGCTACAAGGCCGGCGATGCCTCGGCCAAGCAGACGATCATCGAAAATGCCACGGGGTACGCCGACCTGCTGACTCAGCATATCCAGAAAGAGGACACTGTCCTGTATCCGATGGCCGATCGCATCCTTGGCCCCGCAGAGCACCATGAGCTCATAAAGCGCTTCGAAGCGGTGGAGGCAGAGCGCCCCGGCGCCCACGAGAAGTACCACGCGCTGGTACACGAGCTCGAGACAGAGGTTGCCCGCTGCAAATAGAGACACTGCGGGCTGAGACATAGTAAAATGCGACTAGCGGCACGTCGGCCTCGACCGGGTCAGCGTGCCGCTCAAGACGAGTCGGAGACGCTCGTCTGGCAAAGCGCACAGGAGGGTACAATGCAGAAGCAAATTGCTCCTGGCATAACCAGGCTAGGCATCCAGGACTGGGACCGGCGCATCTTCGACGCCCTGATGAGCTTGCCCTACGGCACCTCATACAATGCCTACCTAGCGCAAGGTACGGAGAAGACCGCCCTCATCGATACGGTGACAATGGGTATGGAAGCCGCCCTGCTCGACCAGGTATCGGCCTTGACTTCGCTCACTGACCTCGATTATTTGATAATGAACCACGCGGAGCCGGACCACGCCAGCGTCATTCCCCATGTACTCGCCGCAGCGCCCAAGGCCAAGTTGCTTCTCACCAAGTCAGGCCAGGCTACCGCGCAAGCCATGTATCACATCGATGAAGAGCGGGCAACAGTGGTGAAGGACGGCGACACCGTTGATCTCGGGGGCAAGACGCTTCGCTTCGTGGAAGCGCCATTCCTTCACTGGCCGGAGACCATGTTCACTTATTGCCCCGAGGAAGCGGTGCTTTTCCCCTGCGACTTCCTGGGCAGCCACATCGCCTCTGACCTGCTATACGCCGATCAAGTGGGTGGAATCGTATTGCCTGAGGCGAAGCGCTACTACGCCGAGATTATGATGCCCTTCGCCGGCCCAGCGGGGCGCGCCCTCGACAAGATTGCGGCGCTGGACCCCAAGCCAGGGACCATCGCCCCCAGCCACGGACCCGTGTACCGTAATCCGGAAGTCATCCTTGACGCCTATGCCCAGTGGGTGCGGGGACCGTTGCTGCCGAAGGTCGCCATCGCTTATATCTCGATGTGGAACAGCACGGCCGTCCTGGCCCAACAGGTAACCGCGGCGGCCTCTGATGAGGGAGTAGAGGCAGTTCCCCACAATCTGTTGGTGGCCGATGTCTCTCACCTGGCGCGCGACTTGGTGGACGCAAGCGCCCTGGTGATTGGATCGCCGACGGTGCTGGGTGGACCGCATCCAGCCGTAGCCCAAGCTATGACCTTGATCCGGGCCATTAGACCGCGGCTCAAGCTCGCGGCCGCCTTCGGCTCCTACGGCTGGGGCGGGGGCGCCGTCAGACTGATCGGCGATATGGCGAAGGCGGCCGGCATGGAGATCGTAGACACGCTGGAAATAAAGGGACGGCCCCGGAATACGGACCTGGCGGCGGCGCGCCTGCTCGGCCAGACGGTCGCCCAAGCGGTACTGGCGACCACAAAAGCGGCGAAGTAGATACGTTTTGTCTAGCGCAGCCAGAAATGCAACGGGTGATAACTGGAAGCTGACGTGGAGAGGTTGTCCGCCGTGAATGTAGGATATCACCTTCGCCAGTAGGCTCCCGTAGCGCCGAGCGCAACATAGTGGTATCATACGCTCCCGTAGGCTTGGTCTTCACCGCAATCATTCGCGGCTGCCCCGAGTGCGACCTCCGCCGGGGAGATGCCGGCAAAAGGACAACACGATAGTGCAAAGACTGGGACCATCGCGTGCTCTGCTAGCAGACCGGCTGCCGTTCTTCTATGGCTGGTTAATCCTTGGAATGGGCTTCCTGGCCACGACCATCGCCTACGGAATCCGCGGCAGCTTCTCGGTATTCTATGTAGCAATCCTGCAGGATTTTGGCTGGAGCCGGGCTGACACGGCCCTCATCTTCTCTACCGGCATCGCCGTGTATGGCATGACGGCGCCCATTTCGGGTGCTCTCATCGATAGATTTGGCCCCCGCAGAGTGATGCCAGTGGGTTGCACGCTGATTGCCATCGGCACAGCTGCCTCCAGCCAGGCCAACGCCATCTGGCAATTCTGTCTTTTCTTCGCCCTATTGACGATGGGCGCCTGTCTCACCGCCTTCGTACCGTATTCGACGGTGCTATCCCGCTGGTTTATGAGACAGAGGGCAGTAGCCTTCAGCGTCCTGAGCGCCGGATCAGGCGCCGCGTTTGCGCTGTTGCTGGTATCCGAAACGCTGATCGTAAATCTGGGTTGGAGGGCGGCCTACATCTGGCTGGCCATCCTGGTGCTAGTCGCCCTGCTACCGCTGGAGACAGTCTTCATACGCCGCCAGCCAGCCGACGTTGGTCAATATCCCGATGGGGTTGCTCCTTCGCGAAACCCGCGTTCCGCGTCGTCGAGAGCTTCGGTTACGACCATCAGCGGTGCCATCGATGGGCGATGGGCTTCCACCGATTGGACGCTGTGGAGTGCGCTTCGGACGCATCGGTTCTGGGGGCTGTTTGTCGCGAATATGACATTGTGGGGGCTAGGGCAGAACTTGTTGGTGGCCCATCAAGTAGCATTTGCCGTGGACATCGGCTTCAGCGCCACCCTGGGGGCGTCGATGGCGATGATCTATGGTATCACTTGCACGGTCGGCTCGCTTGGAGGGTACATCTCGGACCGCATCGGCAGAGAATGGGCCTTCACCATCGGTTCTTCGGTGGCGCTGGCCGGCGTCGTGACGTTGATCGGCGCCCGATACTTTCCCTCGGCCTGGCTATTGTACGTCTATGCGATCATTCTGGGCGCTGGATATGGCCTGGCGGGCCCCGCGCTGACTTCATCCACGGCGGACCTCTTCGGTGGGCGGAACTTCGGCTCCATCAATGGCGCGATGGTGTTGAGCTTTGGGCTGGGAGGATCGATCGGTCCATGGCTGGGTGGCCTCATCTACGATCGTACCGGGGGATATGTGCCTGCTTTCATCTTCGTAGTAGCTATGATCAGCGTTGCCGTAGCGGCCCTGTGGGTTGCCGGGCCTCGTCAGGTCCACCGCATAGCCAGGCGGTGAGGATGCACAAGCCTTGACAACGGTGCCGTTCTTCTATGGCCAGCGACTATGATTGCATCATAATCAATGGGCCGTAGGGGGAGTATAGGATGTCACAACCGGTGTTTTACATGGACGACCGAGCAGCATCGATCGAGACCAGCCTGGTCAACAAGATGCTCACCGTATTCGACGCGGCGGGACTGCCGGACATGATCAAGCCGCATGACCTGGTGGCGATCAAGGTCCACTTTGGCGAGTATAACAACACCGGTTACCTGCGGCCGGTGTATGCGCGGGCTCTGGTTGACAAGGTGAAAGAGCTCGGCGGAAGGCCCTTCGTGGCCGAGACAACGACGGTCTTCTACCACTACAACGTGGCCCGCTCTACCGCCATTGACTGCCTGCAGACGGCCGAGCGCAACGGCTTCACCTCGGCTACCCTCGGCTGTCCCCTCGTCATCTGCGATGGCTTCCTTGGCGATGACGACATCCGGGTGGACTTACCAGAAGGCACGATCCTGAAAGAGCAGTATGTGGGCAAGGGCATCGCCGTGGCCGATAAGCTGCTCGTCCTCACCCATTTCAAGGGCCACGGCGCGGGCGTCTTCGGCGGCTCCATCAAGAACGTCGGGGTGGGCTGCGCCTCCAAGCGGGGCAAGTTTAACCTGCACTTCGGCGGCCACCACATGGGCTTCCGTCACGCGCCCTTCTTCGAGCACCTGGCCAGCCAGCCGCAGAGCCGGGAATGGCTGGAGGAGCTTCGCGATTCCTGCCCGTGGGGCCTCTTCAAGATTAAAGGCGACACCTTCGAGTGGGACCGCTCCCGATGCGCGTGCGGTCCCGGCGGCGGCGGGCCGTGCAATGACGTGCTGGGCCGGGTGCGCGGCGGCCCC
>JAMCTB010000141.1:0-8364 GCA_023380955.1 Chloroflexota bacterium | reverse complement strand
GGTCGGGATTTCCGACTCCGCGCTGGCCACCCTGAAGATTGTCGGCGGGGGCAAGGACAGCGGGAATGTCGGCTTCATCAACCTGGCCATCGATATCACCCCTCTTTGTGATTGCGCACCATTCTCTGACCGGCCCATCATTCCCAACATCGGCGTCTTCGCCAGCAAGGACATTGTGGCCGTCGATGCGGCTTGCGTGGCCATGGCCGATGCTGCCGCCGGGGTGGACGGCTCGCGGGCATATGAGGATGGTGTGATGGGCGCGGGCCTCCCCAAATTCGCCGCCGCCGCTTCCCGCACCGGCTCCAGCCAGGAGATCCAGTTGAACAACGGCACCAAGATCGGCCTGGGCAACCGCGACTTCGAGCTCATCACCTGCCAGCCGGGGCCGCGCTCCCACGCCGTGTTTCACTGGGACCCACGGCCGGTCGCCGTGCGCATGCGAGAGATGCTGAAAAAGGACCCCATCTACCCGGAAGGGGGCTTCAAGCGGGCTGACACAGTTGACTTGGAGAGCCTGCGATAGCCCAGTAAACGTGTAGGGGCCAGGTCACCTGGCCCCTCTCTGACGCAGCCGCGAGAGATCGCCCCGAGCGAAAGTGTTTTGCCCCTATACTCGCCTGGTCGCGCGGGCGAGCGTTCCTACCATCCGCCGCGCCTCGGCGCATCCCAGAGCCAGCGTCGTCGCCCAGTAAATGAGAGCGCCTCCGGCGACGAGGCCTGCCACATATCCTGTCAGAGCCAGGAACCCACTCGGGGCGGGCGCGGCCCTGCCCACCAGTGCCAGCCCGGCGCCCATCACCAGCGCAGCGGCGCCCGCTTGCAGCGCCAGGGGCGCCACGTCGGCAACAAGGCCCGCGATGCGTCGCTCCATAATCGTCATCAGCGTCGCGGCTTCGACCACCCCAGCCACCGACACAGCAAGGGCAAGCCCGCCGTGGGCCAGCGGGCCGATCAGAAGACCGCAAAGGGCCAGGTTCAGGAGCATCGCGCCGGCGGCGACCAGGAACGGCGTCGTGGTATCGTGCAGGGCGTAGAAGGCCCGCGCCACAATCTCGGTGGACGCGTGCGCGAAGAGGGCCCAGGCATAGAACTGCAGGGCGAAGAACGTGGCTTCCGTGGCCGCCGGGCCGAACTGTCCCCGCTCGAAAAGCAGGCGGATGAGCGGTCGCCCCAGGACGATCAGCCCGACGCCCGCCGGGATGGTCAGGTACAGGATCGCGCGCAGCGACTGCGACAGCGTCCGGCGCATCGCCGCCGACTGCTCATTGGCCGACTGCGAGGCCATAGTGGGAAAAACGGCGGTGGAGATGGCCATCGCGAACACCCCCAACGGGAGCATCGTCAGCAGCCAGGCGTAGTTCAACGCCGCGTAGCCGCCCGGCACGAGTGAGGCAAAGAACAGCACCACCAGGAAATTCACCTGGGTTACCCCCAGCCCGAGGGCGCGGGGCAACAGCAGCCGCCCAACCTGCCGGACGCCGTCGTGACCCAGCCTCAGCGCCAGCAGGAAGCCCAGCGCGCCGAGCGCTGCACCGATGGCGAGGCCATAGCCGCGGGCCAGGCCGAGGCCGGGCATCGCGTCGGCGAGCCACACAGCGCCGGCGATGATGCCCAGATTATACATGACCGGGCCGAGCGCCGGCAGGAGGAACCGGTGATGGGCATTAAGGACGCTGGTGGTGAAGCAGCCCAGGGTGAAGAACAGCGGCGATACCAGCATTACCCGGGCCAGGTTGGCCGCCAGCGACTGCTGTCCGGCTTCCCAGCCGGGCGTAAGCAGGCCGATCATGGGGTTGGCGAAGACCATCAGCAGCAGAATGAGCGGGACGATGACGACGGCAGAGAGGTTCATCAGCGACCAGATGAGGTCGGACGCTCCCTCGCGATCGTCCTGGGCCAGGTAGCGGGCCAGCACGGGGATGAAGGCCGAGGCCACGGCGCCTCCGGCCAGCACCTGGAACAGCAGGTCGGGGATGCGGTTGCCCGCCAGGTAGGCCTCGTACTCAGCGCTGGTGCCGAACTGACCGCTGATGATGATATCCCGCAACAGGCCCGTGAGCCGGCTTGCCACAAAGGCAGCCATCAGCAACAGGGCCGCGCCGGCCAGGTTGGGGCGCGTCGCCCGCATCAAGTCACTCCGGTGCGAAGCTTGCCCCGCCGCCGGATGCGGGCGATGATGGCCTGGTGGGCGCGCTCCTCTATGGCATCGTCCAGGGGTGCGAGCTGTGCCCCGTCGCCGTAGCGACGTCGCAATGCCTGTGTGATCAGGTGGTCGGCGAGCCAGGGATTCTTGGGGAGCAGGCTCCCGTGGAGGTAGGTGCCGTAGACCGTGCCCTGCACGGCGCCTTCGAATCTGTCCTCGCCGTTGTTCCCATTGCCGAACATCACTTTGCCCAGGGGCTGGGCGGCGGGCCCGAGGTAGGTCTTGCCGCTGTGGTTTTCAAAGCCGACCAGGGTGCGCCTATCGCCTGACAGGGGGGATTCCACGATGACATCACCGATGCAGCGCCGATCGCCGGCAACGGTCCACGCGTCCATCAGGCTAATGCCGGGGAGCACTGTGCCATCGCCGGTACGATAGTACTGGCCCATAAGTTGGTAGCCACCGCATACGGTCAGTAGTACCCGTCCTTCACCGACCAGCTCCTTCAAGGCCGGTCCCTTGTTTACCTCAAGGTCCTTGCAGATGGCCAGTTGCTCGCGGTCCTGCCCGCCGCCGATGAAAAACAGATCGCACTCTCCGTCGATCTGATCGTGAAGCTGGATGTTGCGGACCTCGACGTCCATCCCGCGCCAGCGCGCCCGCTGGGCCAGGACGATAATGTTGCCCCGGTCGCCGTAGAGGTTCATCCACTCCGGGTACACGTGGCCGATGACCAGTCGCATCAGTCCTCCCAAAAGCGGCCCACGTAGCCGCGACGCGCCATCTCCGACCGGACGTCGAGCATCGCCGTGTAGGTGGGCAGCAGGCACAAGGTATCGCCGGCCGGCGTCTTCTGCAGCGCGGCCGTCAGGGCCCGGCTGGTCGTTTCCTCCACCTGGACCCGCGCCATATCCAGCCCGGCGTACTTCAACCGGAGGGCCATGTCTGCGGCCCGCGTCCCCGCGGCGATTACCCATTCCACGCGCCCGGCCAGTCGCTCGAAGTCGACGTCCCACAGCCATGAGATATCAGTGCCATCGGCCAGGTTGTCGTTAATCATGATGAGCAGACGCCCCTGGCCGGGCCTGGCCAGCACGGTGCGGAGCACCTCATCAAAGCCCACCGGGTTCTTGACCAGGGCCAGGTACACATTTCGGCCCTCGGCCCGGATCTGCTCCACCCGGCCAAAGGCGGCCACGAAGTCCTCCAGCGCCGCGTCGATCACTTCGTCGGGAAGGTCCAGGGCCAGGCCGGCGCTCATCGCGGCCAGGGCATTGTAGGCGTTGTAGAGGCCGGGAATGTGCAGGTCTATCTCCCGTCTACCGCGCGGCGTACTCACCACGAGGTGGCTGCCCCTGCCCTCCAGCAACTGCACCTGTCGCGCCGCCACCTGCGGCGCCGGGCGCGCCAGGCCGCACCTGGGACACGCGTACCAGCCGAGATGAGCGTAGAACGTGGCCTGGTAGCGGTAGAGCCCACCACAGGCAGCGCAGTTGCGGGCGTCGGCGTTGCGCTGCGGGCCGTCAGTCCCCTGCGAGGCATCCTCCAGCCCATAATACAGCACCTTGGCCGCGGCCTGACGGCCCACGCTGGCCACCAATGGATCGTCGGCATTCAGCACGAGCGTCGCATCACTGGGCAGCTTTTGCAGCGACTGGGTCCAGAGTTTGGCGAGATAGTCCACCTCGCCGTAGCGGTCCAGTTGGTCGCGGAACAGGTTGGTGATGACGACCACGCTGGGCTGGGTCTCCTCAACCGCCAGCGGCAGGGCGGCCTCGTCCACCTCGAAGAGGCCGACGTCGCCACCGGCCTGGCCGGCCAGGCTTCCGGAGCCCACCAGCGCCGAGGCTATCCCGCCCAGCAGGTTGGCGCCCGCTCGATTGTGCACCGGTCGCAGAAGGGCCCGCCGGAGGACAGCCGAGATCATGCGGGCAGTGGTCGTCTTACCGTTGGTGCCGGTGACAAGGATGGTGCCGCGGGATAGGCGGGCGGTGAGAGTGCGGATGAAACGTGGCTCAACGCGGCAGGCGATGGCGCCCGGCAGCGTGGTGCCGCCGCCCATATGCAGTCGCCGGCTCAGTTGGCCGGCCACTTTTCCGGCCGCGATGGCCGCGCTCAGGCGCACGGCCGCGCCCCGGCGCCTGGCCAGCGTTCCCTCTCCCCAGCGGGGCGAATGCTAACGCGAGGAGCGCCTTCTGTGCTCACAGCTTCACCAGCGGCGCGTAGGCCAGCGATAGCCGCTTCGTGCCGGCGCTGCCCCGGAAGAGCACCACTGCTTCTTCCTCGCCATTCATCTCCACGACAACGCCTTCCCCGAACTTGGCGTGGCGTACCCGGTCGCCCGGCTGTAGTGCTGCTGCTGGTGGTGACGGCGCCTCATTCACCTTGGCCGCGGCAGGCTCAGTCACCCAGCCTCCTCTCCCCTTCGGGGTTGCCACTTCGGACGCGGCGGCTTCGGTGAACCGCGCCGGCGGGTCGTTCATCAGACTGCGAGGAATGTCCCTGAAGAAGCGGGACGGCGGGTTGATCATCGGCTTGCCGTAAAGGGTGCGCTTGAAGGCGTAGACCATGTAGAGGTGATGGATGGCCCTCGTCATTCCTACGTAGCAAAGGCGCCGCTCCTCTTCCATACGCTCGGGATCATCGAAGGAGCGGATATGTGGACAGATGCCTTCCTCCAGCCCGACAATGAATACCACCGGGAATTCCAGCCCCTTGGCCGCGTGCAGGGTAATCAGCGTGACGGCGTTGGCCGTTTCGTCATACTCATCATTGTCGCTGAAGAGGGCCGCCTCCTCCAAGAAGTTACTCAGCGCCACCTCCGGCTCTAGCTCAAGGTAGTCCTCGGCGACGCTGGCTAGCTCCTGGACATTGGCCAGCCGGTCCTCGCCTTCCTCCGTGTTGTCCCGCAGGTAATCAGCATAGCCAGTGCGCTTTATGACCAAGTCAATGAGCTCGGCGAGGAGCAACTGACGGCTAGCCTCGCGAAGCTCCTCCATCATGGTTATGAAGGAGAGCAGCGCTTGGCGGCCCCGGGTGGTGAAGGGTGAACGCGCGGCGTCTGGCCCCTCGTCCCGGAGCGTCAGCAAAGCGTCATACGGTGCCATTCCCAGGCCGTGCGCCCAGCGGGCGAGCTCCTCGATAGTCTTGGCGCCCAGTCCTCGCCCCGGCACGTTTATGATCCGAAACAGGCTGACGCCATCGTAAGGGTTGACCAGCAGGCGAAGGTAGGCCAGCATGTCCTTCACCTCTTTGCGCTCGTAGAAGCGTGTGCCGACGAGCCGGTAGGGCACACGGGCTCGCACAAAAGCGTTTTCCAGGACGCGCGACTGGGCGTTGGCGCGGTACATTACGACGCAGTCCTTGGGCTGCGCGGCGCCCCGGCTCATAAGCCGCTGTACCTCGCTCACCACGTAGCTGGCCTCTTCGTCTTCGTTGTAGGCCTCGAAGACGGTGATGGGCACGCCTTCATCGTTGGCCGTCCACAGCCGCTTCTCCTTGCGAAGGGTATTGGCCTGGATAACGTGCTGGGCAGCACCGAGGATAGTCTTGGTGGAGCGGTAGTTCTGCTCGAGATAGATCACTTTCGTGTCCGGGAAATCTCGCTCGAAGTTGAGGATATTCCGAATATCTGCCTGCCGCCAGCCGTATACCGACTGGTCCTCATCCCCCACCACGCAGAGATTGCGGTGCTTATCCGCCAGCAGCCGCACGAATGCGTACTGAGCCATGTTGGTATCCTGGAATTCGTCAACGAGCACGTGCAGATAGCGCTCCTGGTACTTGTCCAGCACTTCCGGCCGTGTCCGAAACAGGTGCACGGCATTCAGCAGCAGGTCATCGAAGTCCATTGCCCGGTTTCCCAGCAGAAGCTCCTGGTAGCGGCGGTAGACCCGTAGGACCACCTCCTCCCAGTAGCTGCCGGCATACTCGGCATAGACGGCAGGGCTGCGCAGCTCACTCTTGGCTGCCGAAATCTGGCTCAGCAGAGCGCGGGGCTGGTACGACTTTTCGCTCAGGTTCAGATCGTGCAGGGCCCGCTTGATCAAGCCTAGCTGGTCATCCTCATCATAGATAACGAAATGGGGATCGACGCCCATTGCCTCAGCCTCGCGCCGTAGCAGGCGGGCGCAGATGGCGTGAAACGTACCGATGGTGAGATGCCGAGTGCTTCGCGGCAGGAGTTGCTCCAGGCGATGGCGCATCTCGTTGGCCGCCTTGTTCGTGAACGTCACGGCCATTATCTGATACGGGTGTATGCCGCACTCCTGAATAAGGTAGGCCACGCGATGGGTGATCACGCGCGTCTTGCCGGACCCAGGACCAGCCAGGATGAGCACCGGCCCTTCCACCGACTGTACGCCCTGGCGCTGCGGCTCGTTCAAGTCTTCCACAAAATTCACATATTCCCCAACATTGGTGTATTTCAGATTGGCGTATTCAAGCGTCGCGCTCAGGTAGATACGTAAGGTCCTCGCCGCCCGGCCATCGTCCAATTGATTCTATCGTAGCGATAGCCTGGCTGCAAGCGGAAAAGCTCTGAACCGTCAGCTCAGCCCCCGTATGCGGGGTAGGCCCATCGCCACAGCCACGGCCATCGCGACGACCAATGCTCCGTTCAGGCCGACAGCCATCGGGGCGCCGATATGGCCAGCCATCAGGCCCAAATACATGGTGCCGATCGGCCCCATCCCGATGGCCAGCACCCAGGCCCCGAGAGCGCGACCGCGCATCTCTTCCGGGACGTTCTTCTGGAGCAGTGTCTGCTGAAGGGTATCGAAGGCGCATGACGCTACACCAACGCCCACCAGCAATACCAGCGACAGACCGAACCAGGTCGAGGTGGAGAATGCCACCAGGAAAACGCCAAACGAAAGGAAGGCGCCGGTCAGCAGCCAGCCTTTGTGCTGGTATTCGCCGAGAGAGGCCAGGCCAATCGCTCCCACCACCGTGCCCAGGCCCGCTGCCGCGGTCAGGTAGCCGTAGCCGCTGGCATCAAGATGCAGCACGTCACTGGCGAAAATGGGCATCATCGCCGCATATGAAAAGGCGAAGACTTCACACGCCATCGTTAGAAGCACGAGCGTGGCGGTAATCTGGTTACGGGCGATGACCCTCACTCCCTCTATCAGGTTGTGGAGCACAGCCTCCCGGGCCGGTATCCTCACCGGCGGGGTTCGAACGGCGGCGATGGCGATCATGCCCAGAGCGCTCATCGCCGACATCCAGAGAAATACCCGCCCGATGCCGATAGTCTCGATGAGCACGCCGCTCAGCAAGGGACCGAGCACGGCCGTGAAGCGACGCCCGACCTCATTCAAGGAGAGGGCATTCATCAGCACGTCCCGGCTGGTAAGGTCGTAGACCAGGGCCTGCCGGGAGGGCACGTCGAATGATTGAATGGCGCCGTAGCAAAAGCTGAAGGCGATGACCTGCCAGGGATTTACGTCCTGCGCCAGCACAAGCGCGCCCATCAGAAGGCTGAGGACGGCGGAGGATAGCTGCACTCCGGCGACAAGGTACTTCCGGTTGACACGGTCGGATATCGTGCCGCCGAATGCCCCGAACAACAGATTAGGCAGAGCTCGGGCGGCGAAGGCCACCCCAAGAAATACCGCACTGTCGGTAAGCTCCAGGATCAGCCAGCTCACCACCAGGCGCTGCATCCACACCGAGGCATAGGACAGGAAGCTGCTCGCCAGCAGAAGGCGAAAGTCACGGTAGTGAAGAGCAGGAAGCAAGCCGGCCTCACTTTGATTTATTGGTGCAGCAATTCTAGCATAAGTGAGGTTGGCGCCGGGGCAGTGGGGGCAGGACGTGCCGCTCAGGACTCCTTTAGGTTCTCAGGGCTACGGGAGGCGAACGCGTAGGGGCGAAGCGCTCTCAGAAGAGCGCTTCGCCCTTGCTTCTTTGGTGCCGCGCGGCCTACGTGCTAGCGCGTCTCGCGATGGGTGGTATGCTTGCGACAGCGCGAGCAGAACCTTTCCAACGCCAGCCGGTCTGGATCATTCCGCCGGTTCTTCGAGGTCGTGTAGTTCCGCTCACGGCAAACCGTACAGGCCAGTGTTATTGTAGTTCGGGCTTCGCCCTTCTTCTTAGCCATCTATCATTACTCCACTATACTGGTGACGACACCGGCGCCCACGGTCCGGCCACCTTCTCGTATGGCAAATCGCAGCCCCTCTTCGACGGCCACCGGGTAGATCAGCTTGATCTTC
>JAMCTB010000140.1:2250-3896 GCA_023380955.1 Chloroflexota bacterium | reverse complement strand
CGGCCGGTTCAGGAGCCAGATCGGGCCGGCCAGCAGCGCCTCTCCCTGGGCGTATAGGCGGGCCACGCCGGGGTGCGCCTCCTCGGTCGTGCGGTAGACCAGTCTGGCCTCCCGCTGCTTGTCGTAGGTGAATCTTTCGGTCAGCTCCAGGATGCCCAGGACCTGCCCGCCGGCATCGGTGAGGGCCAGGTCTTCGCCGTCCCTCAGGCTGTGCGCGACCTCGCTGCTTACCGGCAGGGTAACGGGAATGGGCCAGGCCACGCCGCCGGCCAGGCGCATCGTCTCGACCACGCTCTCGTAATCGGCCTTACCCATGAAGCCCTTGAGCGGGCTGAAGGCCCCTACGGCGATCATCTCCATGTCCGATACCGCGACCGGGTTAAGGGGTATTGTTCTCAGATGGCCGGCTCGCTCCAGCGCAGCGTCCCGTGCCTCACCGGTCAAAATCCGGTCCACCAGGGCGCCGCCATGGGGCGTTATCCCCATCTGGCTGTCTGTCTTGTTAATCATCTGGTCTCCTTGTGGAAGGAGTGGTGCCCTCATCCCAACCTTCTCCCGCTGCGGCGGGAGAAGGAGTGCTTCCCTCGCCCACCGCAGTGGGAGAGGGTTAGGGTGAGGGAGCCCACACTCTTCATCATGTAGCCTGCACCAAGGTTGTACTACCTTCTGCACTCAGGGCAGACACCCGCTTCGCCATCTGCCGCGCCTTGCGCACGCTCGCCTGCACGTGGGAGCGGTCCAGCAGGTTCCAGTCCGGCCGCTCGCCGTAATCTACGTGGTAGATGACGTTCTGTTCCTGGACGGCGCACTTCCGGCCCATCGCCGGGAATAGCTCGCTCAGGAAAGCGATCTCCCAGAGCCTGGCGCCGCGTCCTTTTCGGTCCAGCACGTCCAGGGTCGAGGAGTAATACTCCAGTAGCATCTTTCTGACCGGGTCATCCTGGTAGAAGACGCCCCCAGGGGTGAAGTGCTGAGGACCCAGCAGGCGCCGGGCCACCGGATTGGCGTTGTGGCAATAGGGAGCGACGTAGCCGTATGCCTCGTTTGCCTCAATCCAACTCAGAATATGCTGGAGGGCCGTCGAGGGCAGCGCCATGTCGTCGTCCATGAAGCAGACGTGGCTGCCGGTGCAATACTCCAGGACCTTCAGCCGGCCCAGGCTGAAAGCCCGGTCCTTCTCCCGAAAATGCACCATGTACTCGCAGGCGATCCCCCGGTCCGCGGCGAGCTTGAGGGCGAAAAGCACGTCCTCTCTCTTGATGACCGGGCTCTCCGCCGTATCCACGATGGTGATGCGTATGCTGGACATCTGCTGAAGAAGCAGGCTGGTGAGAGTCATCCCTAGCGTGGACTTGCCACTGGTGAGGATTCCGACATCTATGGTTATCGACACGTTACATCGGCCTCCGTGTGCGAGCCTTGATCCTAACCTTCTCCCAGAGGGAGAAGGAACTGTTCCCTCTCCCGTCGCAACGGAGAGGGTTAGGGTGAGGTAACCCCCCACTCGTGCTAGTTGCCACTCTGCTGCCTCCTCGATGCCTCCGCCAGGGCCTCGGCGGTCACGTAGCCTTCCTCCACCAGCACCTCGCCGATGCGCTTGTTCTGTCCCTGGGCCGCCATCTCCCCCTGGCGCTTGAGCGCCGCCC
>JAMCTB010000140.1:0-2215 GCA_023380955.1 Chloroflexota bacterium | reverse complement strand
TCCGTGTACCGGTTGAGGATGCCCCCCATGAATTTAGCGCCTACCAGGTCCAGGCTGGCTCTCGCCTCCACCAGGCCGGCAGAGGTGGTCCGGGTGGCGTCGGCCACCAGCAGCACGCCGTCGACCTTGCGGGCCAGCTCCAGGGTATCGGCCGCCACGGAGAGGGCCGGGCCGTCGATCAGCACCAGGTCCTCGCAGCGCTTGAGCTCCTGCATAGCTGCCGCCAGCCTGGGCGAGGCCAGGATATCGGCAGGGCTGGACTTGGATGTGCCTGCCGTCAGGACACGGAGACCGTCTATGGCGGTGGACTGCAGCCACCTTTCGGCCCCGCCTTCGCCGGCCAGGACCGCGCTGAGCCCGGCTTCGTTGCTGACGTCGAAGAGCCTGTGCAGGGAGGGATAGCGCAGGTCGGCATCGACGGCTGCCACCCTCAGGCCGCCCTGGGCCATCGCTACAGCCAGGTTCGCCATGGTTGTGCTCTTGCCCTCGCCCGGCGCCCAACTGGCGAGGAGCAGGACCGGGCAGGCGACATCCGGGGCGTGCCGCAGGACCATGGTGCGGGCCGAGCGGAACGACTCCGCCGTCGGATGAAGGGGAGCGACGGCCGTGACCAGCCGGCGGTCGAAGCCTCCGGATGAATACGTTGTCGGTGTCCACACCCGGCGCCGGCGAAAAAGGGATCTTCGTCCCCCAGGGGCTCTGGCGCCATCCGGTATGGGCCCAATTACCGCCAGAGGGCCGGCCCCCAGGGCCTGCTCCACGCGGCGGGGCGTCTTGACCCGGTCGTCCAGGTATTCCAGGGCAAAGGCAAGGCCGACCGATAGTATGAGGGCCGCGGCGCCGGCAACCGCCAGGTTCTTTTTGGCGCCGGACCCCTCCGCTTCGGTGGGGACCACCGCCCAGTCCATGACGGTCACAGCATCGGCCGTCCCTTGCGACCCAGAAGTAATTGCGGCGGCCGCCGCCGCGGCGCCTCCTCCTCCTCCCATCGCTATCTCGGCCGGTGACACGGGCTCACCTGCGGAAGAGCGCAGTTGCAGGTAGAGCTGTTCCATGGGTGTCAGTTGGGCATCGATGGCGCCCAATTGTTGCATCTTGTCCCTGGGGTTCAGGCTGGGGTCGTTGTCGATGCTGTCCCTTTGCCGCTGGAGCGCCTCGATCTTGGGCTTGTAGTAGTCAATCAATTGCTGGACCTCGGCCTTCGGCCCGGAGTTGGCCTTGTCGTCCAGTTGCTCCAGTAACAGGCTGACCGTGCCGTTGGCAACCCGCTGGGCCTCGGCCGGTGACGGCAGGGTCACAGAAAGCCTGAGAAAGTTCGTATCCCTGATGAGCGCTGTGGAGACAACGGTGCGAAAGTCCTCCGGGTCCATTCGCAGGTTCAGGCGCTGGACGGCCAGAGTAGTGAAGGTCCGGCTCTGCAGGTACTGCTGGTAGCCTGTCGCCAGGCTGGCCAGAGGATCGCGAAGGCTGAACAGGCCGCCTGCACCGCCACCGCCCAGATACGGGAAGAGCTGGACCGGGGCGTTGGGGTTGATCGCCATGGTGACCGTCGCAACGTAGACAGGAGTCTGAAGCCCGCTATAGTACTTGCTGGCGCCGAGGCCGAAGGCCAGGAACAGGATGATGAGCCACCATCGCTTCAGGACCGGGTCTATGTACGCGCGGAAGTCCATGGTCTTAGCGCATTGCCTTGTGCTTGATAGTGCTTTGTTGTGCTTTGTCGTGCTTCATAGCGCTTCGTTGTGGCTCAATTACCAAATTACTCAATGAATGAATTACCAATCACGAATTACCCAATCACTTGTCCGCGCCGCCCGGCCTGACGATTCTTTCCAGCTCCTGCCTGGAAACACGCCATTCGTGGCCCAGCTTGAAGGCGGGGAGCTTGCCTGATTTGCACCATCGCCAGGCGGTCCGACGGCAGACCCTGAGATAGGAGGCAATCTCCTCTATGGTCAGCAGGTTCCCATCTATTAACTCGACCATCTCTTCTGATCCTTTAACGTCCAAATCGTGCAAGCAGGCGACAGGAATGTACAAAGGAACTCTAACACCCGGAGGTTAGATGGAGGTTGGAATGAAGTTAGAAAGCGGTTAGAATCGCGGGGGTGCGGGGGCTCGGGGTGGCGACCTGGGGCAGGGTCCGGGCGGTCCAGCGTCAGCCCGGGGTGGCGGGGTCGTCCGGGGTCGGGGGCGCCGCCCTGGCCTTCGACTC
>JAMCTB010000139.1:3009-7356 GCA_023380955.1 Chloroflexota bacterium | reverse complement strand
CGGCCGTGCCCTCGTTAGCGATCCTGGCGAGCGGACGGCTTTCGTTCCCACCACCCACGTCGGCCAGAATAGCCAGCGCCCCATCTCTCCCGATCCTTGTCTGCCTGCACAGGTCGCGCAGTCGTTCCCACTTCCTGACCGAGTCGGCAAGAAGATATGGGCGCTGACGGCGTGCAAGAACAGGGCTGACAAAGTGATTGGTCGCCACCAGCACCCCGTCCTCCGGCGCCACCTCAGTCACCGAGTCCATCGTTGTCTCGAACAGGACCGCTCGGCTCTCGGGGCCAGAGCTCACGACAAGGTTGTTGCCGATGGTGCGCCTGGTGCTCCGAAGCAGCTGTCCAACGCTCCGTAGCGTGGTAGCCTGCTCTACGATGGTTCGGTACAGAATGGCCGTGGGAACTCCATTCGGAGTGGTGGCCCGCGTGTAGGAGGTCAGGTTTCCCAGGCAAAGGCCGGCCTCGTTCATCGCGGTGGTCACCCCTATGAGGCCGGGCCAGGAAATGGAGATGAAGGCGGCTCGGTCGGCCGGGTGATAGGCGAAGAGCACGGCGTTTCTCCGGAGAACCCTGGCCACCGCGCCCTTGTCGTCCAGCGCCGTGCCTCCGAAATGGTAGTCCAGGTTCCGACAGCCACTGAGACCACGTGCAACAGCTCGCCGTTCCTGGTACGGTTCCCGAAGACGACGAAGCTGGAGCAAGCCATGGTGTGCACCTCAGGAGCAAGTCTACGCAGAATGTTCAGCACGTCGTCGAGGGTATTCAGCAACAAGAGGTCTGCGTAAGGGATGTCGCTACCCAGCGAGATTCCCCACATCTCTTCTTTGAGGCTCTCTGGGATGTGACGCCCCAGCATGAAGGCAAGAGTCCTGGCCACGATGCGGATGGCGGGCCGTCGAATCGGATCAATCCGTTGGAAGATATGGCGGTCGATCTGGCGGACCAGTAATCGGATTTCCGCGTCCAGCAAGCGACCGTGGGCTATTCCCATTTGGGTAGGACTACCCTCCAGCACGACAGCCCATGGCAACAGACTGGTCGAGTTCTCCGGGCGTTCCATTTTCGGCGCTTCCATGACGAGCGGTTCCTGCGTTGCTCGTGCGCTAAACCGGGTTATGCATGCGTCAATCCATGATGATGCAAATAGACTGCCAGGACCTGCCCGCTCGGCTCAATCCTGGCAGTCTATTCTTGTAGCGGCCCCGGTCGGGAGCTCCGGGACCAGATGGTTTTCGAGTTGCGCTGTTAGCGGTCTCGGCTGTTCCCTACGCCCTCGGGTTTCCCGTGCACGCTGTTGGATGCCGATCCATGCTCAGGAGTCGGCGTCGCAGTGGCGGTTGTACTGCTGTTGTTGTCGGCCGTTGCTCCAGTGGTCGCGGTCGGAGTCGGCGTAGCATCGTCGTTATCGTCAGTAGTCGTTGCACTCGACGTAGTGGTATCGCTGTCAGTACTGATATTCGGGTCGTGTGTCTCCCTGTTCAGATTAGTCGCTCCGTGGCCATTGCCGTTCCCGTTGCCCGTGGTCTCAGTGGCTTCAGCACTTGTGGTAGGTGTAGGCGTGCTAGTTTCACTCTTATTTGGACTGACCTGGTCGTGGCCCTTGTTGGACTTGCTGTCATTGCTGACGGAGTTGTTCTGCTTCCCATCTTCGGACCGGGCGACGATGGAGATGATCTGGCCGCGAGTAAGGTCGCTCAGGTTGAGGCCTTTTAGGAGCGTCTCGAAATCCATGGTGGCTGTCGAGACGAAGTCACCATGGTTGGCATCGACCTGGTCCTTCATCAGGCTGTTTACGGCGCTCAAGAGATTGCTGTCGTCGATGCTAGTCTGATTCTTGGGCCCGACATCCGCGTACGCGAATAGAGGGGTGAGCGCCAATAGAAGGGTTGCCAGCAGCACAGGAACTACTCTGGTGGTCTTGATCACTTTCATGTCCTCCTTAGAATGAGTGCTTGGCTCGGGGCTTTCCCTGCCCATCTACATCCACAAACGACTTTGCTCGGGATTCGTTACAGCCTCGTTCATCTTCTATGAGGGCGCTTGGCTCTGCCGACCGCGAGCAGCGCTTCTTGATGGAGGGAAAGGATCTTCCGTCCCATGAGGTTGGTTATCCCGTCCTGTCTGTTGATCACTCCTTCGATCACCACCATCTGGTCGGCCTGAAGCACCTTGCGAAAGCGCTGGTAGACCGCGGGTCTCAAGATGACGTTGGCAAGGCCAGTCTCGTCCTCCAGCGTGATGAAGACGTGCCCCTTGGCGGTGGGAGGTGCCTGCTCGCACACCACCAGTCCCCCAACCCGCACCACCAGGTTGCGTGGCAACTCCGCGAGCCGATCGCATGGGACGACCCGGTTTTCCTCCAGATAGTCCCGAAACAGCTCGACGGCGTGGCGGCCAGGAGACATCCCGAGCAGGGAGTACTCCGCTGCCGTCTCCTCGTAGGGCGTCAACCCCGGGAGGGCGGGGGGTGGCGAGTAATGAGTAATGAGTGATGAGTGATGGGTGATAGGTTCTGAGTTCTGAGTTCTGGGTTCTGGGTTCTGGGCGCGAAGCGAGGGCGGGTGAGGGCCGTCCAGCGGGCCGGCAGAGCCGCCGGCCCCTACAGGTCCTGTCGTGTCCGTCGCCCACTCACCCTCTCGCCCACTCCCCCCCTCTCCCCGTCCCTCAATCCCCGCCTCCCACAGCATCTCTCGGCGGGGGAGGCCAAAGCAGTCCATGGCGCCAACCACGATCAGGTTCTCCACGGCTTCGCGCGCGAGACGGGTACGGCGGAGGAAGTCGGCCAGCGACCGATAGGGCCCGAGCTTACGCTGCTCCTCCAGCCGCTCCAGGGCGGCCTCGCCCAGCCCGTGGACGTAGGTGAAGCCGAGACGGATGGCGAAGGGCGAGGACTGATGACTGGTAGCTGACGGCTGATGGCTGATGGCTATTCGCTCGACAGTGCACCTGAACCGGCTGCGATTCACGTCCACCGGTAGGATGCGGATGCCGTGGCGCTTGGCATCGTTGGCCACCACTTCCGGCGAGTAGAACCCCATGGGCTGGTTGTTCAGAATGGCGGCGTAGAACTCCGGAGCGTAGTACAGCTTCAGGTAGGCCGTGTCGTAGGCCGTCTTGGCGAAGGCCGCCGCGTGGCTCTTGCAGAAGCCATAGGAGGCGAAGCCGGCCAGCTGTTTGAAGATGGTCTCGGCTGTCTCCTCCTCCAGACCGTTACGCACGGCACCCTCCAGGAAGCGGGCGTGGATCCTGGCCATCTCCGTGCCCGAGCGATGGCGGTTCATGGCCCGCCGGAACATGTCCGCCTCGCCAGGCGTGAATCCGGCCACGGCCACGGCCACCCGGATCACCTGCTCCTGGAACAGCACCACACCTAGCGTCTCGCCCAGTATCGGCTCCAGGCTGGGATGCAGGTAGGTCACCTCCTCCAACCCCTGGCGGCGGCGCAGGTAGGGATGCACCATGTTCCCCTGCAGCGGTCCGGGCCGGATTATGGAGATCTCCACTATCAGGTCTTCGATGGACCGGGGCCTCATCTTCGGCAGCGTCTGACTCTGGGCCCGGCTCTCCACCTGGAACACCCCGATATTGTCGGGCTCGCACAGCATGTCGTAGACGGCAGGGTCGTCCAGCGATACCCTGTCCAGGTCCGGTTCCATCCCCCGGCTCTCCCGAATCATCTCCAGGGTGTCGTGGATCACCGACAGGGTGCGCAGCCCCAGCAGGTCCATCTTGATCAGCCCCATGTCCTCCACGTCGTCCTTGTTGAACTGCACCACCACCCGGCCCGGAGCAGTCGCGCGCTCCAGGGGAGCAATCTCCACCAGCGGGGTGGCCGTAATCAGCATCCCTCCCACATGGATGCTGAGGTGCCTCGGGAACCCCTCGATCTGCCGGCAGAACTCGAGCAGCTGGCCCCAGAGAGCGAGGGACAGGGGTCGGGGATCAGGGGTTAGGGGCTGGGTACCGGCCTCACCATCGCCCACCTTGTAGGGGCGGGGCGCCGTACCCGCCCGCCCAGACATGGGGGTGGGCGGTCCTGCGGGGGCAAGACGGCCGTATCCCACGGCGAGCGGGCCGGCAGGGCCGCCGGCCCCTACAGGTCCCCCCGCCCCCTGACCTCCGCCCCCCTCGAAGAGGCCGACGGCCTCCATCTCTTCTTCCAGGTGAGAAGGGGAATGGCGGTTGACCATCTTGGCGAAGCGATCGATAAGCTCCGTGGGCAGCCCAATGGCCTTGCCCACATCACGCAGGGCGTTGCGCGCGCGGTAGGTGACCACGTTGGCCACCATGCCGGTGTGCTCCTGGTCGTACTTCTCGTAGACGTACTGGATGATCTCCTCCCGATGGT
>JAMCTB010000139.1:0-2999 GCA_023380955.1 Chloroflexota bacterium | reverse complement strand
GAGTATCACCTGAAACCCGCTGAGGAACCGCTCGAACAGCAGGTTGTGGCGTATGGGATCCACCTTGGTAATCCCCAGGAGGTAGGCGACGATGGAGTCGGCGGCCGAGCCCCGTCCCTGGCCAGGGATGCCCTTCTCGCGGGCGTAGCGCATGATGTCCCAGACGATCAGAAAGTACTCGGCCAGGCCTGTCTTGTAGATCACCTCCAGCTCGTGGGCCAGCTGCCTGGAGACGGCCGGTGTGATGGGCTGGTAGCGCTCCCCCGCCCCTTCGTGACATAGACGGTACAGGTAGCTGAAGGCGGTCTCGCCCTGAGGAAGCTGGAAGCCCGGGAAGCGGTAGCCCTTGAAGTTGAGATCCACGTGGCATCGGGCGGCAATGACCCGAGTGTTGGCGACGGCGCCCGGGTATCGCTCGAAGAGCGCGGTCATCTCCTCAGCAGGCTTCAGGTGATACTCGGAGTTGGGGCGGAGTAGCTCCCCGGCGGCGTCCAGAGTAGTCCTGTTCTTGATACACACCAGGATATCCTGGAGACGATGGTCCTCCTTCCTGGCGTAGTGGACATCGTTGGTGGCTACGCATCCCACCCCGAGCCGGTCCGCCAGATCCGTCAGCTCGCCGCACAGCCAGTTGTCCTCGGGCAGCAGGTGGTGCTGCAGCTCTATCCAGAAGCCCTCGATGCCGAAGATCTCGACGTACTCCTCGGCCAGCGCACGAGCTCGCCTGCGATTGCCCGCCAGCAGGAGACCAGGTATCCCTCCACGTCGGCAGCCGGACAGACAGATCAAGCCCTTTGAATGCTCTGCCAGGGCTGCTGGAGTGAGGGCCGCCCGGTGCTTGTCGTGGGTCAGTTGAGCGGTGCTGATGAGTCTGCAAAGGTTGGAATACCCATCCCTGTTCTCAGCGAGCAGCGTCAGGTGCTCGCCGCTCTCCAGGGTGATCTCCGTCCCGATAACCGGCTGAATCCCCTCCTGGATCGCCGCCTGCCAGAAACGGACGGCTCCGTACAGGCCGTCGTGGTCGGTGATGGCCAGCGCTTCCATGCCCAGCTCTTTCGCCCTGGCCACCAGATCCTCAGGATGAGAGGCACCATCCAGCATGGAGTAGTTGCTGTGGCAATGCAGTTCCACATATGGAGACGGGTGTTGGGGGTTGTTAGTCATACACGCGTTCCAGGAACCACCCACCCCCCAGCAGGTCCTGGAAGATCAGGCAGAGGCGCCCGCTCTCGGTGATCACGCGGTAGTACTCCCGCATCCGCTCCCGCCGCCACCATTCCTCCTGCACCCTCCACCGGTTGGACACCTCCCGCACCCTCTCCCTCTTGCTGTCCAGAAAAAGGACGTGCGGCTCTCCATCTACCTCCGCTATCACCTTTATCCGTCTGGCCACCGGCTTTTCCCGCGCTACCACAGTCATGGGGCCTATGGTGCCATTTCCAAACAGCTCCTCCGCTTGCTTGATGGCCCGCTGAGCCTTCTTGAGGCCCACGACCCTGCTCCCGAACAGCTCCAGCTGCTCCCCCTGGTGTCCGCCAAACTCCGAAACGGAGAGGTGGAGGGAGGAGACGAGAGTGAGAGATGGGAGGGTCGTTCTGGGTGCTGGGTCCTGAGTTCTGAGTTCTGAGTTCTGGGTGCTGGATGGATGACTGACGACTGATGACTGATGACTAATGGCTGATGGCTGACTGCTAACAGCTATCCGTGCCCACACCCTCCCCAACAACCTCTCTGCCGCGCGCTGAAGGTCTGCCGCCCTATCCGTTGGCTCGTGAAGGACGGTTGAGAAACGGATGGTCGGCCCACCCACGAAGCCCAGGTCGAGGGTCACCTCCCGGCACGCCAGAAACTCGTTTCTAATTCTGACCTCTAGCCTTCGGGCCAAACGCCCCGCGGCCTCGATCAGCAGATCACTCCGGTCCGTGGGTGGATCGATCTCAACCCTCTCTCGCAGAAAAGCAGGATCGGGCCTACCGATCACCGGCCGCTCATCGATCCCGCGGGCCAGTCGGGCTGCCTCCACCCCCTCCGGCCCGAACTGCTCTCCCAGAGCCCCGGCCGGCAATTCGGCCAGCTGCCCCATTGTCCGGAGCCCAAATAGCCGCAGCCGTCGCTGCATCTCCTGGGAAGACGGGAGCCACTCCACGGGCAGGGGAGCCAGAAAAGGTCCCTCCTCGCCCGGCCCCACCACCACGACGGAGCCCGCCGCCGCCATCATCGCCGCCATGTACGCCACGAACTTGCTGCCACCTATGCCCACCTGGGGATGCAGCCCCGCCCGTATCTCCACCGCCGCCGCTATCCGCTCCCCCAGCTCCGCGTCCGAACCGAACAGCAACTCCAATCCCGAAGCGTCCAGGTAGACGACGAGCGGTGAGTGGTGATGGGTTCTGAGTTCTGAGTTCTGAGTTCTGGGTGATGAGTGCGGAATCTCCGTGTCTCCTCGCCTCCCACTCTCTCCGTCTCCCACTCCCCCCGTCGCTTCGACCTTCGGACTGAAGGCATCCAGGGTTTCCAGCACCATGGCCTGGACCGTCTGGTAGAGTCGCTCGTCAACGGGAAGGAAAACCGCTTCAGGGCATAGGCCGACCGCCTTGCGCAGCGGCATTCCCTCCATAATGCCACAGGCGGCGGCCTCCGGGGAGCAGCTGCGCACGACCTTCCGCTCATGGGGCAGCCCACCCACCACCACCGGTCTGCCGACCAGCTCGGGATGGCGGTGCAGCTCCACGGCGACCTCGAAATCGGAGAGCAGAACGCAGGCGACCTTCATACATCTTCCAGAACGCATGTTCTAGACCATTATGTGCGTAGCCCAGGGTGGTGTCAAGAACCAGGAAGCTTACAACAGCCGTCCAAGCGCCTGGGGCCTCTTAGTGCTCTCCCATGGAAGATGTTTGTGTTTACGCGCATCTATAGGCGTATAATCGTGCTATGGAGATATAGCTCTCGCGTGACCTGCGATCGACGATCAAGCGAAGAGGTGAAGATGAACACTC
>JAMCTB010000138.1 GCA_023380955.1 Chloroflexota bacterium | reverse complement strand
AGGGCAAGCAAGCGGCGGCCTCGGCCAAGCGGAAAGGGGAAGTGACGGCCGGCCCGGGCGAAGCATCTCCCCTATCGAGCCTGGTGGCGCGGGTAGCCCAGGCCCCGACCTCCAAGGTGGTGGGGACGGCGCAGCTGGGCATCGATCTGGAGATGGGGTCCATCGAGATGCTGGAACTGGTCTCCCAGGTCGAGCAGGAGTTGGGCGTGGACCTCCCCGAGGACGAGGTGACCGCCGAGACGACGGTAGCCGAACTGGAGGGCATGGTAGAGAGGGGACGTGTCGAGGCAAGGCGGGGCGCCTTCCCCTACTGGGCGCTCTCCTCACCGGTTCAGGCGGTGCGCGGCACCCTCCAGCGGACGCTGCTCTTCCCCACCCTGGGCCTCTTCTGCCGGCTGGAGGTCGAGGGGTACGAGAACGTACAGGGGTTACGGGGACCCCACCTGCTGGCCGCCAACCACACCAGTATGTTGGATGCTCCGGCGATCCTGATGGCTCTACCGGAGAAGGAGAGGGAGCGCACCACCACCGCCGCCTGGGCGGAGTACTTCGAGGCGCCGGAGAGGCCCCGCTGGGAGAGGATCTTCCGGCGGCTGGAGTACTACCTGGCGGCGACCCTCTTCGGCATCTTTCCCCTGCCCCAGACCAGGGTGTTCCGGCCGAGCATCCGCTACACCGGCAGCCTCATGGATCGGGGATGGAACGCCCTGATCTTCCCCGAAGGGGCCAGAACCCACACCGGTGAGATGGGTGCCTTCAAGGAGGGCGTGGGGGTGATGGTCTCCTGGCTGAAGGTGCCGGTGGTGCCGGTGAGGGTGGAGGGGCTCTTCCAGGTGCTGCCCGCGGGAAAGCTGTTGCCCCGCCCCGGGAGGGTCACGGTACGCTTCGGCTGGCCCCTCTCCTTCCCCCCGACGGCGTCCTATTCGGAGATCAGCCGGCAGATCGAGGAGGCGGTGAGGGGGCTGCAGGGATCGGAGGAAAGGGTGAGGCGAGTCACGGAGGCGGAGGGCAGAGCGGCATAGGCGTCTCTCCTCTCCCCCTGGGAGAGGGTCAGGGTGAGGGCTGTTTGGTTGATGACGCCTCAGCCCTCACCCGCCCTTCGGGCGGCCTCTCCCAGAGGGAGAGGCGTTGGCCCCTACACAGGGCTCGCCTCCAGCACCGACCGATCCCCCGCCCGCAGCCCCTGGATGATCCGGCGGTAGAGGGAAGAGGCGTCGCCGCCTAGGGCATCCAGGGAACCCCAGCCTATGTCGCCCCCCTTGCGCTCGATCCTGTAGAGGCCGAAGCGCGGCTCGTAGGAGCCCCACTCGTAGCTGTCGGCCAGGGTCCAGTGGTAGTAGCTACCCACCGGGATGCCGGCGTCTATGGCCCGCACCACCGCCGCCAGGTTGGCCCGCAGGTAGCGGAGGCGGTCCCAGCCGTCCGACCGGAGATAGAATCGCCCGTTCCGAACCCGGCTGCAGAGGCCGTTCTCCAGGACCCACAGGGGGAGACCCTGCTCGTGGTGGAGCTGGCTGTAGGCGATGAGACCGTCCGGGTCGGGGCGGTCGTCCCACAGCATCCGGGTGGGAAGCCAGTTGCGGCCACCGGCGGTGCGGTGGCCGGGCAGCCGGACGTGGTTGGACACCACGGGGTCGTAGTAGTCGATCTGGGTCACGTCCAGGGTGCACTCGTGAGGACTGCCGAAAATCTCCTCCACGGCCCGGGGCAGCGCCTGCTCCAGGGGGAGAGCCGCCCCGATGATCCGGCGCAGCAACCGCTCGCCCACACCCATCTTCGGCAGAGCGGCCTCGTAGGCAGTCCTCCGGCCCGCCAACCACCGCGGCAGATCCTCCCGACTCACCCCGTAGCGACGGGCCAGCAGTAGGTCGACCGCCAGGCGGTCCAGATGGTAGGCCGAGTAGGCGAAGAGGTTGGTGGCCACCACCGCCTCGGGCTGAAGGGAGTGGATCTCCCCATAGGCCAGCACGTGGCCGGCCAGCAGCTGATCCAGGGCGCGCATGGCATCCCGGCGAGCTAGACGGCGCCCGGGCGGGAAGGTGCCGGTGAGGTAGCTGTTGATGGCGTAGACGTTGGGCTCGTTGACGGTTACCCAGTGGCGGCAGAGGCCTCCCAGCCTCACCACGGCCGCCCGCACCCAGAGGACGAAGAGCTTCGGCGCCTCGGGCCGCAACCAGAAGTCTACTCCCAACCACTCCGGATGGGTGAAGTGGTGGAGCGTCACCAGCGGCTGCAAACCCCGCCGGTGGCAGCCCTCCAGGATCTCGGCGTACCGGTCGAAAGCGTCCTCATCCAGATCGCCCGGTTGGGGCTCGCAGCGGGCCCACTCCACCGAGAGCCGGAAGGCGTCGCATCCTGCCTCGACGGCCCGGTCCAACTGCTCCTCGTAGCGGTTCCAGAAGTCCAGGGCGACTCCCGAGGGCTCCACCCGGCCGCTCTTCTCCCACTGGTACCAGTTGTTTCGGGGCTCGCCCGGCCCGTTGTAGCCACCCTCCACCTGGAATCCAGAGGTAGCCACACCGAAGCGAAACCCCTCGGGCAGCAGGAAGGGTGCGCTGCTCACCACCGGAACCCACCGGAGGACTCGGACGCACTGCGGCCAACCATGGCGCTGGAACCCCTTGGAGAACCCCCATAGCTCCATCGAGAGGACGCGGCGCCGGCCCCGGCGAGGATGGGTCTACCGGGCCAAAGCCTCGCACTGGAAGTCGTAGGGGAAGTGAGGGAACAGCTCATCGGCTTTCTCCAGCCCTTCGTGGGAACCACTGAAGGTGCTGATAGTTAGCCCGTGTTTGTTCCTTCTCAATTCTGCCACAATCTCGTCTCCGACGCCAGGGGGAGAACCGGGCGAGCGAGAGCCCCGTCAGGATGGGCGCCGGCATCGCGGTCGCACGCCGAAGAAGAGGGGCGCGAGCGGCCGGCCCTATCCAGGGGAGGCACCCGGGTTTATCATGGTGTTGACGGTAGGCCCTGCCGGCATCGACTGCCACTCCGAATCGTGACTCGCAAAGGGTGATGGGATGACGTTGAAAGTGAATATCGACTACCGGGATGCCTTCTTGCCCACCATGGAGGCGATGTCTCGGGACGGGGTGCTGCTGGTGTCCACGGACAGCCAGAGGCGGCCCGGCGGGATGACGATCAGCTGGGGAACCTTAGGGACCATCTGGGGGCGCCACATCTTCACCGTGCTGGTGCGCCCTTCCCGCAACAGCTACCGGCTGATCGAGAACACCGGGGACTTCACCGTGAACGTGCTGCCCTCGGAGCGGGCATCGGCCCTGGACTACTGGGGCAAGAACTCCGGAAGGGATGTGGACAAGTGGGCGAAGACCGGCCTCACCCCTGCCCCTTCCCGGCGGGTGCGCTCCCCCATCGTGGAGCAGGGGATCCTCCACTTCGAGTGCAGGATCGTTCATCGCCACGACCTGGTGCCTGCCAACCTGGCGCCGGAGCTGATACCGGCCTACTACGCCTCTGGGGACCACCACAGGGTGTACTACGGCGAGATCCTGGCCTGCTACGGGCTGTAACCCCTCCGGTAGGAGTTGCCCACGCGCTTGGCGGGGCGCCATCGAGGATGGAAACGGCGTCCCGGAGGATCACGATGATGTAGGGCGGGGGTTTATCCCCCGCCGCCCGCACGTCGCGGTAGACTGGTGGCGGGGCACAAGACCCCGCCCTACCACAGGCGATGGTGCCCGCGATCCCGGACCTGTAGAGACGCGACATGTCGCGTCTCTACACCCCCAAGATGGGGTCCTCTAAGGTGTTAGTACCGGACAATCTAGTACCTTCACCCTATTTCCCGGCTTTGTGCGCAGAAGTACAATGTCGCATACTGTAGCAGAGTAGCCGGGTGGCTGCAGGAGGCCGGTGGCGACGCTGCCGACCGAGCCCCGGCGGTCACCATTCGGTTCGAGCACCACGGAGCCGGCCTGTCGTTTGGGCATCGGCTCAAAGGCGGCACGGTTGGTCGCACAGTGGGCTTAGAGAGTCCATGTGGAGGCTAGCCGTGTACGAGTTCTCGCTCGATAACAGCCACTGCGAACGGTGCTTCGACTGCGTTACCGCCTGCCCTCGCGGGGTTCTGGAGGAAGGGCCAATGGGCCCGGAGGTGACCCGCCCCGAGGAGTGCATGGGCTGCTGGGTTTGCCTGGCCGTGTGCCGCAACCACGGCCTGAAGGTGGTGGGCCTCTCGGAATCCTCCGTGCCCGACTGGGTGGACCGGTTGCTGGCTTCTAGACCCGAATGCAAGCCGGTGCTACACTAGCCTCCCGATAAGGATTGCCGCTCTCGCACGGCTCCAGCCGCGCGAGGGGCATGCCCGGGAGGCCTTTCATCGCGCCCTGGAAAGAGGCCGTCGTAGCACTGGCCAGAGAGCGGGCTACGGAGGAGTCGCTGGAGCTGTGGCACCAGGGCTCCGACGAGAGCCCGCGCTTCAACTACCGATGGGAACATCTCCTGGCGGTGGTGCGCCTCTGCGATAGGCTGGGGCGCCGCTTGGGCGCCGATGTGGAGGTCCTCACCGCCGCCGTCTGGCTCCACGACATCGTCAAGAGCCACTCCCCGGAGTTGGGCGCGGTCTCCGACGCCGAACTGGCTGCCGAAGAGGCGCGGCGCTTCCTGCTGACCACCGACTTTCCCCCCTCCAAGGTAGAGGCCGTGGCCGCGGCCGTTCGGGTCCACGAGGGTCTCTACAAGGACTACCGGCTGGAGCAGCTGGAGGCGGCCATCCTGTGGGATGCCGACAAGCTGAGCAAGCTGGGCGCCACCTACCTGGTCCACAGCCTCTGTATCCGTCCGGCCTTCGACCCCATCTTCCGAGGAAGGCCCACCGACACCGACCTGGTGCTGCACTCGACCCAGGATTGGCTCGAGATAGGTGAGAGGATAGTCGCCAGTATGAACACGGAGCCGGGCCGGACCGAGGCGGCTAGGAGGCTGGCCTACCTGAAGAAGTTCGTGAAGGAGCTGAGGGACGAGTGGGAGACGAGCTGATCCTGGTCCGCAAGCTGAACTACGAGGATCGCGAGAGCTGGCGCTGGTCCGGGAAGCTGGTGGAGCGCCGGGACGGCGTCGTGGTGATAGATGCCCTCTTCAACGCCCCGCCCCGAGACCTGGGCTACATGAAGCTGGAGAACACCGACCTCTTCCACGAGTTCTACTACGCCGACCGCTGGTTCAACATCTTCCAGATCTTCGCGGCCGACGGCACCCTCAAGGGCTGGTACTGCAACATCTGCAAGCCCGCGCGCTTCCAGCACCACCAGATCGACTTCGTGGACATGGTGCTGGACATCTTCGTCTACCCGGACGGCCGCTCCCTGGTGCTGGACCAGGAGGAGTTCCAGGAGAAGAAGCAGTCGATCTACTCGCCCGAGGACGCCCGCCAGGCAGAGGAGGCTGTGGCCCAACTTCTGGAGATGGCCCGTCGCGGCGAGCACCCCTTCGGATCGGCCGGCCGCGCGAACCCCTCGTAAGTCGCCATCCCCGCCTCTCCCTCTGGGAGAGGCCGCCCGAAGGGCGGGTGAGGGCTGAGACGTCGCCAACCAAACAGCCCTCACCCTGACCCTCTCCCAAGGGGAGAGGGGATTTGGGCCCCTCTCCCCGTTATGCGGCGGCCAATCCCTTCTTCTTCAGGTACCACCGGTACATCTCCGAGAAGTGGCGGGAGGGGTCCTGGTAGTACTGCTCCGTGGTGGTGGGGAAGGTTACCTTCTCCTTGCCCCATCCCTTCATCTCACCGGTCCGCAGCCGGTGAGAGAAGCGCTGGAACTCCACCCCCGCCGGCTTGAGGGACCCATCGGCCCGAGTGATCCCGAAGGTGCGCTCCCGGATCGCTCGGTCGAAGGGGGGTCTGTCCCACATCCGGGGATCGTAATCGCTGAAGCACCAGGCGAGAGCCCCCAGGGAACCGGTTCGGTACAGCTTCTCCAGCACCTCTCGATAGTAGCTGCCCCCCTCCTCCTCGCCGGCCAGGTACTGCTGCCTCTTCTGGCCGAGAAACTCGTCCTCGACGTAGTGGCCCGGCTCGCCCCGGGGCGCGGTACACAAGCCGAACTCCTGGAACAGGGTCGGCTTGGCCCCCAAACCCTCGGCCAGCTGATTGAGGAAGGGCACGAAGTCGCTATCCAGGGGGCCGCGAGCCACCTCGGAGTACAGGGGGTAGCCGTGCATGGAGAGGTAGTCGTTGGCCTCGGCCAGGTCGCCGATGCTCAGCCCGTTGTAGCGGGAGAGGGAGGGGGTGTGGGCCCCGTAGGTGACGGAGTGGCGAGGGTCCTGCTTTCGGATCTCCTCGCTGAGCAGGTAGCTCCAGAGCCAGCCGCCGTGGTAGCTGTCGGGGTTGCGCAGCTCGTCCAACTCGTTGGCCAGATCCCAGCCGAAGAGGGCCGGGTGGGTGGTCAGGGCCGGAACGACGGCCCGGATCTGAAAGAGCTCCGCCCGCAGCATGAAGGGGTCCTCGAAGGGGTTGAGAGGCTCCCTGTCGGAGTAGTGGCCCTTCACCCTCAGCAGGCCCGGGCAGGAGCGGGGCCGGTCGCTCACCGCCCAGGAGGGGAGCCAGAAGATGCCGCTCATGTTGCCGGTGAAGAAGGTAGGCATGACCTGCAGCCCGGCCTCGTCGGCGGCGTCCATCACCCGGGTCAACTCCTTCAGCCGCCTGGAGTCGACGTTCCAGGGAGACGGCTGGAAGTCCTCCCACATCAGGAAGATCCTCACTACCTGCGCCCCGAGGGCGGCGATCTCGGCGAACTCGGCCTTCACCTCACCGCCGTCGAACTCCTTCCACCAGTACATAGCCTTCCTCCTGGGCCAGTAGTTGACTCCCAGGACGAAGGGTCGGGGAGTCGAGGCAACCATACGGATCTCGGAAGTCTCGTCGATTTCCATCGTGGGCTCCTCACGGGAACGGCAGAACTGGGTACGTCTCCGCCGGCGAAGGGTCCCGGCGTCGCACCTTTTCCTCGGGGCAGGTTCCGTGCCGAGAGAGCCAACAAGACTGGGAGGGTACTGTATCCAGGATTGCGCAAACTTCGTTGGAAGGTCTCAGGCGGCGAGGAGGGCGGCTTCGAGCCGACGCGCCCAGTGTTCGGTGGATTGATCGGCCAGGTGGCGATGGCTGATAACCAGTTG
>JAMCTB010000137.1:574-4657 GCA_023380955.1 Chloroflexota bacterium | reverse complement strand
CGCCAGGGTACCGCCCTCACCCCAACCCTATCCCAGAGAGAGAGGCTTTTGGAGGGGTGTCTCCCAGGGGGAGAGGGTGGCTTGGGGGGAGCCCTCACCCCAACCCTCTCCCAGAGGGAGAGGGAGAACCAGCGCCTCTCCCTCTGGGAGAGGCCGCCCGAAGGGCGGGTGAGGGCCGTCCCCGCCGCGGGGGTGAGGGCCGAGCCGCGACCAGGGAAGCGCGAGAACTAAAAGGCCTCATTCCGGGGGACACCAGCCCCCTGCGAAACTAGGCAACCCCTCGGGCATCGGGCTGGGTGATCTCCCGCGGTCTCTTCGCCGAACGGAAGAAGTAGGTGAGAGAGACGCCGAGGTACCCCAGATAGGCCAGGACTTCCGCCAGGGATGGGTCGCTGCTGTAACCCACCAGTCCCGCCAGGAAGCCCCCGACGCCGGACTCATCGTCGAGCAGCCAGCCTGTATTCCACAGGTGCCCGACGAAGCCGGGCAGAACTCCCGCCTCCTGGTATTCGTGGAGACCGTGGGCAAGCATCCCCGCGGCGAAAACCATGAGCAGGACGCCGGTTACATTGAAGAAGGTGCGCAGGTTCAGGCGATGGCTGCCCCGGTAGATGGTGTAGCCCAGGACCGCCGCGAGAGCCAACCCGAGGAGACCGCCCGCGATCGACTCGGTGGGCGTGCTCGATCGGGTGGAGGCGAAGAAGAAGAGGGCGGTCTCGATCCCCTCTCTGACTACTACGATGAAGGCCATAAGTGCGAGGGAGAATCCGGAGCCCGTTCGCAGAGCGGTCTCAACCTTCTCGTGGAGCCCAGCCTTGATACCCGAGGACTGGTGCCTCATCCAGACGACCATGTAGGTGAGCATTGCCACGGCCAGTAGCATCACGCTGCCCTCGAAGATCTGCTCCGCGGTCCCTCCCAGTTCGCCTACCGTGAAGAAGATGCCAAGTGCTACGATCACGCTAACCAGGATCGCGACTCCGGCGCCCGTCCATATCTGGAGCGAACGATGCCCGTTGCCTGTCCTGGCCAGGTACGCCATCACTATTCCAAGGATGAGGGCAGCCTCCAGTCCTTCTCTCAAGGTGACGAGCAGAGGTGCTATCATGTCGGAGTCCCTTTCCGTACCTTTCCCGTCCGTCCCTACTCAGCTGGCGCGACCTTCGATGGACTGTCCGAGGCGAGTGAGGGCCGGTGCGCGACGGTCTTCGGTACGTGGCAAGAATGATACTGGGCTAATCGCGTGACTTAGGCTATACTAACCATCGGCTCCTGTCAAGCGATTTTTGCTTTCCAGGGTGCGCCAGACGATTGTGGTTTGCTGTAGGGGCGGGGCGGCCTGCCGGCCTTGGCCTGCGGGCCTGAGCGCTGTGCTCGCTCGCGTTCAGCGCTGCGCTCGCTCGCGTCAAGTGTACCCGCCCGCCCGGGCGCGGGCAATGCGCCGGGCGGGCCGGCAGCATCTATCATGGAACCGCCAGCTCGGACATTGCGGGAGGAAGATCTTGGCGACGCCAGCTATTGAGGAGTACCTCGAGGCTATCTACATCATCGGCACGGAAAGCCCGCCGGTGAAGAGCGCCCGCGTGGCAGAGGTGATGGGTGTCTCCGCTCCCACGATGACCGACACCGTGAGGCGGCTCGCCCAGCAGGGATACGTCTTGATCGGGGAGGGCAAAGCCCTCCTGCTAACCGAAAAGGGGAGACAAGCGGCGGAGGCGCTCGTCCGCCGTCACAGGCTGTCCGAGCGGTGGCTGGTAGACGTCCTCGGAATGGACTGGTCGAAGGTTCACGACGAGGCGTGCAAGCTGGAGCACGCCCTGTCTCCCGAGGTTGAAGAACGATTGGCGAGCTTCCTCAACAACCCCTCCACCTGCCCGCACGGCAACCCGATCCCGGGTGCTCGCGGCACGGCGCCGGCGGGAACCCTCCTCAGCGAGGCGAGAACGGGTGAGGAAGCCACCCTGCTCAGGATTTCATCGGCCGGCGAGAAGAACCCTCAGTTTCTGGATTACCTTAAGGAGAAAGGCCTGGTCCCCGGTACGCGCTTCAAGGTGGTGGAGGTCGCCCCGTGGACAGGAATCATCCGCGTTGCGGTCGGAGACTCGGTGGTGCCCATAGGCATCGATTCGGCCTCCCAGCTCTGGGTCCAGCAAGAGCAATGGACAGCGCACCCCTAGGCCAGCATACCGGCCAAGACCGCCGGTTTCGGGTGCTGACCCACCAGCTCCGCGCCGATCACCACTGCCTTAGTTCGATGGAGAGCCCGTCAGGATCCTTGATCTCGGCCCTCTTCGACTTGCCCGTGCTAGACGGGCTCTTGGAGATCTCGACTCCCTCGCCCTTCAAGTATTCGATGGCTCGATCCATGTCTTCAACCTCAAGGGCCATCATCCTGTAGCCTGCTTGCCATGGATCGGACGGTGCAGGACCTGGATCCGTCACGGACATGAGCTCCACTACAGTCCCGCCCAATTCCAGGTATGCGATCTCGTCCAGGGGGGACTGGCCGATTCTCAGCCTCTCCCTCACCGCGAAGCCCAGCACCCGAGTGTAGAAATCCACGCTCCTCGCGAAGTCCCTCGAAACAATCTCGACGTGGTCGATCCTCTTGAACATGACGGCCCCTTCCCACCAGTTTCTTCTCTTGCAGATAGAACCGGAGCGCAGCCAGGGCTAGGACGTCCGAGACGACCCAGGCCGGGACCGGTTAGATCGGCCGCCGTATTGTACCTGACTCGCCGCGATCTTTTAACCAGGCCAACAACTTGCTCAAACTACAGGTGAGACTGTCCTTGATATGTGGTCCAAGGTCGCCGGACCAAGGTAGGCTCCAGGTTGACTACTTTCGCCCATTACGGGTTCAAGGGCGCTTTAGTTACTCTCTCAGGAGAGGTACCGCACAGAAAGGAGTTACACATCGTGACAGAATATTCCACTGCAATTCCGCTCAGCATTCGGCGTACGGTCTTGAGTCTCGCGGCTTTCGCGGCCCTCAGCCTTTTGGCCACCGCCTGTGCTGGGTCGGGGTACGGTGCAGCAGCACCAACCCAGGCTCCGCCGGCCGTCCAGGGCACGACTCCACAGGCACCGCCCGCGTACGGCGCACCGCCCGCGTACGGTGCACCGGCAGCACCGGCTTCGCCGACTTCCCCGGCTCCCGCGGCTTCTGCTGGATCGGCTGCGGCCCAGGACGTCCAGGCGACGCTGAAGGAGTTCACCATTACCCTTAGCTCATCGACGCTGAAAGCCGGGCACGTTCAATTTACTGCAATGAACACGGGCAAGTTCCCCCATGCCCTTGAGATCGCCGGGCAGGGTATCGATAAGAAGACCCAGACCATCAGCCCAGGCCAGTCGGCCACCCTGGACGTGGACCTGACGGCGGGGAAGTACGAGGTGTGGTGCCCGGTGGATTCGCATAAGGAACGCGGCATGGACACCAGCATCACGGTTCAGTAGCGAGGCAAGCAGTCCACCGGGAGGCCACCTTCCCGGTGGACTGTCTCAATCACTACTCGCTCTTCCGCTTCTGCGCCAGCAAAGCCGCCTCCACACGGTTTCGCACCTGGAGCTTCTGCAGGATGTTGGTCATGTAGTGCTTCACCGTCTTCTCGGTTAGATATAGCCTCTGGCCGATCTCCTTGTTGCTCTGGCCTTCGGAAAGCAGCTGGAGGATCTCCTGCTCCCGCTCCGTCAGCTCGTCCACCGGATGCGCCGGAACTCGGAGTTTCTGCAGTGAGCCGGCCATGTCCAGTAACACGTGGGCCGCGAGGCTCGGAGTCACGTAGACTTCCCCCGCGTGCACCGCTCGCAGGATCTCGGCCATTTCGCCAGCCGAGACCCCTTTCAGAACGTACGCCCGAGCACCCGCTTTCAACGCCGCGAGGACGTCGTCGTCGTCCTCGGAGGCCGTGAGGATGACGATCCTCACCACCGGGCAGCATTCTGCGATAGCCTGAGCTGCCTGGAATCCGCCACCCGGCATCTTTATGTCGAGCATCATGACGTCCGGCAGAAGGTCGCGGGCCAGCCGTAGCGCGTCGTCCATCGTTGCGCCCTCGCCCACCACCTCCAGGTCCGGCA
>JAMCTB010000137.1:0-564 GCA_023380955.1 Chloroflexota bacterium | reverse complement strand
ACTGTCGCCCATGGCTATCCTCACCTATCGATTTCATCTCCGCATCCTCGACGCCCTTCACAGGGAGGGTTGCCAGCACCCTCGTTCCCCTCCCCGGCGCCGCATCCACCCGGAAGTTCCCCTCCAAGCTCTCCACCCGCTCGCGCATGGTGGTCAGGCCCAGGTGCTGTCCGCCGCCAGGAACCCCCTTCCAAACGAAGCCGGGCCCGCCGTCGGAGACCTCCACTTCCAGCTGCGCCCCGCTGCTCTCCACGCGCACTCGCTGGTCCACGCCGCCGCCGTGCCTGTAGGCGTTGCTGAGAGCTTCCTGGATCAGCCGGTACAGGGCGATCTTTACCGGCAACGCTGCCTGCTCGGGGAGGTCGCCGAGGCTCAGTTCCACCCGAGATATCGTCCTGCGCTCATGGGCACGGACCGCCCGTCCAATAGTCTGGGCGACGGTCAAGCCCTCGATCTCCGGCAGTCGCATGCCGGTCGAGATAGAGCGGATATCCTGCAGGGCACGGCCCAACGACGCCTGGATGGTGTCCACCTCGTCCAGTGCGCCGCCGTTCTTTCGGTCGG
>JAMCTB010000136.1:2115-3855 GCA_023380955.1 Chloroflexota bacterium | reverse complement strand
TGCACCTCCGCGAGGGAGTCCCGAACGTCGTAAACGTAGTTGGTCACCTGGTCGTTGGCATCTATCACCACTGTCCTGTTGCCCACGTGGTCGTACTGGTAGTGGGTGACCAGGGCCGATCCCCCCGATGTCGGGGCCGGGGTGGTGGTGGATAGGGGCCTATCCTCGTTGTCGTAGCTGTAGCTCCAGGTGTGGTCGGCTGCCTTGGCCCCCTGGGCGTTCCCGTCGGGATCCACCATGCTGGTTCGCCTTCCCACCGAGTCGTAGGAGTAGGTGGTCAGGTTGCCCAACGGGTCCGTCGTGCTGGAGAGCATGCCGGCCTCGGAGCCCGAGCCGTAGTAGGCCATGGTGGTGGCGTAGGAGTAGTCGGGGCTTCCCCCGGTGTTCCCCCTTGGAGGGATGATCCTGGTGACCAGACCGGGGTTGGCGCCGTCCCCGTACTCGAACTTGGTGATGGCCGTCTGGACCCCCAGGTCGGGATCGGTGTAGTGGGTGGTCGTGGAGAGGAGCTGCACGCCATTGGCGTCGTAGGCCGAGTCGGTAGCGTAGTTGGCGTTGACGCCCGCCGAGAGGTCGGTGGAGCAGGTGACGGTGGTGCCGCTGGCCACGCCCCTGGGACTCACGGTCTCGATCAGGTTGTTCTTCCCGTCGTACTTGAAGAGGGTGACCGGCCTGTTCTGTCCCGAGGCAGGGGCGGGGTCGATCCTCCTGGTCAGGTTCCCCCTGCTCCCCGAGATGGCCGCCCCGGTGTAGTCCAGGTCGTAGCAGAGGTCGGTCTCGTTCCCCCGGCCGTCGATCGTCGAGATCAGGTTGGAGTTGGTATCGTAGGCCCTCTGCTCGACAACGTTCTCGGTGCTGTTCGATGTCGGCTTGCTAGTCTTGCTTACCAAGCGCCCGCTTGAGTCGTAGGAGTCGATCACCTGGGGGTACCAGTTGGTGTCCAGGGAGGTGGCCGGGTAGGTGACGGTGGTCTGCCTCGTCCCATCGGCGTTGACCACGTAGCTGAATGTCGTCTGCTGTCCGGTGGAGAGGCCCATGGCGTCCTTCTGGGTGGCCACGCGCCGCTCGGCGTCGTAGGTCATGGTGACGACGGTGTGGTTGTTGGCGTCGGTGATGCTGGTGATCCGCTGGCTCGTCCCGTCGTAGGCGAGGGTCGTGGTGTTGTTGTCGGGGTCCTTCACTGTAGAGAGGCGCCCACTGCTGTCGTAGCTGTAGGTGACGCTCCTGCCCACCCAGTCGGAGACGCTGGTCAGTCTGCCGGTCGTTGGGTCATATGACAGGGAGAGGGAGCCCCTGCCCGCGGGGTCGCTAACGGCCGTGAGCTGTCCACTGCCGTTGTAGGTGAGATCGGAGTGGTTGCCGTAGCGGTCGGTGATGGCCGTGAGCCTGCCGTACAGGTCGAAGGACCACACGGTTTGGTCATTGTAGGTGAGCGTGAAGCTCCCGTTTCCATTCTTGACCAGGGTGGCGTAGACGCCCGGGGGCGTCGTGTAGGTGCCGTCCGGGTTCTTCACGAACAGGTCTGCCCCGCCCTTCGGTCCCACGAGGATCAAGCTATCCGATCCGTCCCCGGGGTTGGCCAGATGAGTGTTGTAGGAGTGGGTCCAGCCTGGTCCGAGCGGGCTCACCCTCGTGTCGTTGGAGTTGTAGGCCCTCTCGAATGTGATGGCCGGTCCCCTGCCCGGGATCGCCACGTCGGTGTGGCTATATGTGTAGCTGCCGCTGGCGGTGTTTACCGGG
>JAMCTB010000136.1:428-2105 GCA_023380955.1 Chloroflexota bacterium | reverse complement strand
TTGGAGAAGCCTCTCAGGTTGGGCTCGGAGCTGAACTGGACGTCGGTGGGCGCGGGCTCGGGAATCGGTCCGCCAACAACCTGGGTGGTGGCCCCGGATGGCATGTCCTTGTACCAGAGGGAGCCATTCTCGTTGAAGAACGAACGGGGCGTGCCGCCGCTCGTGACTACCAGGTAGGTGTTGTCAGCCGACCCCGGCTGGTAGAGGTTTCCGTTGTTGTTCCCGGAGGGGTTCCAGGTGGCCCCGCCATCCGCGCTCGTCTTGTAGTAGAGGTCGTACGAGGTGGAGGGCCAGCCATACTCCCCATATGCCAGCCAGACCGTGCCAGTGCTGTCCTGGGCGATGCTCGGGTGGGCCGGCCAGCGAGGACCGTAGATGCTTCCCAGGTTGACGCACAGCTCCTGGGCGTTCGACCAACTGGCGGAGCCGAGGTCGGTCGTGGTTGCTGCCCACAGGACGGGGTAGGAGTAATCGGTGGGGTCCGACGCCGATGGAGCGATCCAGGAGAGCATCCATGTCCCTGACGTCAACGGCTCCAGGTCGAAGCCAGGAGCAATGAAGTCTCCGAGGGGACCCACCTGCTGGCCCACCGTTGCCTCGGTGGTCCAGGTCGAGAGGTCCGTGGAGGTGCGATAGTTGAGGGGGCTAGAGGTGTAGTTGTTGCTCATGCTAAGTGCAAGGCTCCAGAAGACGTAGACGGTGTCCGCAACGTTGCTCGCCTGGACCTGGTAGACGCTGGCCGTTTCGCTGGAGAGCTGGGTCGCGGCCGACCAGGTGGCTCCCTCGTTGGTCGAAGTGCGCACGAACACCTGCTGGTAGGTGCCGTCGCTCTTTGTGAAGAAGATGGCGAGCGTCGATCCAAGTCGGGTGACGGCGGGAGAGCTACTCGCCGTGTCGACGACGGTGGGGACCGTCCAGGACGCTGAGTTATCGGAGTTGGTAGTCTTCTGGAAGATCAAGTTGCCCGAGTCGTCCACCGCTGCCAGTCCCCAGTAGCCATCAGGGAACTGGACGGCGGCGGGATCGGAAGGGTCCGGCGTAGCGGGCGAGACGGACTTGGAGGAGTCGACCACGGCGAAGGTGACGGGAAGCCCGTCCACCTTCACCGAGAGGGTCTTGGCGGTGCTGTCGAAGGAAGACGCGACCTGCTCCCAGCCGTTCGAGGTTGCCCGCAGGATCCCGAGCTTCCCGGGAATAGGGGCCGGGAACTTGTCCATCTGGAAGGTGAGGATAGCAGAAGCCTTCAGGGAGATAGGGGCGGCCTTGCCGTCTGATCCAAGGGTCTCCAAGCGGATTGCCGGGCCGATGGGATGGTAGCGACGCAGGCCCCGAGCGAAGCGGGGTGCTACGGCGTACCAGTTCACCTGGTAGGAGGCCGAAAGCGCCCCTTGCGAGAAGACAAGATGGGCGAATGTGGCCATCGGCACGTTGCCCCCATCCGGGCCCACCTCGATCCGGGCGGCTCGTGAGGCGACAGTAGGCGTCGCCGTCGGGGTAGCGGTAGCCGTGGCGCTAGCTGTGGGCGTTGCCGTCGGTGTGATCAAGCCTGCAGGTGTGACTACTACCGTGGGGCTAGTAGCCGTCGTGGCGGCAGGAGTGGAGGTCGAGGTTGGGCTGGCAGCAATCCCGGTGCCGGAGGGTTCGGGACTCGCGACTGTCGTGGCTGTGGGAGTTCCA
>JAMCTB010000136.1:0-296 GCA_023380955.1 Chloroflexota bacterium | reverse complement strand
GGTGGGGGCCGTTGGGGCGGTGCTCACGGCGGTGGCCATGGCGGTCGCGACTTGGGGTAGAATCGTAGCCGCGTGCGTCGTAGGCGGCGGCAGCACGCCGCCTGCTACGCTCAGCAACAAGCTGACGATCGTGATCGCGCTGGCGACTCTGTAGATGGCATCCCTCGCATTCCTTTTCGTCAAGGACCGTCTCAAGCCTGCCATGGCTCCCTCCCCCTCACGTCAGAGTGATGTTCGTGAAGCTCCCCGATGGAGCGGCCAAGTAGTGGAAGCGTCGAAGTGGAGCCAGGGTAAGA
>JAMCTB010000135.1 GCA_023380955.1 Chloroflexota bacterium | reverse complement strand
GCGCAGGGCTCGTATGCCGTACCGTTGCGCGACCTCGATGACGATGGGCTGAAGCCGGGGATGCATGTGGACGTGGTGGTGAGAATCCATGTGGGTAGGCCGGAGGCCGACCGACATCACACGCTCCACCTGTGCACGCAGTTCCGCTTCGATCTGCCTCTCATCCAGGCGACCCAGCGTGAGTTGCCTCAGCACGAAGGATAGGGTGTGGAAACGCCCGTCCGGACGCACGAGCGCGGGGACCTGGGAGGGCGGGAGGAGCGGGGTTCCACTTGTGAGGTTGAGGTGGATGCCCACGCCCAGTTCAGGGGTGTCTCTCCGGAGTTGCACGGCGTGATCGAAGGCGGGCATATTGGCCATGGCGGTGGTGCTGGTGAGGATGCCCCGCCGGTGAGCCTCGACTATGCCTTCGTTTACCCCCTCGCTGATGCCGAAGTCGTCGGCGTTCACGATTAGTAGGGTGTTGTCCTGTCTTCCCGTCACCATGTCACCCCCATGGACATGTCAGAGGGCATGTCCACGCCCCGTTACCTTGTTCACGCTGCGTCATAATTGTATACTCTCCGCGCGTCCCGCACCCAGCCTTCAACAGGAAGCGCTCGTTGCCCACCACATCCCGCCGACCCATAGATCGAGCCCTGCAGCTGTACGCGGACCAGCCTCTCGGCATCCGCGCCTTCGTGCGGGCGCGCCACCTACTCTGCCCGCTATCGGCCATCGAAACGTACGTGCCGACCCGGGGGCGAATCCTGGATCTGGGTTGCGGGCACGGTCTCTTCTCCGCCCTGATGGCCATCTCCTCGCCTCAACGCTCGATCACGAGTGTCGAACCGTCTTCTGTCAAGATGCGAACCGCCATCACGCTGGTCAGCAAGCTCCCGAACGTTCAGTTTCGCCAGGGCGCCATAGACGATGTGGACGAGGGACCTCTGGACGCCATCACCATCCTGGACGTCCTCTACCTGCTGCCGATCCCGGAGAAGCTGAGAATCCTGCGGCGGTGCCGCCAACTTCTGGGGCCAGAGGGCAAACTGGTGCTTAAGACCAACGACACTCACCCCGCCTGGAAGTACCGGTGGGCATGGCTACAGGAGGTGGCCATGACGCGTGTCGGGCTCACCATGGGAGAACACGCCCTCTTCTTCGTCTCTTGCACTCAGACTGTCCAGATCCTGGAGGAGGCGGGATTCAGCCGTATCGAGGTCGTGCACCTGCCATTCTTGCTGCCCTATCCGCACACGCTGTTCTCCTGCTCGCCATGAGCATTCATCTTTCCGTCGTCATCCCCGCCTACAACGAAGAGAAGGTGATCGGCAGCACCATCACCAGGGTCGCCTCCTACCTCGAGTCCGTTGGGCAGAGCGAACTGATCGTGGTGGACGACGGGAGCAGGGATTCTACTACACAGGTGGTCAAGGGGATGATGCTAGATCATCCATGCGTCAGGCTGGTGGAGGCTGGAAAGAACGGTGGGAAGGGCAAGGCAGTAAAGTTAGGTGTGCTCTCCTCCCGCGGAGAGTACGTGCTCTATACAGACGCGGACCTGGTCTATCCCATCGAGGGTGCGGAGCCTTTCGTGGCAGCGCTACAGCATGGGGCAGACGTTGCCATAGGCTGCCGTTCTCACCCGGACACCCTCTTTGCCCTGAATCCCCGTCACTTCTCCTACATCTACCAGCGGTACCTGGTAGGTCGGGCCTACATCCGAACGGTCAATTTGCTGCTCGGACTGGGCGTGCAGGATACACAGTGTGGCTTCAAGGCGTTTCGCGGAGACGTGGCAAGGGACCTGTTCAGCCGCACCAGAGCCTGCGATTTTGCCTTCGACGTGGAGGTGCTGTACGTAGCGCGGCTGTTGGGACACAGGATCGCGGAACTGCCCGTGTACTTCCTCTACCTTGGAGAGCAGAGCAGCGTAGAGCTGATCGGTGACTCGCTGCGCATGCTGCGCGATCTGCTCATCATCCGGAGGAATGGCCGGAAGGGTATTTACGCCACGACGCACCTGGAACACCCCGCCTCGGTCACTGGCTGAGGATGATCGCCTCAGGCTGCGGCGCGGTCGGTTTGCCGCTGGCGCTGTAGCTCTTCCCACATCTCCTGCCGGATATCCCGGTAGCCCCACTCCTCCACGTCCAGTTTGTAGCCGCCGTTGCCATCCACCAGGAAGCCCCGGCACGCCTTCCCGCCGCGCCACGGCTCGCTGCGGGTCTTCTTGAGTCGGCCGAACAGTTCGTCCAGTACGTCCTCCGGGACCAGGTCGCGATGAGAGGGGTAGATGTACCCGAACATGACCAGGTGAGAGAGCAGTATCTCCCACTGCTCCCCGAAGCGCTGCAACAGCCGCGACCAGTCCATTGAAGCCCCTGTAGCGACGAGCAGGTGATGCAGGTCCGCCGCATCGTAGCGATCCCGGCTGGCCACGAACGCCTTGCAATAGATCATCTCCTCCGGCGCCATCAACCAGGTGGGAACCCCCAGTATCAGCCCCCTCTTCGCCTTGTTGAGATAGGTCCGATCCACGAAGTCGAGCCAGTTCCCCATTCCATAGATCAGGTCAACCTGAGCATCGCCTTGATGTCCCTGCGCCATCCACTCCGGATGCTTTCGCCAGACGTTGAAGCCGGCAAACTCCAACACTCTCATAGCCCATGAGGAGTCCTCGGGCAGCACGAAGAGATCGAGGTCCTTGGCCTCACGCCAGTAGCCACTGTACCAGTGAAGCGCGAAAGCCCCTCCCACAACGTAGGGAACCCGCGCCGCGTTCATGGCTCGCAGGGCCTTTTGGAAGATGTCCTTCAACCCGGGGTCAATCGGATACTCACATGGGACATCTCTGCCCCCAGGCCATTCGACTGATATGTGGTCAGGCATCTGTTGGTTTCCTCCTCAAGGCTATGCCGCCCGGGATAAGCACAGCTATTCGGGTACTCGCGTGCCGGTTGGCCGTTCGCCCTGTGGTGAGATGTGCACTGGCGGGGAAACGAGCTGGAAGCTGCTCGACCCTCTCCGGGTAAGTGGGCGCTCCAGCGGCTGCCAGATGCAGTAATGCGGCACCGGTAGCTGCAGGATAGCAAGAGGCATACCATCTTCGGATGCCAGGGATCTGGATCAGGAGACGGGGAGACGGGGTGAGAGGGAGAGTGGGAGAAGAGAGACCGAACAGGATGGACAGGAAGTAGAAGAATAGGCAGGATAAGCGTCTGATAGCTGTTATCTATCCTGTCTATCTCTACCGATCCTATCCATCCTGTCTCGGAACCCTGACCCCTGGGACTACCCTATGGCACGCTTGTATATCGCCCGGATGTCATCGCGATTCACCTTCACGGGGTTGACCGCTACGTTCCCGCTCTTGAAGGTGTCCTCGATCATGGCATCCAGGTGCTCGTAGGTGACTCCCAGCTCCTTGAACGTCTCGGGGATCCCCACGTCCTTGGACAGCTCCCTCACAGCCTTCGGTGCCAGGTGAGCAGCCTCCATTGTGGTCAGCCCCAGGGTGTCCTCACCCATGGCCTCGGCTATGTCCGCGAAGCGCTGGGCGTTGCCGATCAGGTTGAAGTCCATCACGTAGGGCAGAAGAACGGCGTTGGCGACGCCGTGGGGTACGCCATAAAAGCCGCTGACGGGATGGCTCATGGAATGGACGATGGTCACGCGGGTGTTGGCGAAGCCCATCCCCGCGATGGTGCTGGCCAGTACCATGTTGCTCATGGCCTCCAGGTTCTGGTTGGCCACAGCCGGCCTGAGCCAATCGGAGATCATGGAGATGGCCTTCAGGTCCAGGGCATCACTGATAGGGTTGGTGTTCAGGTTGGTGTAGGACTCGGCGGCATGGCAGAGGGCGTCCATGCCGGTGGAGGCGACCACCTTGCCGGGCAGCTTGGTCAGGAGATTGCCGTCGATCAGCGATACCGCCGGATAGAGATAGCTGTGCATCACGGGGAACTTGTAGTGCGTCTCAGTGTCGGTGATGACTCCGGTGGGGGTCACCTCGGCTCCGGTCCCGCAGGTGGTGGGGATGGCAAGCATGGGAGGAATTCGGTTAGGGAATTTGCCAACACCCTCCATAGCTCGGACGTCCATCTCCGGGTTGTTGAGAACCGCCCCGGCGACCTTGGCGGTATCCATGGAGCTGCCACCGCCGATGCCGAGCAGGCAGTCGCAACCTTCGGCCTTGTAGAGGGCTGCGGCCTCGTGCACGCACCTGATGCTGGGATTTGGCTCCACGCCGCTGTAGATGGTGTATGCGACCCCTGAGGCCTGAAGGCTCTCCAGAATGCCGACGAGCACCCCTGCCGCCTCGACGCCCTTGTCCGTGACGATCAGCACCTTACTGCCGCCCAGCTTCTTCAGTTCGGCGCCAGCCGTCCGTGCGCATCCCGGTCCGACTACCAACCTGCCGGGCATCTCCCAGTTGAAGACCCTATTGAGATCCATGCTCCCTATCCTCCTCGTAGTAGCTATCAGCTATTAGTCATCAGTCATCAGTCCTGCGTCCTCCACTCAGAACTCAGAACCCAGCACTCAGAACTTACCCGTCACTATCCGATGCGGTACCTCTCCAGCTTGACCTCGTACAGTTCCATCCCAAGGCCAGGCCGCTGAGGCACATCGAGATAGCCGCCTTTCGGCAGCAGCGGCTCCTTCACCACCTCGTCGAACACCATGATGTCCAGGTCTCGCAGGAAGTACTCGGCCATCAAGCCGTTGGGGATGGCGGCCATCAGGTGCACGTGGACGTCGTGGAAGTAGTGGGAGGACACCGGTAGGTCGTAGGTGGAGGCAAGGGCCGCCACCTTCATCCACTCGCTCACCCCGCCGACTACGGCTACGTCCGGTTGCAGGATGTCCGCCGCCCGATGCTCGATCAGATCGCGGAATCCCCAGCGGGTGCACTCCTGCTCTCCGGTGGCGATGGGCGTCTCGAAGCTCGCCGCCAGCTCCGCGCTACCCCTGAAGTTGTCCGGCAGCACCGGTTCCTCGAACCAACCAATGCCATACTCCTCGAAGGCCCTCATGATCTTGCGCGCGTAGGTGAGGTCGTTCCAGGCGCAGTTGGCGTCCACCATGATCTGCACCCCATCCCCGACGGTGCCGCGGAGGATCTTGATCCGCTCCACTTCTTCCTTGAAAGAGAGCGCACCCACCTTCACCTTGATCGCGTTGACCCCCAGTCGCTCAACCACGGTGGCCATTTCGCTGGCCATCTCCTGGAAGCTCTCGCCCTGCCGGTAGTAGCCACCGCTGGCGTACACCGGGATCCGGCCTGCTGAGCTGCCGAGAAGTTTCGCCAGCGGGAGGCCCAGGGCTTTGCCCTTGATGTCCCAGAGGGCGATGTCGATGGTACTGAGCGCCCTGATAACCGCTCCTTTGCGTCCGACCATCAGCGTAGCCCTGTACATCTTGTCCCAGAGTCGCTCGGTATCCAGTGGGTCAGCGCCCAGCACGAGCGGCCTCAGGGTGTCCCTGACGGCGCTGAGAACGACGGCCCCGCCGAGGGTGTAAGCAGAGCCCACGATCCCCTCGTCGGTCCGCACGCGGGTGACCACATACTCCCTGGAGGTGACCGTCCGATTGGACATGGAGGTGGGCTTGCGAAGGGGGATGGCGATCAGGAGGGCTTCGACGTCGGTAATCTTCATCTCAGGCTCCCATCAGCGAAGGCTACGGGCAAGTGGCAGTTGGCCTGAGCATAGCCTGTGACGAATTCCGTGTCAATCGAGGCTGCGTTGCGCAAGGGGATGCAACCGCCGATGATATAATGGCGGCCATACTCCATCTTCGTAAGAGGCGCCCATGAACCTGCCTCAGGTCGTCGATTCCCTCCTCGCCTCCGAGTTCTCGGCTGGCGTGACCGCCCACCGCCGTATACCGGCCCGGGAGGCCGTGTACGCTCCCTTCCCTCAGGGCACCGATCCCAGGCTGGTCTCGGTGCTGCGAGGACGCGGGGTCCAGGCGCTCTACTCACACCAGGCGGAGGCCGTGGCCCACGTTCAGGCCGGGCGCCACGTTGTGGTGGTCACGCCCACGGCCTCGGGCAAGACCCTCTGCTACAACGCGCCGGTGCTGGACGCGATCCTGAAGAACCCCGAGGCCCGGGCCCTCTACCTCTTCCCCACCAAGGCCCTCTCCCAGGACCAGCTCGCCGAGCTCCACGGTCTGGTGGAGGCGCTGGATGTGGACATCAAGACCTACACCTACGACGGCGACACGCCAGCCGCGGCCCGCCGAGCCGTCCGCTCCGCGGGCCACATCGTCGTCACCAACCCGGACATGCTCCATGCCGGCATCCTGCCCCACCACTCAAAGTGGGTGAAGCTGTTCGAGAACCTGCGGTTCGTGGTGGTGGACGAACTCCACACCTACCGGGGCGTCTTCGGAAGCCACCTGGGAAACCTGCTTCGTCGTCTCAAGCGGATCTGCCAGCACTACGGCTCCAACCCCCAGTTCATCTGCTCCTCGGCCACCATCGCCAACCCGAAGGAGCTGGCCGAGCGACTGCTGGAGGAGCCGGTAGCGCTGGTGGACAGGAGCGGCGCCCCCTCCGGCGCCCGGGACGTCGTGTTCTACAACCCGCCGGTCCTGAACCGCCAGCTTGGCATCCGCCGCAGCGCCCTGTTGGAAGCCAGGCGCATCGCGGAGCAGTTCCTGATCCCCAACGACATCCAGACGATCCTCTTCGGCCGCAGCCGGATCACGGTGGAGGTGCTGCTCACCTATATGAAGGAGGCCGCGGTCCGGCGGCGCAAGCCCGAGTGGTCCGTTCAGGGCTACAGGGGCGGGTACCTGCCCAACGAGCGGCGGGCCATTGAGCGCGGCATCCGCGACGGCTCCGTCCGGACGGTAGTGAGCACCAACGCCCTGGAACTGGGAATCGACGTCGGCGGGCTGGAGGCGAGCGTCCTGGTAGGGTATCCGGGCACCATCGCCAGCAGCTGGCAGCAGATGGGTCGGGCGGGTCGAAGGCGAGGACAGGCCCTCTCGCTGTTCCTGGCGACCAGTGATCCCCTGGACCAGTTCATCGTGAACCACCCGGACTACTTCTTCGGGCAATCGCCGGAGAGCGGGCTCGTGAACCCCGACAACCTGCTGGTAATGATGGATCACCTCAAGTGCGCGGCCTTCGAGCTGCCCTTTCGGGACAGCGAGCCCTTCGGGACGGTGCCGGTGGATGAGATGCTGGCTTATCTGGCCGAGGAGCGTGTGCTGCACCACTCCCGGGACAGGTGGCACTGGATGTCGGAGTCGTTCCCGGCGGAGAGCGTGGGACTCCGGATGGCCGCCAGGGAGAACTTCGTGATAATCGACGTCACGGAGCCGCGGGTCAGGGTGATCGGGGAGGTGGACCGCTTCTCGGCGCCGATGCTGATCCACGAGGAGGCG
>JAMCTB010000134.1 GCA_023380955.1 Chloroflexota bacterium | reverse complement strand
GAAGCAGAGTGCCCTCAGCCGGGTCAACGGGCACGACGGGGTCGCCATCCTCGTCCAGAAGCAGCAGATGGCCAACACCGTGGCCGTGTCCCAGGGGGTTCAGAAGGCTCTTAAGGAGCTCGCCCCAACCCTACCGGAAGGGGTGGAGATATCCGTCGTCCTCGACGACGCCAAGTTCGTGAAGCAGTCTCTGGATGGGGTCCAGGGCAGCCTGAGAGACGCCGTCCTCATCGTGGCTTTCGTGCTGTTGCTGTTCCTGCACACCTGGCGCTCCACCCTGATCGTCCTGATCTCCATCCCCACCTCGCTGATCGCGACCTTCGGTGTCATGTGGGCGATGGGCTTCTCGATGAACATGATGAGCATGATGGGGCTCTCGCTCACAGTGGGGATCCTGGTGGACGACTCCATCGTGATCCTGGAGAACATATACCGCCACATGAAGTTGGGGGAGAGCCCCTGGTCTGCCGCCTTCAAAGGCCGGTCGGAGATCGGGGCCGCCGCCGTGGCAATCACCCTGGTGGACGTGGTGGTGTACACGCCCCTCGCTTTCTCGACGGGGATGACGGCCCAATTCTTCAAGGAGTTCAGCGGCAGCATCGTGGCAGCCACGCTCTTCTCCCTGCTGGTCTCCTTCACCCTTACCCCTATGCTCGCCTCGCGCTGGCTGAAGGCGACCGACGAGGAGCGCTCCCCGCTGGCCCCCGTGTGGCGGCGGTGGGAAGGGGGATACGAGGCGCTGGCCCGCGGGTACCGGCGGCTGCTCGGCCGGGCCCTCGGCCTCCGCTGGCTGGTGCTGCTGGCCGGCTTCCTCGCCTTCGTGGCCGGCATCGCCCTGGTTGGCATGGGCGCGGTGGGCACCGAATTCATGACCCAGTCCGACCAGGGCACGTTCACGGTCCAGGTGCAGATGCCGGCGGGGAGCGCCCTTTCGTCCACCAGCCAGTCGACCCTAGGGCTGGAGAAGCAGATAGCAGCGCTCCCGGAGGTGCAGAACCTCATCTCCATCATCGGCAACGGTGGGGCTCGATCGAGTTCGATCTACGTCAGCCTCAAGCCGTTATCCCAGCGAACACGCGGCATCGCCCAGGTATCGGACGATGTGAGGCGGATGGCCACCGCCATACCAGGCATGAAGGGCCAGGTGTCTACGAGCAGCATGGTCGGCTTTTCGGGGCAGGCCATCGCGGTCTCGGTCCAGGGCGCGGACACGGCGGTGCTCGCGAAGCTGGCCGGGCAGGTGGAGGAGCTCCTCCGAAAGACGCCGGGCACGGTCGACGTCACCAACAGCGCCGTCCTGGGCTCCCCAGAGATGCGGGTCGAGATCGACCATCAGAAGCTGGCGGACCTGGGGCTCACCACCGCCCAGGTGGCCTCGGCGGTGCGCACGGCCCTGGACGGGACCGTGGCAACGGAGCTGCGCCGGGAGAACGAGGACAAGGTGGACATTCGGGTCCTCTACTCCCCCAGCGCCGCGGGTTCGGAACTGTCGTCGATACCGGATATCCCCCTCACCACGGCGACGGGGAGGCAGGTGAAGCTGAGCCAGGTGGCGAGCCTGGTGCCGGTGGAGGGCCCGTCGGAGATCACGCGGTTGAACCGGATGCGGAAGGTCACCGTTGGCGCGAACGGGAACGGCCGGCCACTTGGCGACGTCACCGAAGACGTCAAGCAGGGGTTGAAGAATATCCCACTGCCGGCGGGATACACGGTGATGGACGACTTCCAGCAGTGGGTGGGTGCCCGGCTCGGACGGAAATCGCGACCTGCCGAGGGCGCGGACGAGAGCCTCCCCAGCAGGATGTGACAGGAAGGAACGGACATGGCCCCCTGGAGCCGAAGCAGGTGAAGCCGGTTGAGGCGGTGGTCGAATGAACGGGTTCAGCGAAGCAAGAGGAATAGATGCCGTCGATGGTGCGGCGGTTCCCGAGAGGAGAGGACTGATGGACTGGCGACAGGTAAGCCGGGCGCGTGGTCTGGGCAAATGGGGGTTGGTCCTGTTGGGCATAACAGTAGCATCCGTGGCCCTGTGGGGGTTTTCCACCAGGGTCCAGGGGGCCGAGCAGACGGCGTCTACCTATCAGGGGCACGGCGGCGACGGCGGCCAAGGCGGCTTACGACACGGCCGTGGAGAAGCTGAACCTCTTGAGGAGCAAGCCGCTGCCCGCGGAGCTTGCCGATGCCCAGAGCAAGGCGGACGCGGCCAAGGCGAGCTACGACTCAGCGCTGGCCAAGCTGGAGCAGACGAAGAAGGGGGCCACGGCCCAGGATCTCCAGCAGGCGGAGGGGTCTGTGGCCGCCGCCGAGGCCGGTCTGGCCAGTGCCGAGGCCAGGCTGAAGCAGATCAAGGATGGGCCCACCGAGGAGGAGCTCAAGGTCGTCGAATCCACGGTTACCCAGGCCCAACAGCAGTACAACCTGGCGGCGAGCCCCTACACCAAGCATGACCTGGCGATGGCCAAGGCCGGGGTAGCCCAGGCCCAGGCTGTGGTGGATCTGGCGGAGCTGGCTCTCAAGGAGAGCGTGGTGGTCAGTCCTGTGGACGGCGTGGTGGCGGAGAAGTTCCAGTCGGTGGGGAGCCTGGTGAGTCCCCAGACGCCGATAGTGTCGCTGGTCTCCGCCGGGGTGGAGTTGGTGCTGGGGGTCGAAGAGGGCCAGACGCGGTGGCCGGCCAGAGCGAGCTGAGGGACGGTGACAAGGTGACGAAGGCGTCGTAAGCCCATCGCAGGACATCGGTAGCTATCGCTTCTCCAGGGGGCGCTCCAGCGCCCCCTGGAGAAGCGATTCATTGAGGCAGCCTCGTGGACGGCTTCCACAACATTTGTCGTAGGGCATCTCCGCACCCTATGGAGCAACGGATCCGATTGCTGATTGCGGATGACCGCCAGCGATCTAGAGATGGACTTCGGGCGTTGCTGGCCACCTGCCCCAAGGTGGAAGTGGTGGGCGAGGCCGCCACCCTCTCTCCGCCTCCTCGCCCGACAATCCCCCAGACGGATTAGAGGGCTCTGAGGTAGCCCCACGTTTGGCCGGTTGTCCCCCTCGATCGTCACGCCCTCTCGTGCGACCGGGCGTTTACCCCAGCACCACCATCCAGATGCCCAGGACGGCGACCACGGTGCCCGTCGCGATCCGGGAGTTGATCCTCTCGTGGAGAAGGAACAGGGAGATCGGGAGCGCGAACAGTGGCGTGGTTGAGGCAAGTACCGACGCCTTGGCCGCCCCAGCGTAGCTCACGGCGACCAGGTAGAGCAGGGAGGAGAAGCTGTTGATGACCCCGGCTACCGCGACGATGGCGAAGGAGCGGCGGCTGAGCCCCGCGGTCGGCCGGCCGCCCGAGTTGAGGGCTTCCACGCCGAAGAGGAAGAGGGAAGCGGTGCTCATGCGCAGGAGGCTGGCCACCAGCAGGTCCACGTCGGCGAGGCCTGTCTTGAGGATGACGGTGGACGTCGCGTAGCAGAGGGCCGCGCCCAGGGCCGTGATGACACCGCGCTTGTCGGCCCCGCGAAGCCCCGGGCCCGCCTGTGCGGGGATGCCGCGGGGGAAGGCCAGCAGGTATATGGCCCCCAGCACCAGGAGGCTGCCGGTGATCCCGATCCAGGTGATCCTTTCCCCCAGCACCACCATCGCCAGCGCTATGGTGAGCAGCGGGCTGATGTTGGAAATGGGCAGGGCCCGGGAGGCGCCGATCATCTTCATGCCCTGAAGGAGCAGGCCGTCGCCCATGGCCTGTCCCAGCACTCCAGAGATCACGATGGCGGCCATTCCGCCGAGGGGCACGGCCTCCAGCTTCGGGACGCGGTCGAGAAGGACGACCAGCACCGCCAGGGTCACGGTCGCGAAGGAGCAGCGCAGCCAGTTGATGGTGACCGCGCTGGTCTTTTCGGAGGCCGCCCTCATGGCGGTGCTGACGGCGGCCCAGACCGCCGCTCCCCCGAGGCCGGCTAACTCGCCGAACAAAGATACCGGTTCCTCTCCATGCGGGATCGGCCGGACTGGGGACCCGAGAGCCGGCCACGGTCCCCATGATAGCAGCTTCAAGGTTCCGTGGTGCGCCCTATGCAGAAGAGCTCGCCCATCCGGCCGTCGTGCTGGGCGCAGCGAAGCATCTCGGCAGTGGAGATGCGACTCGCTCAGGACGACAAATGCGACCATGTGTGCAGGAGCAGGAGAGGAGGGCGAGATGCAGTACGACCAGTTCGTTGGACAGGTTCATAACCGTGGCCGGTTTGCCTCGGACGGCGATGCCATGCGGGCCATTCACGCTACCCTGGAGACCCTGGGCGAGAGACTGTATGGGGGCGAGGCTGACAACCTGGCCGCTCAGCTCCCCCCGGAGTTGGGACACTACCTCCGGGAGCCGGCCGTCAGCGAGACCTTCAACCTGGACGAGTTCTTCAACCGGGTCACCATGCGAGAGGGAGTCGACCTCCCCATCGCCGTCTACCATGCCCGGGTCGTGATCGAGGTGCTGAAGGAGGCGGTCTCGCCGGGACTGTTGGACAAGGTTCTCGACCAGTTGCCCGACGAGTACGACGCGCTCTTCAAGGTGGGGAGCCAGGGCAAGCTCACTCAGTGAGACGGGGAGCCGACGAGAGGCGGAGAGGGGGAGGGATCCCAAGTCCTCCCTCTCCCCCTGGGTGAGGCGCGAACAGGCCGCCGGCTCTGCCCGCGGGTCCTCGGGCATCGGGGTTGGCGGGCGGGCCGCTAGTTCATCTCCACGGCAGGCCCTTTCGCCGCCGGTTCCGGAGCGGGCGCGCCCTTTCGGAAACGGCGCTCGATCCATCGGCCCAGGATGAAGCTGCCGAACTGGGAGGCCAGGATCATGTAGACGAAGGCGACGGCCAGGACGATGGCCAGCTTCAGCGAGGCGAAGGCGTCGTCCATGTATCTGAGGTCGCCCGCCAGCTTTATGGTGACCCCCTCCGGCGGCCTCATCTCGGCGGCGGCCGTCCTGGCGTGGGATAGCACGACGCCCAGGTCGCGACCCGCAAAGCCGGCACCCACCACGTCTGCCGGACGGCAGCTTCCCGCCCTGTTGCCGTTGATCAGGGTCCGAACCCGGCTATTGACAACCCCCACGGCAGCTGCTAGATTGTACACGCAAATGGTACATTGTCCCTCGGAGAGGTACACATGGAACCCAATGCCACCAGCTCCCTGCGCCGCGCCCTGTCCATGCTGAACTGGGTCGCCCTCCAGCAACGTCCCTGCGGCGTTCGAGAGATCGCTGCGGCCACCGGGGTGAACAAGACCTCGGTCCACCGGTTCTTGGACGCTATGCGCCAGGAGGGCTGGATCGTCCAGGATCCCCTTTCAGAGAAGTACCACCTCGGCCCCGCCCCGGTGGAGATCGGCCTCTCGGCCCTGGCCGGAATGGAGTTCCGGGCGGTGGCCCGCCCTCTCCTGGAGTCGATTGCTGAAGAGAGTGGGGAGACCAGCTATCTGGGCGTCCTGCTGGGCGCCGACGTCGTCTACGTGGACGTGGTGCTGGGCAGCCACGCCATCGTGGCCAAGCGGGAGATCGGCTCGCGACTTCCCGCCCACAGAACTGCCATCGGCAAGGTCCTCCTGACGGAGTTGCCCTCCGACCAACTGGAGAGGCTCCTCGGCGCCGACGGTGCGACCGCCCCATCAGCGCAAGATCGCACCATCGAACGGTTGCTGGGAGAGCTGGGCAGGGCAAGGGAGACGGGGTTGGCTCAGAATGACGAGGAGAGCGCACCCGGCGTGTACAGCCTGGCTGCCCCCTTCCGGGACTTCAGCGGGAGGGTTATCGCCGGGCTAGGGCTGGGAGGCCCCAAGAGCCGGATTCTGCCTCACCTCGAGGAGTACGCGGGACTGGTGAAAACGGCGGCCGCGGCCGCTTCCCGGGCCATGGGCTATCACGGCGGCATCGCCTAGCCTGTAGCTACCGAGCAAGCTCACGGTGGAAGGAGAGGCGGATGAGTTCCTTCGACGACAGCTAGGTAGGACCGGTATCGCATCCTGTTCGAGCTGGCAGCGCCGGTCTTCAGATCATCTTCATCGGGCATCTTGGCATCGTCCATACAACTCCTGCGGCCCTGGGAGTTCCGGAATTACCCCGGATTGTGCTCAAAGTTCCCGTTTGCAGAGAGGTGACGAGATGGAAAGCAACGGCCAACACACGGACTATCGGCAAGATCCCATGGACACCAGCAACGACAAGCCTTCGAGTGCCATGCCGCTCCTGAGCAGACGGCTCTCTCGCCGCAAGCTCCTGGCCGGCTTCGGTGCCCTGGCCGGCGGCGCCCTGCTGGCGGCCTGCGGCGGCCAGCCTTCCGCTCCGGCGTCCACCGCCGCGCCCACCAAAGCGGCTTCGGGTGCCGCCCCAGCTCCCACCGCGGCCGCCGCCGCCCAGCCGACCGCTGCTGCGGCTCCCGCCGTCGTGAAGAAGGGCGGAACTATCAACTGGCTCGGCCATCCGGTGTTCGACGCCCTCACCAAAGACCTCAGGGCCCAGTACCAGCAGATGACCGGCACCGAGGTGAAGTTCGAGGGCATCCCATACCCGGGCCTGCGCGACAAGATCTACCTGGAGCTCGCGTCCAACTCCGCCTCCTACGATCTGGTCACCATGGGCAGCCAGTGGTGGACCTTCGACGTCAACTCGAAAATCGAGTCCTTGGACAACCTGATAAAGGCCGACCAGCCGGAGAAGCCCGCGGATCTGAACTCGGGACTGACCGACCTGTTCAAGGTGCAGGGCCAGCAGATCGGCTGGCCTCTCAGGAGTGGAGTCTTCATCCTCCACTACCGCAAGGATCTGTACGATGCTGCGGGTCTGCAACCCCCCAAGACCTTCGACGACTACAGGGCCAACGCCCAGAAGCTCAACAAGCCGCCCGATCAGTTTGGCGCCTATGTGATGGGGACGGCGGACGGCTTCGCCTCCGACGACTTCATCAACTACCTGTACTCCTTCGGCGGAAAGATTCTCACCGACGACTTCAAGAGCTGCGTGCTCAACTCGGAGGCTGGATATGCCGCGGCGGAGTACTGGGCGAGCCTGATCAAGGGTGGGCTGGTGCCGCCCGGCACCGCCTCTCACAACTACTCCGACCTGATAGCCGCCCTGCAGCAGGGGCTGGCGGCCCAGGCCATCGCCTTCTCGCCCTACGCCGTCGACATCAACGACCCGAAGAAATCCAAGTTCTCCGGCAAGTTCGACTGGGCCCTGGTTCCGGTGGATAAGAAGTCGGGACTCGATCACAGCAGTACTTTCCTTCAGTGCTGGGGCGTCTTCATCCCCAAGGCATCTGCCAGGAAAGACACCACCTGGAACTTCGTCTCCTGGTTGACCAACGGGAAGAACGACATCGCCATGGCCATGAGCGGGAACGGGCCGGTGCGAAACCCCACCTTCGACGACGCGGCGTACAAGGAGATCAACCCGTCGGGGGCCGTCACCGTCAAGGCGATGACCTACGGCAACCTGGGGATCCCTGCCGCGCCCAAGAGGCCCCAGATCCAGAACGTGCTGACGACCCAGTTCAACGCCGTGGCGGCCGGCACCAAGTCGCCTAAGGAAGCCATCGACGAGAGCACCAAGCAGATCCAGGCCCTCCTGTAGCTGTCTTGGCGCGCCTGCATCCAGTGGCTCTTGCCGTGGGGTGGGCTCAAAGCGGGAGTTCGGACGGAATATGGACGCACAAGGGTCGGTAAACGTCGCCTCTGCGCCTGCCTCGCGGCGCCACTGGATCTACCAGCGGCTCAGCCCGTATCTCTTCTTGCTGCCGGTGACCGTCGTCCTGGTAGGCATACTGCTCGGACCCACCATCTTCGCCGGGTTCGTGAGCTTTGCTACCTACGACATGTTCGGCGGAACCATGAAGTATGCGGGCCTGCAGAACTACTCCAAGATCGCCGCGGACCCGGAGTTCTTTCAATCCCTCGGCAACACCCTCGTCTACACCCTGCTTACGGTCGGCGTCGAGTTCCTCTTCGGCCTCGGCATCGCCTTGCTCCTCAACCGGGAGCTGCCGGGCATGGGTGTCATCCGGGCCCTGGTCATAGCCCCCTGGATATTGAGCGACGTCATCGCCGGACTCGACTGGAGGATGATGCTGCAGGATAACTACGGGGTGGTCAACTACCTGCTCGGTGTCCTGTGGGCCCCGGCGGGCAGCACGCCGTGGCTCTCCGCTCCGGGCTGGGCCATGGTCTCGGTGGTGCTGGCCGACGTTTGGCACAACACGCCCTTCGTCGCCCTGCTGCTCCTGGCGGGCCTCCAGGCTATCCCCCAGGAGCCGTTTGAGGCGGCGAGGATCGACGGGGCGTCCAGTTGGCGGACTTTCCGCCACGTGACCGTGCCCCTCCTGAGCCCCGCCATCTTCGCCGTGGTGCTCTTCAGAACCATGTTCGCTTTTCGGGAGTTCACCGTCCCGTGGACCATCACCTCGGGCGGTCCCTCCAACTCCACGGAGCTGCTGTCCATCTACCTGTACAAGCAGATGCTGACCTTCTTCAACTTCGGGACTGCTTCGGCGGTCAGCGTCGTCATGCTGGCGCTGACCATACTCGCTACCCTCGCCTTCCTGCGGGGGCTTTTCAGGGAGCTGTAGGCCATGGAGAGGAGCCCCAAGCACTTGGAGACGAAGAACCGAAGGCCGGTTCGGCCGCGGGCCCTCGTCGGCCAGACCCTGGTCTGGCTGGGCATAGCCGCCGTCCTGTTCTGGACTCTCTTCCCCATCTACTGGCTGGTCACCATATCCCTGAAGACCAGGGTTCAGATCTTCTCCATGCCACCCCTGTTCCTATTCGCTCCCACCGTGGAGAATTACCAGCGAGTCATCGCTGAGGTGAATTTCGACCGGTACTTCGTGAACAGTCTCATCATCGCCGGCGCGTCCACCATCATCGTGCTCTTCGCCAGCCTGCTCTCCGCCTACGCCTTCTCACGCATGCGCTTCGCGGGCAGGAAGCTTGCCTACTTCCTCGTCCTGGCGATACGGACCCTGCCGCCGGTGGCCGCGATCCCGCCCATATTCCTCCTCTACATGAACCTATCGCTGAAGGACACCCCCCTGGGAATGGTGCTGCTCTACAGCGCCTTCTTCGTGTCCTTCGCGGTGCTGATGATGAAGTCCTTCTTCGACGAGGTGCCGGTAGAGATCGACGAGGCCGCGATGGTGGACGGGTGCAGCAGGGCGCGAATCCTCTGGAGCATCGTCCTTCCGGTGGTGGCCCCGGGCACGGCAGCGACGGCCATCTTCGCCTTTATCTCGGCATGGAACGAGTTCTTCTTCGCCCTGGTGTTCACCGCCAGCAACGCCAAGACGGCGCCGGTGGCCCTGGCCTCTTTCGTGGGTGAGTCCGGCGTGGACTGGGGGATCATGACCGCCGGCTCCACCATCGTGATGCTCCCGTCGCTGCTTCTGATCTGGATCATACAGAAACATCTGGTGAAGGGTCTGGCCGTAGGGGCGGTCAAGTAGCCTTCGCCCGAGAGGAGGTTGTCGCGTGGACCTGACCATCCGTCCCATCAAGCTGGGGACTCTCAGGATCGACAAGTCGCTGAACACCTACATGATGAACACCGGGGTCCCCCTGGATCAGCCTATGATGGCGTACTACATAGAGGGTGCCGGCAAGAAGATCCTGGTAGACACCGGGCCGCCGGATCCGGAATGGGCGAAGAAGATCCACCGGCCCATCGTGGCCCCCGAGGAGGAGCAGTGGCCGAAGGCCTTGACCCGGCTGGGGATAGCCCCGGAGGAGATCGACATCGTCATCCACACCCATCTCCACTGGGATCACGCCTTTCACGGCCACCTCTTCAAGAACGCCCGGTTCTTCGTCCAGAAGAGCGAGCTGGCCTTCGCCGCGGCCCCGATCTTCACCCAGATCCGGGGATACCAGGCCCCGGCAACGGGCATGACGCCCCCTTACCTGGGCATCAAGTACACCGTGCTGGACGGCGATGCGGAGATCGTCCCGGGGGTCGGGGTGATCCTCACCCCCGGCCACTCCCAGGGCAGCCAGTGCGTGACCGTCGAGACGCGGGCCGGCAGCTACATCCTGGCCAACGACACCGTGCCACTGTACGACAACTGGGAGGGGGCTCCGCCCTACGTGCCCCACATCCCCAACACCATCCACGTGAACCTGGACGAGTACTTCGCCAGCTTCGACAAGATCGAAAGGGTAGGGGGCATAGTGCTCCCGGGCCACGACCCAAGGGTGCTCGAGCACGACCGGTACCCATACTGAGATCGGGAGTGCCCGAAGAAGTCTTCATCAATGGTGTAAGGAAGATAGGTCAATGACTGAGCAGCCATCTATGGATCCCCGCCTGGAGAACTACCGCAGCTTCCACGAGTCCCTCCTGGTGGGCAACATGCACGCCGACTACAGCTTCGAGGTGGCCAAGGCCCACGAGCAGCGAAATCTCCACTCCCTTTTGGAGGAGACCTACCTGCCGAAGATGAAGGAAGGGGGCGTCGACTTCGAGTTCTACACCGTGGGGGGCGACACCTCGAATTTCTCCGGGATGGACGAGCTGACCCTGGGCACCTTCCGGCGGATCGATCTCGCCTATGCCGAGGTGGAGGAGTCCCCCAGCTTCGCGCTGGTCACCTCCACGGGGGAGCTTCTCCGAGCCCACGAACGGGGCAAGCGGGCGCTGCTGCTGACCATCGAAGGGGCGGCCCCGATGAGGGAGGACCTCTACGTCCTGCGGGACATGTACCGGCTGGGGCTTCGCTCCATCTGCCTCTGCTGGTTCAAGGGCAACCCGACCGGGGACGGGGTGGGTGAGGCCCGCAACGGCGGGCTGAGCAACTTCGGCCGCACGCTGATCAAGGAGATGAACCGGCTCGGGATGGTGGTAGACGTCGCCCAGTGCGGACCCGCCACGGTTTCGGACGTCCTGGACGTCTCCGAGCAGCCCATCATCGCCTCCCACTCCAACGCCAGCGGCCAGTACGAGCACCGGCGGAACCTGACGGACGAGCAAATCGAACGGATCGCCAAGGGTGGAGGCCTGGTCTGCGTCACCAGCTTCCCCGCGCACGTTTCGGAGATTGCCCCCGACATCGACAAGTTCATGGACCACATCGACTACGTCGTGAGGCTGGTCGGGGTGGACTACGTGGCCATGGGCTTGAACATCATCGTGCATTCGGAGCAGTTCGCCGCCGACTTCTTCAAGAAGGGCAACATCGAGTTCTCCAGCATGTGGCTCCCGGGGCTGGAGGACGTGAACCTGATGCCGGAGGTGACCAAGCGGCTGATCCAGCGTGGGTACAGCGACGAGGAGATAGCCAAGATCATGGGGGGCAACTCCCTGCGGCTGCTGCGGCAGGTCATCGGATAGTCGGGCCTATCGAATGGAGGACCCGGGAGACACCGGAAGGCGATCCCGGGTCCCATCGCCCTCGAAGTGGAACACGCGATTCTGGAAGGCGGATTGCCGTCATGACTGCCAGAGTAGCCATCACCCACGGTGCCGAGAACCGACGGGTGGGTTTCACCGGTTCATCGCGGCCATGGTGCAGCGCTTCCCCATCCATCTTGCCATCGTTGCCGGACATCCGGCCATGGTGGGGATTGGCCCCCTGGGTGGCAAGACGGTGAACACGGGACTGGTCGTCGCCGGCACCGATCCCCTGGCCACCGACGTAGTAGCTGCCCGGATCCTCGGCTTCAACGTTCATGCGGTGCAGCACCTGGCCGAGGCCGCCAGGCTGGGGGCCGGCGAGTGGGACCTGGGTAGGATGGAGATCCAGGGTCTGAGACTCGCGGACGCCTTCGCCCTCTTCTGGGACAGAGTGTACGGCGGCACCCCGCCTCCCAGCTAGTGCTTCGCCACACAGGGATTTCGAGATGTAGGGCAGGGCGCCCTGCCCTGCCGCCGGCCTATCATCGCCACGCGGGCGGTGGGGCACAGGGCACCACCCTACGTATCAGAACCAATGGGGCGATGTACTAGGAGAACGGCGTTCGGAGCGTCGGAGACGAGTAACGGCGAAGCATTTCGCGCCGGGCGCGAAATGCTTCGCCACGCAGTCCGTGGCTACCGCGATGATATGTAGGCCAGTATCGCCTCGGCGTCGCTCTTGGAGATGCCCAGGTTGGGCATCGGCATCCCGTACTCCTTCACCAGCTGCGTCGCCGTGGCATCGCCGCCGGCGATCAGCTGGTCGGGAGCGGTGATGAAGCCGATCAGCCAGTCGTGGGGTCTGCTGCCGGCCACCCCCTTCAGGTCGGGGCCTGTCTTCTTGCCCCCGCCGATGGTGTGGCAACCGGCACACTGGCTCTCGAACGCGGTCTTCCCCCGGGCCACGTCCTGGGCGGATGCGGCGGCCGCGGTCCCGCCCTGGGGGGCCGTGGTGGCGGTCTTGGGGCCCGACTCCGGGAAGGCCTCTGCCTGCCACCGGTAGGTCATGACGGACAGCATGCCGCCCAGGGCGATGGCCCCCACCAGCATCCCCAGGCCCAGGGCGTGGACGGATCTCATAGTGAATATCTCACCTCATTGATACGCAGCGTAGGTTAGGAAACCGATCACGATCGCCACGACCACCCCTGCCACCATCGCCAGAGGACGACGCCGCGGCGATCGCCACGGTGAGCGATCGTATAGGGGCAGCAACAGGATCAGCAGCAGGGCCAGGGGCGGCAGGATCGCCGCTCCCACCCACTCCAGGTTG
>JAMCTB010000133.1:15809-25022 GCA_023380955.1 Chloroflexota bacterium | reverse complement strand
CGAGTGGGCCCGACGGGTCGGTCAGGCCCACGGCCTGGAGCTGGCTGAGGAGTTTCACCGCATCGAGCAGAAGTAAGGCCGTCTGCCGATCGGCTGGTGTGAAGCTCAGTCGGTAGAGAGGTGAGACCTCGCGGGGATCCCTCGCTTTGCTCGGAGTGGCAGCCAAGAGGCACGGAGGTAGGGGTGGACACCGACAGTATCGGTCTCCTCTTGGGGGAGATGGTCCCGAGCTCCCTGGCGGAGAGCTGGGATAACCCCGGCTGGCAGGTGCGGATCCCCGGGCAGGCGGTGTCGGGGATCCTGCTGACCATGGACGTTGCCCACGGGGTGGTGGATGAAGCCGCCAGGCTGGGGTGCAACCTGATCTTCGCCCACCATCCCCTCCTCTTCAAGCCCATCAAGACCCTGGACTTGGGCAACCCCCTCGGCGCGCTGGTCGGCCAGCTGGTTCGACGTGGGATCTCCGTGTGGGCCGCTCACACCAACCTGGACGTGGTGCCCTGGGGCACCAGCTTCGCCCTGGCCGAGGCCCTCGGGCTCTCCGAGATCCGGCTGCTGTCCAGGGTGGAGCGACCCGAGTACAAGCTTGTGGTGTACGTCCCACCCAGCCACGCCGAGGCCGTGAAGGACGCCATGGCCGAGGCCGGGGCCGGCCGGATCGGCAACTACAGCCACTGCTTCTGGCAGGTGCTGGGGACCGGCCAGTTCCGCCCGGAGCAGGGGGCGGTCCCCTACCAGGGGAGTGTGGGCGAGGAAGAGCGGGTGGAGGAGTTCCGGGTCGAGGGTGTGGCGCCACAGTCCAGCCTGGCAACCGTGCTGGAGGCCATGCGGAGGGCCCACCCCTACGAGGAGATTGTCTACGACCTGCTGCCCCTGGCCAACAGCGTGACCCCCTTCGGCTTCGGCGCCGTCGGATCCCTGGCATCCCCCAGGTCCACCGCCCAGATCGCGAGGGATGCCACCGCCAGGCTCTCCAGCGCCCTCTGTCAGGTGGCAGGCGATCCCAAACGGACCCACCGGCGGGTGGCCGTGGTGGGGGGAAGCGGGACCTCCTTCCTGGGCGATGTGCTGAAAAGCGGGGCCACCCTTTTCATAACGGCCGATGTGCGGTACCATGATGCCCAGGAGGCCGTTGCCCGAGGCCTCGATTTGGTGATCCTGGATCACTTCGCCACGGAGCGTCCCGTGCTGGAAGCCGTCCAGCAGCGGTTGGGGCAAAAGCTCCCGGACGTGCCGGTGCGGATCTCGACCAGCCCATCAACTCCTTATGTGAGTGTCAAACCGTGAAGAAGACCGAACTGTTGCGGGAGCTGCAGGATCTGGACAGCGCCCTGGACCGCGCCCGGGAAAGCCTGGAGGAGAAGGCGGCCCGTTGCGGCGACGACAGCGAACTGGTCCCCTTCCGGGAGGCCATGGAGTCGGCTCGCCGGCAGCTTCACACGCTGCAGGTGAAGGGGAAGGAGCTGGATCACCAACTGGAGACGGAAACCGTCAAGCGGAAGGCCGAGGAGAAGAAGCTGTACGGTGGCAGCGTGAAGAGCCCCAAGGAGCTGGCAAGCCTGGCCCGCGAGGTGGAGCTGCGGAAGGAGCAGATCGGCGAGCTGGAGACCCAGGCGTTGCTGAACATGGACGCCTTGGAGGGCGCCTCGGCTGCCCAGCAGGGTGCCCAGCGATCGCTCGCCGAGAAAGAGCAGGCCTGGAAGGCCGAGCAGGCCACTCTGGAGGCGGAATGCGCCAGCCTCAACGCTGAGGTGGAGCGGCTCGCCGCTGCCCGGAATCGAGTGGCCGGCCAGATCGACCCGGCGACGCTCCGGAATTACGACATGATCCGGCGCACCCGGGGCGGGCTGGCGGTTGTGCCTATCGAGCAGCGCGCCTGCAAGGGCTGTCGCATCAGCCTCTCTTCTTCCGAGGTTCAGAGAGCCCGGACCAGCCCCGAGCCGATCAGCTGCCAGAGCTGCGGCCGGATCCTCTACCTGCCGTAACCAGCCGCTGGCCTCAATAGCGTAGGGCGGGGCCCTGTGCCCCGCCGCCCGGCGGGCAATGGTGAGGCCGGCGGCAGGGCAGAGCGCCCTGCCCTACGTCTTGGAGAGAGCGCTAACGCTCCTCCCTCAGATTCCCCCAGAGTTCCACTCGGTTCCACAGAGTTCCCTCATTCCCCCTTCACGGCACGGGATCTGCTTCCCACCTCCGGAAAGACCGACCTCTCGTTTCGGCGAAAAGGGCAATCTTTCGGAATTCATCTAGAAAGTGGCTCGGAATCCCTTGAAAAGGTGGGGAACGACAGCTACAATGTGCCCCGCTGTGGAAAAAAGTGGGGATAAGTGGGAGAAAGTGGGGATAACCCCCCGATCCCCCGGCCCCAGACTCCGGAGCGGTGCTTGTTCCTCGGTGTTTTTCAGCACACTATCGATGATAAGGGGCGACTTGCGATTCCCGCCAAGTTTCGCCCTTCCGTGGCTGATGGGTTCGTTATGACCTTCGGCCTCGATAGGTGCTTGTACGTCTGGACCGCGGACGAGTGGTCGCAGCTGGCGGAGAAGCTGGCGAAGCTGCCCATGATGAACCCTGATGCCCGCAGGGTGGCAAGGCACTTCTTCGCCGGAGCCACGGAGACCACATTGGACAAACTCGGCCGGGCGGTGATCCCGCAGATCCTGCGGGACTACGCGGGGCTGAAGGGCGAGGTGGTGGTGGCGGGGATGCCCAACCGCCTCGAGATCTGGGGTCAGGATATCTGGAATGAAGAGCGCTCTATGGTGGCTGAGAACAGCTCCATCTTCGCGGAACACCTCGCTGCCGCCGGCATCAATATCTAGGGTGACGACACCCCTTAGCGCGGAATCTGGATGACCGGCGAAGCCTTCCATATCCCAGTTCTTTATCGCGAGACTCTCGAAGCCCTGCAGCCCAGGGACGGGGCTTCGTACGTGGATTGCACCACGGGTGCGGGTGGCCACGCCGAGGGTCTACTGGAGGCGGCCGGGCCCAGGGCTCGGCTGCTGGGTCTGGACGCGGACCCGGATGCCCTGGCGATCGCCCGCCAAAGGCTCGCCCGTTTCGGCGACCGGGTGAGTCTGGTCAACGTCAACTTTCGGGCACTGGCCGAGACGGCCAGGGAAAACGGCTTTGTGCCAGCCGATGGGGTTCTCTTCGATCTGGGGCTGTCCTCCATGCAGTTGGAGAGATCCCTCAGGGGGTTCTCCTTCCAAAGGGATGAGCCGCTGGACATGCGGTTCGACCCAAGACAAACGCTCACGGCGGCGGACATCGTCAACGGCGCGAGCGAGTTGGAGTTGAGAAGGATGCTATACGAGTACGGTGAAGAGAGCTATGCGGCCGCCATCACCCGAGCCATCGTGCGGCGGCGGGCCATCAAGAGAATCGAGACCACCAAGGAGTTGGCGGAGGTCGTAGTGGGGGTCATGGGGCCTCGCCGCGGGGGCAGGCATTCGGCGACCAAGACCTTCCAGGCGCTCAGGATCGCGGTGAACGAGGAGCTACGGAGTCTCAGAGAGGCCCTGCCCCAGGCGCTGGAGATCCTGGCCAAGGGAGGGAGGCTGGCGGTGATCTCCTTCCACTCCCTGGAGGACAGGATCGTGAAGGAGTTCATGCGGCAGGAGGCCTCCCAGTGCATCTGCCCGCCGGGGTTTCCGGTCTGCGTCTGCGGTAAGCAGCCCACCCTGAGGCTGGTTTCCAAGAAGCCGATCGCCCCCGGGCCAGAGGAAGTAGAGCGCAACCCTCGGGCTCGCAGCGCCAAGCTGCGGGTAGCCGAGAAGATAGTGTAGCGGGTCGGAGGCAGGAAGTTGGCGCTGGCAGATGTATCGTCCCAACCCATGGCTTTACCACGCCGGGCAAGGCGGGAGCCCACCCGGCTTCATACCCCCCACTTCATTGCCTGGCTACCCCTGGCCAGCGTCCTGATCGGCATCGCCAGTCTCTTCTACCTGACCCAAACCAGCGAGGTGGCAACGACCGGATACAGCATTCAGGAGTTGCAGGTGGAGGAGAGCAACTGGAAGCTGCGGAACGAGCAGCTTTCCCTGGAATTGGCCAAGGCCAGGTCGCTGGCGGCCGTGGAGGCGGAGGCCACCAAGAGACTGTTGATGGTGCCTGCCAAGGACGTGGTCTACCTTCAGCCCCAGCCGGTCGACGCCTCCCGCCGGCCGGCGCCGGCAAGCCGCGGCGATGCACGGGTCGTCCCTGCCCTGGAGAAAGCTACCGTCGCTCCCGGCAAGGGCCTGATGGATGCCCTGCGAGATACCATTTCTGGCGTTCTGGCCCCGCGCTCCTTGCGCAAGCCTTAGGAAAGAATGGTAGGTGAAGTTCGAGACCAGCGATGGCGTCTGATGACGCTCTGCGTGCTGTTCGCAGGGTGCGCTGCCTTGCTGTTCTATCGAACCTACTCCTATCAGGTGGTGCAGTACCAGCGCTTCCGGGATCTGGCCAGCGAGGAGCACCGGCTCAAGAAGGAGATCGTCGCGCGCCGGGGCGATATCCTGGATCGCAACGGGAACCCGCTGGCCATCAGCGTCATGTACCAGAGCGTCTACGCCTATCCCCCGGCCGTCAAGGACCCATCCTCGGTGGCCTCCACCCTCTCTCGTTTGGTCGGCGACCCGCCCGAGGCGATCCTGTCCAAGCTGCAGTCCAGTTCCAACGCTGCCGTCTTGATCAAGAGGAAGCTACCGGCAGACGTTAGCACCAAAATTGCCAACCTCGACCTGCCCGGGGTCTTCCTGCAGAGCGAGCCCTTCCGAGGCTATCCCGAGGGCAGCATAGCGGCTCAACTGCTCGGCTTCGTGGGGAAGGATTTCAAGGGGCTGGCCAGCCTCGAGCTCAGCATGGACAAGGAGCTGGGGGGCGAGCCGGGGCTGCTGGACGCCGAGCGGGACACCGTCGGTGGGGAGATAGCCATCGGTCGGAGGGATCTGGTTCCCCCCACGGATGGCTCCGACGCCATCCTAACCATCGATCGCTACATCCAGAGGATGGTGGAGCGAGAGCTGGCGACCGCCGTGAAGGATTACAAGGGACGGGGCGGGTTCATCATCGTGATGGACCCCAAGACCGGCGGGATCCTGGCCATGGCCAGCAATCCCACCTACGACCTGACGGCCGAAGAGGTCTACGATCCGAGCCACCAGGAGCTGTACAAGCCCACGGCCGTGACCGATATCTACGAGCCCGGATCGGTGATGAAGATAGTCACCATGTCGGCAGGCATCGAGGAGAAGCTCATAACCCCCGACACCGCCATCACGGACAGGGGTTCGGTACTCATCGATGGGGTGAGAATCCACAACTGGGACTTCCAGGGGCCCGGCAGGGAAACGATGACCCAGGTTCTGATAAACTCGGCCAACGTGGGCGCTGCCTACGTGTCCAACCTGCTGGGGCCGGACAGGTTCTACCGATACGTAGATGCCTTTGGCTTTGGCAAGCCCACCGGCATCGACCTGCCCGGAGAGGCGTCGGGAAAGTACAGGACCCCCAAGGATCCCGCCTGGACCAAGTCAGACCTGGCCACCAACTCCTTCGGCCAGGGCATCGCCGTCACCGCGATCCAGATGATCTCGGCGGTCTCCACTATAGCCAACGACGGCGTGCTGATGAAGCCGATGGTGGTGAAGGCCTTCCGGCAGGGGGATTCCGTCCGCGAGATGCCACCGGTGCAGGTGAGGCGGGTGATATCATCTCAAACGGCGAAAGCCCTGACCGGCATGATGGTGCACGTGGTCGAGGACAATTCCCTCAAGCTCTCCGTGGTCCCTGGCTACAAGATCGCCGGCAAGACCGGCACCGCGGACCTCCCCACGGCGACCGGCTACACCTCCGGCGCGACCTACGCCTCCCAGGTGGGCTTTGCGCCGGTGGAGGACCCGAAGTTCGCCCTGCTGGTTCGGATCGACGATCCGGAGAAGAAGTATGGGGGCCAGGTGGCCTCGCCCGTGTTCAAGAAGATTGCGGAGCAACTGTTCGCTTACATGAAGATCCCGCCCTCGGAGCCGGCCAAGGTGAAAGCCTCCGCCGGACGGTAGGGCGTTGGGCACACAAGGGGACTACTCAAGAGCCATGTTGACCATTCAGGAAGTTGCGAAGGCAGTGGGAGGGTCGGTCGTAGGGGAGCCGGCAGGGGAGCAGACCCTCACGTCGGTTGCGGTAGACTCCCGCCAGGTGACCCCGGGGGCGCTCTTCGTGGCCCTCAGGGGCCAGAAGCACGACGGCCACGATTTCGTGCTGGACGCCTTCGTCAAGGGCGCCAGGGCGGCCCTGGTGGAGAGGCTGCCGGCTGAGGCGGCGGCCCCAGCCGCTACCGGATCCCTTCCCTTGATCCAGGTGAGCGATACCATGGCGGCGCTGCAGACCCTGGCCCGCTACTGGCGGCAGCAGCTGGGGCTGTCGGTGATAGGGGTGACGGGCAGCGTGGGCAAGACCACCACCAAAGAGGTGGTGGCAGGGCTGCTGGCGCACCGTTTCCAGGTGATGAAGAGCGAGGGGAACCTGAATACCGAGGTTGGGCTTCCCCTGACCGTGCTGAAGGCTACACCGCGCCACCAGCTGCTCGTTCTGGAGATGGGGATGTACGCCGTGGGGGAGATCCGGGCCCTGGCGCGGATCGCCAAACCGGACGTGGGGATCGTGACCAACGTGGGGCCCACCCATCTGGAGCGGCTGGGCACCGTCGAGAGGATCGCCGAGGCCAAGGGCGAGCTTGTGGAGGAGTTGCCCGAGCAGGGGCTCGCCGTGCTGAACTTCGACGACCAGCGGGTGAAGGCCATGGCCTCCAGAACGCCGGCGAAGGTCGCATACTTCGGGCTGGATCCCCAGTCCGACTTCTGGGCCGACGCCGTTCAGAGTCGGGGCCTTCGGGGGATCGAGTTCGACCTGCGACATCGTAGGAGTGCGGAGCCCGGAGCGCTCAGTCCGGATGCAGGTTCCCCCGTGCTTCGCCCCGTGCACTCCGATCCTGACGATGAATGGGTTCACGTGCGGATGCCCCTGTTAGGGCTCCACAGCGTGCACGCCGCCCTGGCGGCCGCGGCGGTGGGCCACCACCTGGGGATGTCGCTGGAGGAGATAGCCGAGGGTCTCCACGAGGTGTCGCCTTCCCTCAGGCTGATCGTTGAGGCGGGGCTGAACGGCTCCACCGTGATCGACGACAGCTACAACGCCAACCCAGCCTCCACCCTGGCGGCTTTGAACCTGCTGGCCGAGCTGGAGGGTCGCAAGGTGGCCGTGCTGGGCGACATGCTTGAGTTGGGATCCTTCTCGGAGGAGGGGCATCAGATGGTTGGCAGGCGAGCCGCGGACGTGGCCGACCTGCTGATCGGGGTCGGCTCCTTGGGGGCCGTCATCGGACGGGAGGCCCTTGCCAGCGGCAAGAGCCCTGAGACGGTGGTTCTGGCGAAGACCAACGAGGAAGCCATCCAGCAGCTGAAGGCCCTTCTTCGCCCTGGGGACTGCGTCCTGGTGAAGGGCTCCCGGGGCATGCGGATGGAGCAGATTGTAGAGGCGATTCGATGTCCTACTCCCTGACCGTAGGGACTCTCACTTTTCTGATCGCCGTCATATGGGGTGGCCCCCTAATCCAGTACCTGAGGCGCCACCGCATCGGCAAGCAGATTCGGGTGGAGGGACCCAGCTCCCACATCGTGAAGACCGGAACCCCTACCATGGGTGGCATCTTGATCGTCGTGTCGGTGGTGGCGGTCACCGTGGTGGCCAACGTGGTGGGCAGGTACTCCATCCTGCTGCCCCTCGCGGTAGTGGCCGGCTGCGCGGCCGTCGGCGGCGTGGACGACATGATGAACCTCGTGGGCGGCACTCGCACAGGGCTCTCGGTGCGGGCCAAGTTCATCCTGCTGGGGGCCATCGGCCTGGTGGCCGGGTTGGTGCTCTACCGGTTCCTCGGCATGGATACCCTCTACTTCCCCAGGTTGGGGGAGTTCAAGGTGGGCATCTGGTTCGCTGTGGTGGCAGCCATAGCGGTGGCCGGCACGGCTCACGCGGTAAACCTGACGGACGGGCTGGACGGACTGGCCGGAGGGACGGTGGCCATCGCCTTCGCCTGCTACGGCATCATCGCCTACCTGCAGCATCAGGCCTACCTGGTGACCTTCTCCTTCACCGTGGTGGGCGCGACCCTGGCTTTCCTGTGGTACAACGCCCATCCGGCCCAGGTCTTCATGGGAGACATCGGATCGCTGACCCTGGGGGCGACTCTGGCTGTGGTGGCGCTGATGACCGGCCACGTGCTGCTGCTCCCCATCATCGGGGCGATCTTCGTGGTGGAGGCCCTGTCGGTCATGGCCCAGGTGGGCTACTTCAAGCTGACCCACGGGAAGAGACTATTCAAGATGACTCCCATCCACCACCATTTCGAGTTGCTAGGGTGGTCGGAGACCCAGGTAACCCAGCGTTTCTGGTTGATCGCCATGTTGCTGGGCATGGTGGGCATAGCGCTGGCCTTGATCTAGAGATCGAATCCAACAGGGAACGTCCCATGACAGCTGCAGAGATAGCCCGAGAGAGGTTTGCCGGCAAGAGGATCACCGTGGTGGGGCTTGCCCGCGAGGGTGTCTCCCTGGTGCGATTCCTGGCGGGGGCGGGGGCGCAGGTTACCGCCAACGATCGTGCCTCCGCCTCCGGCCTGGCCTCCACATTGGCTTCCCTGGAGGATCTGCCAGTCCGCTTCGTTCTGGGGGAACACCCTTCAGAGCTGTTCCTGGGGTCGGACTACGTCTTTGTCAGCCCGGGCGTTTCCCTTCAGATGGCTCCATTGGTGAAGGCTCGAGAGCAGGGCGTTCCCCTCACCAGCGAGACACAGCTCTTCTTCGAGCTGTGCCGAGGCCGGCTGGTGGGGATCACCGGCAGCAGCGGGAAGACCACCACCACCACGTTGGTGGGCGACATGTTGCGGGCGGCCGGGCTTCCGGTCCACGTGGGCGGGAACATCGGCGTGCCCCTGCTGGAGAGGCTGGACCAGATCGCTCCCGAAGACTGGGTGGTGCTGGAGATGAGCAGCTTCCAACTGGAGAGGCTGCCCTACAGTCCCTCCATCGCGGCGATCCTGAACGTAACGCCCAATCACCTGGACCGCCATGGAGACATGGAGAGCTACGTTGCCGCCAAGGCGAACATCCTGCGCCACCAGCGGCCCGGAGACCGGGCCATCCTGAGCGCCGACGATCGGGTGACGGCGGCCGATCC
>JAMCTB010000133.1:0-15799 GCA_023380955.1 Chloroflexota bacterium | reverse complement strand
GGGCGCCTACCTGGAGGGGGATCGGATCCTGCTGCGCCGCGGGACCTCCGTGGAAACGGTGTGTCGGGTGGGAGAGGTGCGGCTGCGAGGCAGGCACAACCTGTCCAACGTCGTGGCTGCCACGGCCGTGGCGTCGGCCACGGGGGTGCCCCCCGAGGCCATGCGAGTGGCCATCTCCGGCTTCCGGGGGGTCCCTCACCGGTTGGAGGTGGTGGCGGAGCTGGGGGGCGTCACCTTCTGCAACGACTCCATCGCCACCGCCCCCGAGCGGTCCATGGCAAGCCTTCGCTCCTTCGAAGAGCCCATCGTCCTCATAGCGGGAGGGCGGGACAAGCACCTGCCCATGGAGGATTGGGGGGAGATGATCCGCCGGCGGGTCAAGGCGCTGGTGCTGTTGGGCGAGGCCGGTGACCTCATCGAAAACGCGGTGCTGCAGGCCCCGGGACCGGTCGCACCGCCCATCTTCAGGGCGGGTTCCATGGAGGAGGCGGTGGAATTGGCGAGACGGGCCGCTTCCGCCGGGGACGTCGTCCTGCTGGCGCCGGGCGGCACCAGCTTCGACATGTTCAAGGACTTCGAGGAGCGTGGGGAGCGCTTCCGGGAATGCGTTCGAAGGCTGGCCAACCCAGCCTGAGGGGAAGGGGAATCGATGAGCGCCAGGGCTCATCCCAGGCCGACACCCGATATCCCGCTGCTGCTGGTCACCATCGTATTGCTGGTGCTGGGGGTGGAGATGGTCTACAGCGCCAGCTTCGTGGTGGCCCAGTCCGAGTTCGGCGACGCCACCTACTTCCTCAGCAAGCAGGTGGTGTGGGCCCTGGTGGGCGCTGCCTTCATGGTGGCGGCCGCGCTGGTGGATTACCACCGGCTGGAGCGGCTGTCGGTCCCCTTGATGGTGATCACGGTGGGGGCCATGGTGCTGGTGCTGATACCCGGGATAGGCGTGGGCAACTACGGGGCAACCCGCTGGATCAGGTTGGGTCCCCTACCCCTGCCGCCCATACAGCCGAGCGAGTTCGCCAAGCTGGCGCTGATCGTGTACATGTCGGCCTGGTTGGCCCGCAAGGGGAAGAGGGTGCGGGAGCTCACCTACGGGTTCGTGCCCTTCGCCCTGCTGCTGATCGTGGTGACGGCGCTGATCATGGCCCAACCCGACATGGGCACCTCCTTCGTGGTGGTGGCCACCGCGGCCTGCCTGTTCTTCGTGGCGGGTGCGAACCTGCTCCACTTCTTCGTGGCGGGTGCCGGCGGGGTAGTGGGTTTCGCCTACCTGATCGTCCACTCCGGCTACCGGCACGATCGCCTTCAGGCCTTCCTGAACCCCTGGGCCGATCCGAAGGATACGGGATGGCACACCATCCAGACGTTGATAGCCCTCGGTTCGGGGGGGCTCACCGGACTGGGGTTGGGGGCCAGCCGGCAGAAGTTCTACTACGTGCCAAACGCCCACACCGACGCCATTTTCGCCATCATCGGCGAAGAGCTGGGGCTGATAGGATCGGCCGCCGTCATAGTGCTGTTTGCCGTCCTGGCCTGGAGGGGGTTCCGCATCGCCTTCAGGGCTCCGGACCGCTTTGGGAGGCTGCTGGCCACGGGCGTCACCTGCATGATCCTGGTGCAGGCCGTTACCAACATCGCCGTGGTGACCAACACGATCCCTTACACCGGCATCACCCTACCCTTCATCAGCTTCGGTGGTTCCTCTCTCCTGGTGTGCATGGCGGGGGTAGGGTTGCTCCTGGGAGTATCCCGATACGACCGCGCCATCCCCACCACCGGGGGGGAGCGACGGGAAACCGTGGTCAAGATGTTTCAGCGGAAGCCCTCTCGCCCGCGTCTCGCTGCTTCCGGCGCGAATCTCGCGCCCAAGAGGAGTAGCCGTTCTCGTCGGGGGATCTGACCTATGACTGTGAGCCAGCCAACTCGAGATTCAAGACTGCTAGCCGGCGCCAAGACGGTGCACTTTGTGGGGATCGGGGGCATCGGGATGAGCGCCATGGCGGAGCTGCTGGTCGGCCGTGGCAAGCGGGTGACCGGGTCCGACGTGAAGTCCTCCTCGATCGTCGAACGGCTTGAGGGGATGGGGATCCGCGTCAACGTGGGCCATGCAGGGGAGTCGGTGATCGGTGCGCAGCTGGTGGTGGCCACCGCCGCGGCGAGATCCGATAACCCCGAGCTGCTGGAGGCGCAGCGCCGAGGCATACCAGTGGTGAAGCGGGCCGAGCTGCTGGGCTGGCTGATGGGCGACAGCTACGGCTTGGCGGTGGCCGGAACCCACGGGAAGACCACCACCACCGGCATGCTGGCCTTCCTCCTTCATAGAGCAGGACTGGACCCCACAGCTTTGATCGGGGGGGAGCCCCTGGACTTCCCGAGCCACGGGCTGCTGGGCCGGAGCCCCTACCTGGTGGCCGAGGCCGACGAGTTCGACCGCTCCTTCCTGCAGCTTTGGCCCAAGGTGGCGATCATCACCAGCGTCGAGGCCGACCACCTGGACTGCTACGCGGACCTGGAGGAGATCGCCCGCACGTTCGCCGAGTTCGCGGGCCGGGTGCCGCAAGATGGGCTGCTGGTGACCTACGCCGACGATCCCATCTTGCAGCAGATGCGGCCGGCGGTTCCCCGCCAGAGCTACGGGTTCGCCCCCGAGGCGGACTGGCGGATAGTGGAGATCGCGCCGGTGGCACCATTTGGCACCCGTTTCACCTTCGAGACGCCGTCGGGCACGCGGCAGCAGTGCACCCTGCTGCTGTCGGGGCAGCACTACGCCCTCAATGCCCTGGCGGCCATCGTGGCCGCGGCGCACGTTGGTGTGGATCCCGCCGCGGCCGCCGGTCTCATCGCTTCCTTCCGGGGCACCCGCCGGCGTTTCGAGCTGGTGGGCGAGGCCGCTGGGGTGACGCTGCTGGACGACTACGCCCACCATCCGACGGCGGTGCGGGCCACCCTGCGGGCGGCTCGGGAGCGGCACCAGGGGCGCCTCTGGTGCGTCTTCCAGCCCCACACCGTCAACCGGACGGAGAAGTTGCTGGGGGAGTTCGCCGGGGCCTTCGCCGATGCCGACAGGGTGTTGGTGCTTCCCATCTACCACCCCGCCGGGCGGGAGGAGAGGGAGGCGGTGAGCAGCCGGGACCTGGTGGCCCGGATGCGCCACCCCGGCGTGCAGTTGGTGGGCGGCCTGGCCGAGGCGGCGGCGATCCTGGAAGCCGAGGCCGCCCAGGGGGACCTGATCATCACCATGGGAGCCGGCGACGTGTACAAGGTGGGCGAGCACGTGCTGTGCCGGATGAAGAAGAAAGAGGCCAACGGCAAGTGAGAGATCAGGCGATCAGCAATCGACGCAAGCCGCGGCGGCGAAGCGTCCGTTCGGGCAGCTCCCTGGGCCTTCGCAGGCGCAGAGGGTTCTCCTTCGGCTGGGTCCCCAGGGTGCTCCCCACCCTGGTATACCTCTCTGTATTGATTCTCGCTGCCTGGTTGCTATACTATTCTATTGCTTCCCCGTACTTTGCGGTCCGAGAGATCTCCGTTTCCGGCAACAAGCTTCTCGATGCCGATCGAGCCAGGGACGCAGCCGGATCGCTGGGGCAGAACGTGCTGCGGCTCCGAGGTGAGGAGATCGAGCAGGCGGTTGCCAGGATCAGTGTGGTCAAGAGCGCTCGGGCCGTGCTGGCGCTGCCAGGCCGGCTGGACATCGACGTTACGGAGCGAACCCCTCTCGTGCAGTGGCAAGCCCGGGAGGGGTCCTTTCTGGTAGATCGAGAGGGTGTGGTCTTCAGCAGGCAGGCGCCACCCGGCCCCGTGGCTGTGGTCAAGGAGTGGGATGGCCCGGCGATGGACGTGGGAAGCCGCATAGATCCTCACGTCTTGGCAGCCGTCGAGACTCTGGAGCTCACCCTCCCCGAGCAGGCGGGTATTCAGCCCTCGTGGTTCGATTACTCGCGCAGCTCGGGCATTGCGGTACCTGCCCAGGGTGGACCCAGGATTATTCTTGGCGACGCCGACGATCTCGAAGCTAAGGTTGCGGCGCTCGTAGCGATTCGCACGCACCTCGCGACGAGTAAAGCTCGAGCGGAGATAATCGATCTTCGCTTCAACGGTCGGCCTGTATACGTCCTCGCATCTACCACCCCGGCCAAGTCGGGCCAGGCGCGCTAGGGAGCGGGCTCTGGGCGCTGGCTTCACCGGCGGTGGCCGGTGAGGCAGACTGGCGCGATCCGCCAGCATTCGTCTGGAGGGATGTCTCCCATGTGGCTTCCTCTGCTCGGTCTCTTGACCGGAGTGGTGATAGGCCTTTCCTTCTCCATCTCGGTGCCTGCCGATTACGCGCGGTACACCGGCATGGCCATCCTGGCAGCGATGGATTCGATCCTGGGAGCCATCAGCGCCGAGGTTGACGGCCGGTACGAGAACGACATCTTCGTGGCGGGGCTGTTCACCAACATGCTGCTGGCCGGCACGCTCACCTATTTGGGCGACCGGTTGGGCGTGGAGTTGTACTTCGCGGCCATCGTGGCCTTCGGGGCGCGCATGTTCAACAATCTTGCCATCATTCGGCGGCATTTCGTCGCCAGACTCCGCAGTTGGCAGAGGTTGAAGGCGGGCCAGGGCTAATGGGTGGGGAACAAGTAGTTGTCGGCCTGGACGTCGGCACGACCAAAGTATCGGCACTGATCGGCGAGGTGAAGGGCCCGCATCTGGTGCAGGTCGTGGGCGTCGGCATCTCCCCCTCACGAGGACTCAAGAAGGGGCTCGTGGTGGACATGGAGGAGGTCGCCGCCACCATCGCCACCGCCCTGCGAAAGGCCGAGGCCTTCTCCGGCTACAAGATAATCGGTGCCCACGTTTCGATATCCGGAGGCCATCTGGCCTCCGAGGCGGCCCGGGGCAGCATCTCTCTTCCAGGGGATCGCCCCGTCTCCCAGCAAGAGCTGTCCGAGGTGTTGAGCGCCGCGCGGCTCGAAGAGGTCCCCGATGGGAGAGACGTGCTTCACGTGCTCCCCAGGGGGTACGTGGTCGACGGCGAGGACGGCATCCGGAACCCTGTTGGGATGCTGGCATCCCGTCTGGAGGTGGAAGGGCTGGTGGTCAGCTCGTCCTCGGCACCCCTCCACAACCTGGCGCGATGTGTGGAGCGGGCGGGCATCCAGATCGATGGCTTCGTGGCAGGCGGCCTGGCCTCGGCCCAGGGGGTGCTGAGCGATCCCGAGAGGGAGCTGGGTGTGCTGCTGATAGACCTCGGGGGCGGAACCACCGACATGGCCTGGTATCGGGATGGAGAGGTCCGATACGTGGGTGCACTTCCCGTCGGCGGCAATCACCTGACCAACGACCTCTCCGTTGGGCTGGGGGTGCCCTTCTCCGCTGCGGAGGAGATAAAGGTGCGCTTCGCCTCCGCCGTCCCCTCCAGCATGAGCGAAGAGGACACTATCGATGCCGGCTCCTTCTCCGATGGAGAGGTGCGAAAGGTATCCAAGCGCTTCATGGTGGAGATCGTGGAGGCGCGGCTCTCCGAGATCTTCGGCCTGGTGACGGATGAGTTGGAGCAGCAGGCCTTCCATGGGGTGCTGCCGGCGGGGGTCGTCCTGACGGGCGGCACGGCCCAACTGAGGGGGATTCGGGAGTTGGCTCAACAGGCCTTCAACGCCCCCGTTCGGATTGGGCCGCCCGAGGGGTTGTCGGGATCCATCGATTCCATCAGAACCTCGGCATACGCCACCGGAGCGGGTTTGCTGAAGTGGGCGCTGGCTCAGGCGGAGGAGTTGCCCAGCGTCAGGTCCATGCGAAGGCGAGTTGGCTGGGGATCGAGGATCAAAGGCTTGGCGAAGGTGTTCCTGCCCTAGCGAGTAATGGGTAATGAGTGTTGGGTTCTTACTCATCACTCATCACTCGTCGCTCATCACTCGAGTGAAGAGGTGGGGTAAGTGCTCAACAGGGGGCATCAATTGGAAAGGGACGGCATACCTCGGATAGTGGTTGTCGGCGTTGGCGGTGGCGGCGGCAACGCGGTCAACCGGATGATCCAGGCACAGGTGCGGGGCGTGGAGTACGTGGCCGTCAACACGGACCAGCAAGCCCTGGCAAGGACCGAGCGCGGCGCCGTGCGGCTGGGCATCGGCGATAAGATCACCAGGGGGTTGGGATCCGGCGGCAACCCGGCCATCGGGGCGAAGGCGGCGGAAGAGAGCGCCGAGGACATCTATCAGCTGCTCAACGGTGCCGACATGGTCTTCATCACCGCCGGGATGGGCGGCGGCACGGGCACCGGGGCCTCTCCCGTCGTTGCCCAGATCTCCCGCGAGGTCGGCGCCCTTACCGTCGGTGTGGTGACCAAGCCTTTCATCTTCGAGGGATCCCGCCGGAAGGCCGTGGCGGAGGAGGGCGTCAACGCGCTCAAGTCCAAAGTAGACACCCTGATCACCATCCCCAACGATCGACTGCTCCAGGTGATCGAGCGGAACACCCCCGTCGAGTCGGCCCTGCGGGTGGTGGACGACGTGCTGCGCCAGGGTATCCAGGGCATCTCGGAGCTGATCACGGAGCCCGGGCTCATCAACCTGGATTTCGCCGACGTTCGGACTGTGATGTCCAGTGCCGGCTCGGCCCTGATGGCCATCGGCCAGGCGAAGGGCGACAACCGTGCCGTCGATGCCGCGCGCGCGGCCATAGCCAATCCCCTGCTTGACGTTTCCATGGCTGGCGCCAAGGGCGTCCTGTTCAACGTCACCGGTGGCCCCGACATGACCCTCACCGAGATCAACGAGGCTGCCGAGGTGGTGTCCGCCGCCGCCGATACCGACGCCAACATCATCTTTGGGGCTGTGGTCGACGAGAAGTTGGGCGAGGAGATCAGGATCACCGTCATCGCCACTGGGTTCGATGGCCACACGGTGTCCGCCCTGCCCCTGGACAAGATAGAGCGGCTTCGGCCGGTGCCAACGGCTCCCTCGATGGCCGGGCCGGGACCTCGCCCCGTCGATAGGGGTGACTACGATGTGCCTGCCTTCCTGCGGCGCAGGCAGGGATTGTAAGAGTGAGGCTCGTTGGGGCGGGTCGGCGACCCGCCCCTAGAACGCTAGAGGGGGGCGGCGCGCGATTTGCATTCCGGTTCGGCGATGAAGGTGCACCTTTCCGGCGGCATAGCCCTTTACTCCTTCAACCATCTGGAGCCCTGGCCCGAATTGACCCAGGGCGCCCTTGCCCGCGGTGGCGGCGTCAGCGATCCTCCCTACGACTCCCTCAATACCAGCTTCGCAGTCCAGGACGATCCCGAGAGAGTGAGGACCAACCGCCGGTTGATGGCGGGGGCCGTGGGCTGGGACCTATCTCGCGTCGTCTCTGCCGGCCAGGTGCATGGCCGGCAGGCGGTGGCCGTGGGGCGGGGGAACCTCGGCGGCCCGGACCTGCCGGGTACCGATGCGCTGGTGACCAACGAGCCTGGGGTGCTGCTGCTGCTGAAGTTCGCCGATTGCGTGCCGATCATCCTGTGGGACCCCGTTCGGCGAGTGGTGGGGCTCGCGCACGCTGGCTGGAGGGGCACCGTGTTGGGGACCCCGGCAGCAGCCCTGGAGTTGATGTCGCGGGAGTACGGCTCATGCCCCTCCGACGTGCTGGCCGGCATCGGTCCCTCCATCGGGCCCTGCTGCTACGAGGTGGGTCCCGAGGTTGCGACGGCGGCCGAGCGGGAGTTCGTCGGGGCCAACGTGCTGCGGCGGGACGCCTGCGGCAGGGTCCGCTTCGATCTGTGGGGAGCCAACGCCGAGACCCTGACGCGGGCGGGCGTTCGGGCAGAGAACGTTGCTACGGCGGGGATCTGCACCCGGTGCCACCACGACCTCTTCTTCTCCCACCGCGCAGCCGGAGGGCTAACCGGCAGATTCGGCGTGGTGGCGGGGATTCGGGATGAGTAGCCTTCGTGAAAGGCTCGAAGCGGTGCGCCAGAGGGTGGCTCGAGCGGCCGAACGGGCTGGTCGCTCTCCCTCGGAAATCCAGGTGGTCGCCGTCTCCAAGACGGTAGCGCCGGAGGTGATCGTGGAGGCCTACCATCTTGGGCAGAGGGAGTTCGGGGAGAACCGGGCGCAGGAGTTCAGGGACAAACGGCGGGTCCTGGCCGAGCTGGGGGCCCTGGAGGGGGCTCGCTGGCACATGATCGGACATCTACAGTCCAACAAGGCCAAGCTAGCGGCCGAGTTGTTTGATATAATTCAATCGGTGGACAGCGTGAAGCTGGCCGGGCTCCTGGATACCCATGCTCGGGAGCTTGGCAAGCGGCTTCCTGTGCTGCTGCAGGTCGACTTCACCTCGCTGCCTCAGCGGGGCGGGTTTGCCCCGCAGGAGACGGAGGCGATGGCCGACGACCTGTTGGCGCTGCCTCACCTGGAGATCCAGGGGCTGATGACCATTGCGCCCGTGGGTCTCGACCAAGAGGGTTTGCGGTCCGTTTTTCGGAAGTTGAGGCTGCTGCGGGATCAACTGGCGGCACGCCATCCCGGAGTGGAGTGGCAGCACCTCTCGATGGGCATGAGCGACGATTTCGAGGTGGCCATCGAGGAGGGCTCCACTATCGTGAGAATCGGGCGGGCCATTTTCGGCGAGCGCCCCCACCCTTAGGCGGTGGGATGGCGCCAGGAGGAACTTAGCTTGTTTCTATACAAATTCGTCGACCTGCTGTTCAACATTCTGATCTTTGCCATCGTGGGGCGGGCGCTACTGTCCTGGTTTAACGTCGGCCCAGGGAACCCCATCGGGCGGATACTGTACGAGGTCACAGAGCCGATCCTTGGGCCCATGCGCCGCGTGATCCCCATGATCGGCATGCTGGATATCTCGCCGATTGTGGCGATCCTGCTGCTGACCTTCATGCAGGGCCTGATCTTGCAGGCTTTGGTGGCGTTCTAAGCAAGCGGGGATCGGAAATCGTGTAGAAGCCATGGAACGCCGCGTTCCATGGCTTCTACGGTTTTGTTCTCTCGCTCAGCCGCGCGGCGATCTCCTCCAAGGAGGGTAGCGCCACCTCCACCAGCTTCTCCCTGGAGTGCTCGCCCTTCACCAGGGTCACCTGGCGGGGACGCAGCCCCATGGCCTCGGCCAGGAACTCCAGCAGGCTCTTGTTGGCCTTTCCCTCGACGGCTCGGGCTCGCAGCCGGACCCGCAGCAGGTCCTCTTCCCAGCCCGTGATCTCGTCCCGGGAGGCCCCCGGTTGAACGCGAACCCTGAGGGTTGTCACCGCCCGCTAAATCCTCGCCATCACCTCTTGCGCCGCCCCGATGGTCGCCTCGACGTCCTGCTCCTGGTGGGCCAGGGAGACGAGGGTGGCCTCGAACTGGGAAGGGGCGAAGTAGAAGCCCCGCTCCAGCATGCCGCGGAAGAAGCGTCCGAACTGGGCCGTGTCGCAGGTGAGGGCGCTGGCGTAATCTACCACCGTGTTCTGGGTAAAGAACGTGGTGGACATGGATCCGACTCGGGTCTGGAAGACCGGCTTGCCCGCCTTCCTGGCCGCCTCGCCCAGCCCCTCCGCGAGGCGGGCGGATAGCCGGTCCAGCTTCTCGTAGACGCCGGGCTGCCGGAGCAGCTTCAGGGTCTCGATTCCGGCGGTCATGGCTAGGGGGTTGCCGGATAGAGTCCCGGCCTGGTACACAGGGCCCGCCGGAGAGACCTTCTCCATGATGGCTCGCGCCCCTCCGTAAGCGCCCACGGGAAGCCCGCCGCCGATGATCTTCCCCATGGTGGTGAGGTCGGGCATGACGCCGAAGAGGGACTGGGCCCCGCCGTAGGCTATCCGAAAGCCGGTGATCACCTCGTCGAAGATGAGGAGAGCCCCGTGGGCCTGGGTTATCCTGCGCAGTGCCTGCAGGTAGCCCCCCTTAGGAGGTATCACCCCCATGTTGCCCGCGACCGGCTCGACGATTACCGCGGCGATCTGATCCGGGTAGCGCTGGAAAGCCTCCTCCACGGCCGCCTCGTCGTTGTAGGGCAGGGAGAGGGTCAACTGAGCGGCTGCCGATGGTACGCCGGGGCTGTCGGGCATGCCCAGGGTGGTGGCTCCCGAGCCCGCCTGCACTAGGAGACCGTCGGAGTGCCCGTGGTAGCAGCCGGAGAACTTGACGATCTTATCTCGACCTGTGTAGGCCCTGGCTACCCTCAAGGCACTCATCACCGCCTCGGTGCCAGAGCTGACGAACCTCACCATCTCGACCGAAGGCATGGCCTCGATGATGAGGCGGGCCAGTTCGCTCTCCAGGGGGGTGGGCGCGCCGTAGCTGGTGCCCCGCTCCGCCGCCATCTGCAGCGCTTTGACGACCGTCGGGTGGGCGTGGCCCAGGATCAACGGTCCCCACGATCCGACGTAATCCACGAAGCTATTGCCGTCCACGTCCACGATATGGCAGCCGCCGGCGTGATCGATGAAAAGCGGCTGGCCACCCACCGCGCGGAAGGCGCGGACGGGGCTATCGACGCCACCGGGAATCAACTCGCGGGCCTCCGCGAACAGCTGCTGCGACCTCTGTGTCCTCATCTTTCTCTCCCAAGCCGCCAAGGTTGGCTATGGTGCAACTCCCAGATGCTATTTGAGAAGTGTAGCGGAGTTTGAGAACCAGGTAAACGGGGGCTGACCGACGGCGGGCGAACGGTTCTCGGCGCCGATGAGAGCTGCAGAACCGATCGCCTCTCGGCGGCCTACACCGCAGGGCGTCGCTTGCCCGTCATCCTCTCCACCTGCATGGCGATGACGGCGGTCGAGGCAAGGGTGTTCAGAGTGGGGTCGTAGCGGCGCTCCGGCATTCCCTGGTCGACGTACTTGCGGACGAAGAGCCGGAGCGCCATTTCCCTGTCCTGCTGCCCGTCGACGACCCTGGCGCGGCCGAAACAGATGGCGCTGCGGTAGACCTGGGAGGTGCTGCAGCCGTCGGGGCCCGTGGCGATGATCTCGCCCGGGTCGTCCACCTCGAAGCAGGCCAGGGAGCTGAAGGCCAGGTTATCCAGCAGATGGCCGGAGGCGGCGCAGTGAAGGAAGATGGTTCGGCTGGCCGCGTCGTACACGTAGTTCATGGGGACCACGTAGGGCACACCTTCCCGGTCGGTGGTGCCCACCCGCCCGACCCTGGCCTCTACCAGCAATCGCTCGGTCTCCAGGGTGTCCAACTCCCTGTCTCTCCTCCGTAGCTCTCCTCTAGCCATTACCCTCTCCTTCCAGCGTTGGCTTTCCAGGGACGCTTCACCAGATTGTAACGAAATCCGCGAAATGTGCCAAAAGTCCCTTTACTTTGTTGCTGCCTGTCGCTATACTCCCGCGTAAGTCTATCACTGTACACGCCGGGGGTGCCCGGCGATACCCCCATTACGCTGACAAGGAGGGCAGATAGTTGGCAGCGGATGGCATGGTAGGTCAGAAGCCCATTGGCGCGGCCCTGGCAAAGGGGCTTGGTCCCCTGGAAATGGAGGTTCTGGACGTCATCTGGGTGATGGGCCAGGCGACCTCCCGCGAGATCTTCGAGAAGATGCGCGAGAGGAAGAGGCTGGGGCAGTCGACGGTACTGACCGTGCTCCGCCGGTTGAGCGATCGCGGCATTCTGCATCGGGACGCGGGAGGGGATGTCTACGTCTACTCGCCGGTCATGGAAAGGCGAGAGTTGGGTGGACGGATGATCGACGACGTGGTAAACCGCATCTTCGGCGGTGCGGTAGAGCCGGTCATCGCCCACCTGTTGGAGCGAAAGGATCTGAAGGGCCAGGACCTCGAGCGGTTGACGGTGCTGCGAGGGCGACTCGAACAGCAATAATCCGCTTAGAAGGGATCGACCTCCAGGAGCGGCACGCTCCTGGAGGTTTTGGCGGCCGTGGGCATTCAGCTTTGGGAGAACCTGCTTCTCAGCAGGGTGCTGCCCAGCATCAGCAGCACGCTGACCGCATTGGCAGTTGTGTGGCTGGTCATGCGGGTTTTCCGGCTGCGGAACCCTCAGACTCGCTACATCTTGCTCCACCTCCCGTTGATCAAGGGGTTGCTGGTACTCATTCGAGGTGTGCCACAGCCCCTTCCGGGTTTCGAGGACAAGGTCCGGTTCGGCCTTCAGGTCCTGGATCCTTTCTCCATGATCGCGATGCCGTCGTTTTCGGGACGCGGGGATCTGAGGATCGATCCGATCTACCTCCGTCCACAGTGGGACTATTCCCTTCTCATGGTGGCGCTCCTCGCTACCCTGATTCTCACCCTGGCTCTGTTGGTGTACCGGTGGGTGGGGCTGGTGATCTTCTATCGCCGCTTGCTGTCCCTCCCTCCCGCGACGCGGGCAGATGAGCCCGACCTGTTCGACATCCTGGATAGACTGGTCTCCACCTTCAAGGTCGACTATCCGCAGCTGATACTGGTGGAGGATCCGCCTATCGGCCCCTGCACGGTGGGAGTCAGGCCGGCGACGGTGATCCTGCCATGCAGGCTGGTGGCAGAGCTGGATGCCGAGCAACTGGAGGCGGTGCTTGCCCACGAGCTGGCCCACGTCTCCCGTCGCGATGGTCTCAAACACTGGCCTTCGCTCCTATTGCGTGATCTCCAGGCCTTCAATCCCGTGGTCCACAGGCTGTTCGACCAGCTACTGGTGGAAAGAGAGAAGGACTCCGACCAGCGCGCGGCGAGGGCGACCGGGCGTCCCAACGCTCTGGCCAAGGCGTTGGTGGATGTGGCCTTGCTGGCTCGGGGTGCCGAGTTGCGCCCGGCACCAGGGTCTATGTCCCTCCGCCATAACCTGATGGGGCGAACCGCGGTAGTAGAGGAGAGAGTGTCTGCCCTGCTCACGGGGCCGGTGGCGGCCTCTCCCCTCCGATCCGTGGGATTCCTTCTCTTGCTTCTGTTCATGCTGCTGGTACGGTTCTGGGTTCACTTTCGCATTGCCGGCCGCGTGATCATGCTAGAGTGACGGGCCATTTGGGTGCCGTCGCTGGAGCGGGAAGGAGGTGAGCGGAGATGACCTCGTTGAACTTGGATGCGGAGCTGTGGTTCGCCGAGGTGCAGCAGGAGTCCGCAGGTGAAGTGGGACCCCTGTGCTGCTGGTTCTTCGACTGCTGGGGATCTTAGGAGCGGGAGCTGGTCGCATCGATGCGTTGCTGCAGCTACCTGGTGACGCACCGCCTGGCGCGGGGCGGGTGGATCGCCATCAACGGGTTGTCCGGGGCGGTAGACCTCCTGGATGATGCCACCAAGGGGATCCTGGATGCCCCACCGGCCGATGGCCCAGCCGATCCCGAGCTGCTGTCCAGGCTGCGGCAACGGGGTTACCTGTTCGCGGATCAAGACGAGGAGGAGAGGCTCTTCCTGGCGATGTGGGAGCGCCAGAAGCGACTGAGCCAGGATAGGCCTCTCCAGTTCGTCCTGTGCCCGACCCACTCCTGCAATCTGGCCTGTCGCTACTGCTTCGAGGGATCTATCACTTCCCGGGTGCCCCGAGTCCTGGGAGACGAGGCGATCGTGGCCGCCTTTCGGGCCATGGACGAGATCGCCGCGCGAACCCCGTCTCGAAAGCGCGAGGTGGATCTCTTCGGCGGAGAACCCCTGCTCCCGTCGACCCTGGGAGCCGTTCGAAAGAGCCTCCGAGAGGCCGAGACCCGGGGGATGGGCGTGGGTGTGGTGACCAACGGCACCCACCTGGCGACAGGCTACCGAGAGCTGATCCTCGAGTTCCGCCACCTCTTCAGCCACTTTCAAATCACCGTCGATGGCCCCCAGACCATCCACGACTATCGCCGGCCCTTCCGCAGCGGGAAAGGTAGCCATGGAGCCGCCCTGGAGGCGGTGGAGCTGCTTGTGAGCCTCGGGATAAGGGTGGCGGTGCGTGTGAACCTGGATGCCCACAATGTGGCCTACCTCCCCGAGATCGCTGAGATGATCGTCCGGCGAGGCTGGCCCGAGCAGCCCAACTTCCGCTGCGTCCTGGCGCCGGTAGCCGATCATCTGGGGACCGGCAGCTACCCGGCTTTGCTGCCGGAAGACCAGTTGGTGAGGGAGCTGGCCGAGGTGATGGCCGCCAGCGAGAGCGCCCGCCGGCTCTTCCGGCTGGACCTGTTCCGCAGCACCAAGCATCTGAGCGGTGTCCTGGGGCTGGCCAGCCTCAAGGGTCAGCCGATGTTACAGTACTGCGAAGCCAACGGTCTCCACTCCTACACCTTTGGGGCCGATGGCTGCATCTACCCCTGCTCCGAGATGCTGGACCAGCCGGAGCTGGCCATCGGCAGCTTCTTCCCCTCCTTCGAGATAGACGAGGGGAAGGCAGCCCCCTGGCGGGACAGGAGCATCGTGGCGATGCCGGAGTGCCGCTCTTGCCGGGTGGCCACCTTCTGCGGTGGTGGATGCGCCTACCAGGCTTTGAAGCGGAGCGGCAGCCCAATGGAGCCCGCCTGCTATGGGGCTGAGAAGGTGATTTCCGCCTTCCTGGAGTGCTTCGGCGATAGGCTCTCGCCCCAGTAGGAGGGTTGGGCCCGCCGCTGAAGGAAGGAGGCCGTCGTGGCGCATCGTGCCTTCTCCATCGTGCAGTTCCTCCTTCTACCTCTGCTGTTCCTTCCACCGTCGACCCTCTTCCAGCAGGAGCCGGAGTTCCGTTTGGGGTTCAAAGGGCTGGCCGATCTGATTCCGCAGCTGGTGGGCAGCCCCCTGGAGGAGGAGCAGCGCAACCCACTGAATGGGGATGCTCTTCAGAGGACCACCACCGGGCTGATGGTATGGCGCAAGGCGGACAACTGGACCGCTTTCACCGACGGTAGCCGAAGCTGGATCAGAGGTCCCCAGGGCCTTCAATCGCGAGGCAATGAGGAGCTGTTCGACTGGGAAGTGGCCGCGGCCGTCCCCGGCCCGACTCTGGTCCCGCCTCTCACCGCTACTCCCGGGCCCTCGGCGACTCCGGCTCTCCCCCTCGGTGGGATCCGCAGTCCGGATCCTGCCGGGGAATGGGTCACCAGCGTATCCCCCAACACCAGGTACTACACCTCTCGGAACGGCCTTTCGGTGTGGCGCGATTGGACGCCTCGCAACCGGATCTGGTTCGCCACCGAGGGCGATCTGCTGTCCGCCTATCCCGGCAGGGCTCGGCGGTGAGACGGGTTGGACACCGGGTCCCTGGGGAAGAAGGGGTGAAAGTGGGTATGCATCTTGCCGCAGTCGCCCGAACCGGTCGACACGGCCGGTTCGGGTGGACGCGCCGGATGCTAGACAGATAGGGAGTAGAGGAATGAAGCTTCGAGACATCATGACGACGGACTTCTGCTGCGCCAGCCCCTCGGACTCGTTGAGCAAGGTGGCCACCGAAATGAAGCGCCACAACGTGGGGGTCATGCCGGTTTGCCAGAATAGCAGCCTGCTCGGGTTGATCACCGACCGCGACATCGTGATCCAGTGTGTTGTCGCCGGTACCGACCCCGATGAGTGCAAGGTCAGCAGCTTCATGACCAAGGAGTTGGTGCAGGGCGGCCCGGAGATGGACATCGCCGACGCCGCTCGCCTGATGGGAGAAGAGCAGCTGCATCGGCTGCCGGTGGTGGATGGCGGCCGCCTGGTGGGCATCGTCTCGTTGGGAGACCTGGCCGTTCACAGCACGGATGACAAGCTCGTGGCCGGCTTGCTGCGGCAGATCTCTATGCCGGTCCGATCCATGAAGCCGCAGGCCGTCGCCGCGTGAGGCCACGGCCCCGGCAAGGCAGGGCGGGGCTCGTGACGCAGGCGATTGCAGCGTCACGCCCCGTCGCCCGGTGGACGGCACTCGAGGGGCAGGGGCTTATCCCCCTGCCCAAGCCTATTCCCAGATCAGATCGGAGTCGTTTC
>JAMCTB010000132.1 GCA_023380955.1 Chloroflexota bacterium | reverse complement strand
GGTCGGCCGCGTGGCCGCCGGCGCCCCCCTGCTGGCCACCGAGAACGTGGAGGGTCACCTGGACCTCGGCGCCGCCCTGGCCGGCCAGCTGGGGAACCGCTTCGCCCTACAGGTAAGAGGCCAGAGCATGATCGAAGCCGGCATCATGGACGGCGACTACATCGTGGTGCGGCTCCAGCCCACCGCCGAGAACGGCGACATCGTCGTCGCCCTCATCGGCGACGAGGCCACCGTCAAGTTCTTCTTCCTCGAGGAGGACCGCGTCCGCCTCCAGCCCGCCAACTCGTCCATGCAGCCCCTCTACCTGAAACACGTAACCATCATCGGCAAAGTCGTGGCCACCTTCCGCGCCTACGAGCCCGGCACCTACCTGCAAGGTGAATGATGAAAATACCAAACAAACCCAATTCAGGGAGAAACCATGCTGAACGACGACGACACTAGAAAGGACCCACTAATAACCCAAAACCCTCCGCCACCGGAGCAGGTCATAGAACGCTACCGGCCCCTGGTGCTCACCTTGATCAAGGGACTCTCGCGGCAATCCCATCTGGCCGGCCTCGAGGCCGAGGACCTCTTTCAAGAGGCCAACGCCGCCCTGATCGAGCTAACCAGGGACTACGCCCCCCAACGCGGGGTGCCCCTCGGCAACTACCTCAAACAGAAGCTGAAGTGGCGGCTGGTGAACTTCCTGAACCGCGAGCTGAGGCGCAAGCAGAGGACCCTGGAGATCGACGAGTCGATCCTCGAGCACCTGGTTCAGCGAACCGAGGCCTTGCCCTCGCCGGACGTGCTCAATCCGCGCCTGCGCGCCGCCTTTCGCCGCCTTTCTCCCAAGCAGAGGAGCGTGCTCTATGAGATCTACTGGCGCGACAGGTCCGCCCAGGAGCTGGCCCAGCAGCTCGGCGTCAGCCCTCAAAACGTCACCGCCCTCCGCCGCCGCGCCGAAGCCGCCATCCGCGAGGAAATGACCCACCCCGAGGACAAGACCACCTGACCTCTGCTGCAAAATGCATCCCCGCAGTGACGGATGTCCCTGTCCGTTGGTTCCAACCCAATGCGCCACCGCACAGGCTCCGCCCTCACCCCAGCCCTCTCCCAGAGGGAGAGGGGGAACCGAGGCCGCGCTCGTGCGGCCCGGACGCAGGGGCGGACGGCCCTGTCCGCCCGAGGGGCGGGGGCTCACCTCTCCCTCTGGGAGAGGTCGGCCGAAGGCCGGGTGAGGGCGTGCCCAGTTGGAATACCGAATTAGTTGGAACACATCCTGGCCGGTCGTCCTGCTAGGAATCCGGCGCCATTAGCCCCACTCTATCACATCCAGCACCACACCTACGCCCTAACCCGGCGCATCCAGGCGAACATGGCTGGCGGGCCTAAACAAGCTTGACAATCATCTCCCCGCGTCATATAATCGTGCCGCCTTACGTTTGGGACACGGTTTCGCAGGGGAAACCCTCGCAAGAGCGGTCCCCCAGGTTCTTCCCTTCGTCAGTTTCCACCGAAACAATTAAGCCAACACCATAATCCCCCAATAACCCAGAAAAAAGGAGGCCCAAAAACCATGAATGGAGACGAGTTCCTCGAAGTAGTGAAGAACCGCCGGAGCGTTCGAAGGTTCAAGCCAGACCCCGTGCCGGACGAGACGATAGAGAAGATCCTCGAAGCCGCCCGGTGGTGCATGTCCGGCGCCAATGGCCAGCCCTGGGAGTTCGTCGTGGTCAGGGACCCGGCCCTCAAGGAAAAGATCGCCGAGGCCAAGGATGAGGCCCAGCGCCTCACCGGTGCCCTGGAGTTGACCCGCGTGCTTGAGATGAGGCAGCCTTTTTACCGCGGCTACCCCGACGTCCCGCCCGGACACGGCTTCGTCGATGCCCCGGTCTTGATCTTCGTCTGCAGCGACCCCCGTACCGCTCAGGCCACCGTGCTCAACCGGCTCCTGGATCGCCGCTGGGTGATCGACGAGAACATCGCCAACGCCACCCACATGCTCAACCTCGCCGCCGGCGCTTACGGGCTGGGCGCCCAATGGGTTACCGTGACGGCCTACTTCGAGAGCCTCGTCAAACCCTTCCTCGGCGTCCCGCCCATCATCAGGATTCATAACCTGGTTCCCATAGGCTATCCCGAATACACGCCCAAGATCCCCTTCCGCCGGGAGCTGAAAGAGATGGTCCACTACGAACAGTACGACATGTCCAAGTACCGCTCTCACGAGGAAGTGCAGGAGTTCATCCGCAATCTCCGCCAGGCGTCCAAACCCGTCTATCCTTTGCAGTAGGGTGATGAAGCCGAAGGCCGTCCAGCAAGCCCAGGCGCAGCCTGTAGCCGCAGGGTCTTTAGCCTGCGCGGAACCCTTCGGCACACGAGCTACCCGAATGGGCGTTGCATCGTCAAGCTCGCCCAAAAGCTTGACAACTCCCAACCGCGGGTATATAATCGCTTCGCTTTACACGCGGGACGTGGTTTCATAGGCGAAACCGAGTCAATAGCGACCCCCCGTGGGTTATCATTTCTTCCGCTGGCATCGCGTTGAACCTGTTCACGACGACGAGGTCGTAGTTACTACAGGGTAGAGACGTAGCGCGCTGCGTCTCTACAACGCGTGATGCCGCGGATCCAAACGGGAGGGTTGTAGTGGACAGGCAAGCGCGACCGGCCACGATGCTCGCAGTCGTGGTCCTCATCTCAATCGTTTCGATCGTTTTGGCCGCCTGTTCTTCGGCCCCTGCTCCGGCGGCGAAGCCGGCCGAGCAGAAGGCCGCCCC
>JAMCTB010000131.1:3000-11001 GCA_023380955.1 Chloroflexota bacterium | reverse complement strand
CCCCTGGAAAGCCGGCGCATCCTGGACGTCGGGTGCGGCCTCGGCATGTACGTGGAGAAGTTTCGGCGATTCAGCTCTGAGGTCTACGGTGTCGACATCGACCCGGAGAAGGTGGCGACCGCCCAGACGCGGCTTCCCAACATCTCGCTGGCTCCTGCGGAGGATCTACCCTTCAAGGACCGCAGCTTCGACCTGGTCCTCCTTCACGAGGTGATAGAGCACGTCGTCGACGACCACAGGGCCATCGCCGAGGCCGTGCGCTGCACCGATGTGGGCGGTCACGTGGTCATTTACGCCCCCAACAGACTCTATCCGATGGAGACCCACGGCTTCTACTTCCGTGGGAAGTACCATTTCCGGCTCTTGCCACTGGTGAACTACCTACCAGACGCACTGCGCGACCAGTTCTGCCCGCACGTCAGGGTCTACACGGCTCGAGGCATCCGGAGTCTCTTCGAGGGATTCTCCGTCCGCTTCGTGGTGTTCACCCACATCTACCCGGGGTTCGACAACGTAGCCGCCACCCGTCCCTCCCTCGGGACCTTCTTGCAACGGGCTACAGACCTGTTGGAGAGAACCCCATTTCGAGCGCTAGGCATCTCCCACTTCGTCGTCGCGCAGCGAGTGGATTGAGAGCCGCCGAAGAATGTGGGTGACAGATTGAGTGCTTCTGCGCGTCGCCGGAAGCGGGCAAGCCGCAACAACACCGGCGGGTCGGTCTTCCGAACGGCGATCCTGGTCCTGTTCTCCCTGACTGTTCTCATGCTGGTCACAGGCGGGCTCGCCGTGGCCGCCATCTACAGCTACTACGACAACAAACTACCCCCGCCCGACAGCCTGCAGACCCATCAGATGTTCGGATCCACCAAGATCCTGGATCGCCACGACCGGCTCCTCTACGAGCTGTTCGACCCCCAGGCGGGCAAGAGGACCTTCGTCAAGCTGTCCGAGGTCTCCCCTCAGCTGATCAACGCCACCATTGCCATCGAGGATTCCACCTTCTACGACAACCCGGGCATCAGCGTTCGGGGTACCCTCCGCGCCGCGTGGGCGATCCTCCGCGGCGAAGAGATCCAGGGCGGCAGCACCATCACCCAGCAGCTGATCAAGCGGGTCTACCTGACCCCTGAGGTGAGCATCGACCGTAAGATCCAGGAATGGATCCTCGCCTACCGGGTCAATCAGCAGTACACCAAGGACCAGATCCTACAGCTGTATCTCAACGAGATCTACTACGGCAACGTGGCCTACGGCATCGAGGCCGCCGCCGAGTCCTACTTCGGCAAGTCCGCCAAGGAGCTGGACCTGGCGGAATCCAGCATGCTGGCCGGAATACCCCAGTCCCCCGCCCTGCTCTCACCTCTGGTGGACCCTGCCGCCGCCAAGCGCCGCCAGCGCATGGTGCTGGACGCCATGGTCAGGCAGGAAGATATCACCGAGGCTCAGGCCGACGAGGCCTTCAAGAAGCCCCTCGAGTACCAGCCGATGAAGTACGGCATCGAGGCACCCCACTTCGTCATGTACGTACGCGACCTGCTGGAGCGAAAGTACGGCCCCCAGGTGGTCTATTCTCAGGGGTTGACGGTGAGGACCACCCTCGATCTGGACATGCAGCACACCGCCGAGCAGATCGCCCGGCGACAGGTGGAGAAGCTGTCCAAGGACAACATCCACAACGCCGCCCTCGTGGCCATGAAGCCCGACACGGGTGAGATCCTGGCGATGCTGGGCAGTGTGGATTACTTCAACCGTGGCATCAGCGGCCAGGTGAACATCGCTACCTCCGAGCGGCAGCCCGGGTCCACCTTCAAGCCGATCACCTACTCCGGCGCCTTCATGAAGGGATGGTCTCCCGGTACCGTCATTCTGGACAACTACACCGTCTTCAAGGATCGAATGGGTCGCTCCTATACGCCGCAGAACGTGGACAAGAAGTGGCACGGGCCCGTGACCGTTCGCACCGCCCTGTCCAACTCAATGAACGTCCCGGCGGTGAAGACGCTGGAGTTCGTGGGGGTGAGGAACGCCATCAACCTAGCCCATCAGATGGGGATCACCTCTCTCGATCCCGAGGGTCCCTACGATCTCAGCCTCACCCTCGGTGGCGGCGAGGTCAAGCTGCTGGATCTGGTCTACGCCTACAGCGTCTTCGCCAACAACGGGACGATGTACGGCCAGCCGGTGTCCAAGGAGATTCAGAGGCCGGGCTACAGGACCTTGGAGCCTGTTGCGATCCTCAAGGTGGAGGATAGCTCGGGCAAGGTGCTGGAGGAGTACAACGGCCCCCAGCGGGCCGAGGTGCTGAAGCCCCAGATCTCCTACCTGATAACCAGCATTCTCTCCGACAACAATGCCCGCACCCCTCTCTTCGGGCCCAACGGCCCGCTGAAGCTCAGCCGTCCGGCAGCGGGCAAGACCGGGACCACCGAGAACAACCGCGATCTTTGGACCGTTGGCTACACTCCCGACCTGGTGACCGGCGTCTGGGTGGGCAACAGCGACAACCAGGAGATAGCGCCGGTGCTCTCCAGCCTGACCGCCGCCCCCATCTGGCACGACTTCATGGAGCAGGCCCTGAAGGAGACACCGGCCAGGAACTTCGAGCAGCCGGGCGGGCTGGAGAGGGTGGAGATCTGCCCCACCGACGGACTGAAGCCCAACAAGTACTGCCCCACCAAGATCACCGATCTCTTCGTCAAAGGCACGGCACCTACGAAGGAGTGCGACATCCACCGGTTGGTGGTGGTCGACAAGACCACCGGTAAGCTGGCGACGCCCTCGACCCCGCCCGAGAATCGAGAGGAGAAGGTGGTGGAGGTGTATCCGGCCGAGTGGGCCTCCTGGGCCAAGGACGCAGGGAAGCCGGAGGCGCCCCAGGCTCCCTCCGATCAGGGCCCGGAGCAGACACCCCAGCCGGTGGCCAGCCGGGACGATAACAGCACCCTGGTGCTGGACAGCCCCACCACGGGTGCGGCCGTCCGAGGCCTGGTGGAGATCCGAGGAAGTGCCTCTGGCAAGGCTTTTGCTTCCTTCCGGGTGGAGTACGGCGAGGGCCTTAACCCAACCTCCTGGAAGGCGATTGGTGGAGTGCACACTGCTCCCGTGGAGAATGGCGTGCTGGAGAGATGGGATACCCGGTCTCTGAACGGCCTGTACAAGCTGCGCATAACCCTCGCGGCGCGACCGCCTGTCCTGCCGACTACGGCACCCAATCCAGTCGCCCCGCGGGGCACGCCACAACCTTCGCCAACCCCCGTCCCGCCGCCGGTGACGCCGGCTCCGAAGGTGATAGAGGTGCCGGTGATCGTGGACAATCAGGCTCCCACCGTCGCCATCACCTTCCCGCAGAACGACGCTACTTTCAACAAGGCTCAAATGCCGAAGATCAGCTTCAGCGCTGGCGTCTCGGACAACCACCGGATCGCCAAGACCGACTTCTACGTGGATAACCAGCTGGTCGGGAGCAGCAGCGCCTCCCCCGCGACCCTGGAGTGGCCCACTGCACCGGGGCAGCACGTCCTGCGGGTGGTCACCCGGGATGCGGCCGGCAACGAGACCACGAGCGGCGACGTGAAGTTCAAGGTGCAATGAGAATCCTGGTAACGAACGACGACGGTATCGACTCCGAGGGATTGATCGCCCTGAGGAGCGCCCTTTCGGTTGTCGGCGAGACGGTGGTCATCGCCCCCGATCACAACTGGAGTGCCGCCGGCCACACCAAGACCATGCACAAGCCGCTGCGGGTAACCCGAGTCACCATGCGGGATGGTGGTGAAGGATACGCCTGCGACGGCACCCCATCGGACTGCGTCGCGATGGGCATGCTGGGCCTCGCCGGCGAGCGCCCTTCGCTCGTGGTCTCGGGCATCAACAAGGGCGCGAATCTCGGCGGAGACATCACCTACTCCGGCACCGTCGCGGCGGCCATGGAGAGCGTGGTCAACGGGGTGCCGGGCATCGCCGTCTCTCTGGCCTCCTATCAAGAGTGGGATTTCGAGATCGCGGCGCAGTTTGCCGCTCGCCTGGCGTCTCAGGCCCTGGAGAAAGGCATCGCGCCCGACGTCCTCCTCAACGTCAACGTACCGAGCGTGGCGAGAGAGCAGATTCGCGGGATACTCGTCACCCGCCTGGGTAAGAGGATCTATCGCGACAAGCTGATCGAACGCCAGGACCCCTTCGGCCGCAGCTACTACTGGATCGGTGGCGACGAGCCCACGGGCCAGGCCGATGAGGGCACCGACATCTGGGCCCTGGCCAACGACTACGTATCGGTCACACCGATCCAAATGGACCTCACCAATTACGCCCTGATCGACCAGTTGAAGGGCTGGAGCCTCTCCCTGTAGTATACTTTCCCCGCATCGTTCCAGCGCGAAGATGCGCCACCAACCAGCAGCGGGAGCATGACGCCAATGCCAGAGATGGACGAGGAAGAACTCTACGACTACGAGATCAAGAGCGATCGCCCTTTCAAAGAGGACGAGGAGTTCTTCAAGATCAGCCAGGAACGCATCGAGGAGATCGCGGAGATCGCCGGAGTTCCCCCGGAGAGGGTGAGGAGGATCTGCACCTATCCGTGGCCCGACGCCAAGATCCACCAGCGATGGCTGGACGAAACCAACGCCGAGGAGATCGCCCACTGGGTGAGCCACATCGACAAGCTCGAGGCTGCCGAGGGCAATCGGTGATCTTCGTCCCTGAAGGGCCGGGCCAACAGGCCTCCAGCGGGTGCCCCTCAACTCAGCCGGACTTGCGCCGCGGCCTCCAACTTGGTAAAGTGGCCCTGCAGCAGGCCTGCCTGGGCGGGCCTGGTTTTCTATGCGCTCGATGGCCCACAGCCACAGATACGACAGTCCCCCTGTGACTAGCGCCTGGCCGGGGACGACATACCCTAGGAAAAGGAGGTGTGAATGAGCTCCGTCGTCAAGAAGCGCAGGAAGAAGATCACGAAGCATAAGCTGAAGAAGCGACTGAAGAGAGAGCGCTTCAAGAAGAATCGCTAGCGATTGACCGCTATCTTCATATTTGGCGGGCCTGTCGATGGATAAGGAAGACTGTATTCAGCTACTCCTTTCCACCCTGCAGAAGCCTCAATGGAAGAGTGGCACATCGATCACCGATTGGGATCTGAAGAACGTCCTCTGGAGGTCCGGCCTCCTGGTAGGACCGGATCAGCTTTCGGCGCTGCTGGCTGACGTGAAGAGGCGCGGACTGATCGTCGCCCGGGAAAGGCGCGAGGACAACAGACTCGTTTTCCTTTGGGGTGTGAGGATAACGCCCGCGGGCGAGGAGTGGCTCGGCCGGCGAGCCGCGACTCGTCCAGCTGCCGCAATGCAGTCACGGCCGCTCCTTCCTCGGGCGGCCGGGACTGCATTGGTTAGTGGCGAGGCCGAAGGCAGCCAGAACCTTGCCGAGCCCATGGAAGCAAGCCTCCGATAGAGCGAGCTTGACATGCGTCGGCACCAGCCACAAAATGGCCGCGCATCTCAAGCTTGCTCGATGGGGGCGAAGGAATGGCAAAGGCGCTCACCGGCGTTCGGGTCCTCGATCTCACCGGAGCACTCTCCGGCCCCTACTGCACATTGATCCTCGCGGACCTTGGCGCCGAGGTTATCAAGATCGAACCCCCCGAGGGGGACATCTTCCGCAGCATCGGACCCTACTACCAGGGCGAGTGGAGCGGCTACTTCGTGGCCGTGAACCGCAACAAGCGCGGCATCGTCCTGAACCTGAAGACCCAGGCGGGCCGCGAAGCCTTTTACGATCTGGTGCGCATCTCCGACGTGGTGCTGGACAACTACCGGCCCGGCGTGCTGCAGAGGCTGCGCATCGACTATCCGATCCTCAGCGAGATCAACCCTCGGGTCATCACCTGCTCCGTCACCGGCTTCGGCTCCACCGGCTCCTACAAGCATCGGGCGGCCTTCGATCTGTGCGTCCAGGCCGCGGGTGGCATCCTGAGCCTCACCGGCCAGGAGGATGGCGATTTGGCCAAGGTGGGCGCCCCCATCGGCGACCTCGCGGCGGGCCAGTTCGCGGCCATCGGCATCCTGGCCGCCCTGGCAGAGCGCAGCGTGAGCGGCCGCGGCCAGCAGGTGGACGTATCCATGTTCGACTGCCAGGTCTCGCTCCTGGCCTACTGGGTCCCCTGGTACTTCCTCAGCGGGGTCGTCCCCAAGCCCCTGGGCACGGGACACCTGGGCATCACCCCCCACGGCGCCTACCGCACCAAGGACGGCCAGATCGCCATGGTGATCGGCTCGCAGAAGTTCTGGGCGCAGCTGTGTCAGATCCTCGGTGTTCCCGACATGGCCACGGAACCTCGCTTCGAGAACGCCAAGAAGCGGCGGGCAAACCGCCACGAGCTGAAGCAGATCGTGGAGGAGATCCTCTCGAGCCGCACCACCGCCGAGTGGATGGCCAGGATGGAGGAGATGGGCATCCCCGCGGCCCCCGTGAACACCCTGGACAAGACCTTTGCCGAGCCCATCATCAAGGAACGAAACATGGTGGTGGCGGTGAAGCAGCCGCGAGCCGGCGAGGTGCACATGGCGGGCAATCCCATCAAGATGTCCCGCACCCCCGGCGAGGAGTTCACCTCGACGCCCGCCCTCGGCGAGCACACTCGCGAGGTCCTCACTTCCCTCCTCGGCTACTCGGCGGAACGCGTCCGGCAGCTGCTCGACGCGGGTGCCGCCTCCCAGATGGTGGCTGCTGAGGAAGAGTAACCCCGTAGTAGTTGCTTGTCTCTATCTTCTACTAACAGGTGCAGTCTATCTCTGAATCTCGCACTGACACCCTATGTACACTTGCCTGTCTTCTGATATAATGCGCCCAGCGTAATCCTCTTCAGTCGGGAACGCCCCGCGATTTCACCAGACCTTACCTGAAATTCCGCAACAGCAAATCGCCCTCGCTGCCGGCCGGGGATGACCCTGCCACAGCCTTGCCCTTTCCCTGGCGCGGACGGGCGCAGCGGACCCTACAACTCCCAGGGAGGTATCTGTTGTGCGACGCCCTAGACTGCGCGAATCGACTCTGACTCACCTGGTGACGGCCGTGGGGGTCCTCTTGATCGGCGTAGCCCTCGCCTCCGGTCCCCTTGGACGGTCCCCTCACGAGGACTCGTCCAACTCCCTGGTCGCCGCTTCCGTCGACCAGACTGGATCCCAGTCCTCGGACCCGGCGGCCATCCGCCCGGCCAGCGCGGAAGAGAGCGTACGCTCCAGGGGCGGCCGAACCACGGACCCGTCGGCCCTCGTAGCCGGGCCGACGGCAGCCCCAACCAATCCACCGCGGCCCACCGTCACGCCGCAGCCCACCGTCACGCCGCAGCCCGCGCCCGCCCCGACGGTGCCGCCCCTGCCCGCGCCCCTCGCATCGGCCCTATCCAAGGTGACCCCAAAGTTGCGAGTCGGCATCCAGGCAGGCCACTGGAAGGCCGCCGAGCAGGCAGCGGAGCTGGCCAGCCTCAGGGGCTCCACGGGAGCCGAGGGGAGCGGCTGGCGGGAGGTGGACATCAACCTGGACATCGCGCGCCGGGTAGCTGCCCTGCTGGAGCAGCAGAACCTCATCGTCGATCTCATCCCCTCCACCGTACCCAGCCAGTACAAGGCAGACGCCTTCGTGGCCCTTCACGGCGACGCCAACTCCAACACCAGCCTTTCGGGCTACAAGCTTGCCCGCTCCAGCCGCAGCAGCATACCGGCCAAAGACGATGCACTGCTCAACGCCATCTCCGGCGAGTACGCCGCCGCCACGGGGCTCCCGAACCATCCAGGGACCATCACCGTCAACATGACCGCCTACTACGCCTTCGCCAATCGAGGCATCGACCACTCCATCGCTCCCACGACGCCGGGGGTGATCCTGGAGATGGGCTTCCTGACCACAGCCAAGGATCGCAGCCTGCTGGTGGAGCAGCCGGACCTGGTGGCGGGGGGCATCGCCCGGGGGATCCTGAAGTACCTGGGGATCAACTAGAGGCGGCAACCTGCCTGT
>JAMCTB010000131.1:0-2990 GCA_023380955.1 Chloroflexota bacterium | reverse complement strand
CTTGAGTATGATCCCGTCGATGTGGACGCCGGCCCGCGTGTTACCCCCGAAGGTGGAGTTATCCCCGAAGGCTAGATGGACAGTGCCGTAGACCTTCTCATCCTCGAGGATCACCCCCGTGATCCTGGCCCGGTCGTTGGTGCCAACGCCCAACTCGCCCAGGTTCCGAGCCTCAAGCGCATCCCCCAACATCTCAAGGAGCCGTTTCCCATCGGGGCCGTCCGCGTCCACCAACAGTCCCTTTTCCAGCCTGACCGCCACCGGTTTCTGCAACGGACCGAGTCCCGCGATGGAGCCGTCGAAGATGGTCTCGCCGGAGGCCGTCCCCTCCACCGGCGCTATGTAGGCCTCGCCGGTGGGCAGGTTGCCAGACTGTCCTTTTTCCCTATAGAGGCCCGTGCTGGCGACCGCGTTGCGTCCTGCCAACGACATCGTTAGCTCCTTGCCGTCCTTGACGATCCGCGCTTCTCTGGCGTTGGAAAGGAGATCGGTCACTCGCAGGGAGAGGTCAGCCACTGCCCCGTAGTCGGCAGAGACGGCGCCCTCGAAGAACATGTCCTGGGTGATGCCGGGCATGGTCGCGATGCGTGCCCCTGCCTTCGCGGCCTCGAGTCTGGCCTGGGTATGGGTGAGGGAGAAGCTGGTAGGGCAAACGACCACGTCCGCCTGCTTCATCGCCGCGGCTACGGCGGAGGGCGGCTCCGCGCCGTTTCGGCCCGTGGGCTGGATGACCATCAGCATCGCGAGGGCACCGACCTGTGTCCCGCCCTGAAAGAGTGCTTCGCCGATCTCGCGAGTGGGCAGGTCGGTCACGACGAGCAGCGACTCGCCCTGCTTGAGGCCCAGGCAAGTCTTTAGCAGCTCAGCACCTACTCTGGCCAGCGACTCGTCCATGCGCACTATCTCCTTTCCAAGAGACAAGAAACTTCTCCCCGTCGCCCCGTCACAGGAGCTCGGCTAAGGCACGCGCCACCACCGTCCGCGGCAGTACTGTCGGGACCCCGGTCAACTCAGCGGTCCTGGCCTTGTGCGACGTGGTGAAGCCCATGCAGTCCAGCACTACCAGGTCGGCCTCCCAGCTCTTCAGCCTCCTGGACGCCTCTTCAAGCTCCAAGATGTCCCGATAGGGCGAGGCGGCTATCACCTCGAGGGCGCTGCCCCCGGCGGTCTTCCATCGCCTCGTTGCCTCTTCGATCTGCTCCGGTGCCGGGATGACAACGCCGACCCGCCGCTCCTTCGCCACTCCGGCAACGAAGTGGTAGAGCACTTTCTGGGGCTCGATCAGCAGCCTCGAGCAGTCGAAGGCGGGAAACTCGCCGGTGCAGACCAGCGCCACCACCTCGGCGCCCTTGGCAATCACCTGGTCGATGCGACCCTGCATCAGCGGCAGGATGTGGTGCTCCGCCACCTGCACGGAGGTGCCATCCCTGAGCCGGGTCACCAGGACGTAGTCGCCCTGCTTCGGCGCGATCCCAGCTATCTGCTCCCTGGTGAGATCGTCCAGGGCTCCTGCCTCGATGATCTCCGCATCATCCCCGAGGATCGCCTGTATCTCTGGGATCATGTCGCTTCGAGGGGATTGTCCTATCGTAATTGTGCCGATCTTTCGCTTTCCGCTTCCCATCTTCCCCACCCTTTCTTGCCCCACTGCTTCCAAACGCAGCAGCGGTGCTCGCGGCAGTTTCGGCTGCCGGCCCGGCACTCGGGCCAGCTCTCCGAGCTGCCGCTGGTGCCGGCGCCCTTGACCGCGATCACCGCGTCGATAACCCGCTGCACATCCACGGGCTCGCCCGCCAGGGAGAAGGTGGCGCCGCCACTTGCCCCATCGACGCCGCCCCTTCCGATGACGGCGCAGACGACGGGCGCGATGATCCGGATGGCCTCCACCTCCGTAATGACCCTGCCAACGATCGGCATGAGCCCCACGGACATGCCCATGGACCAATCGCAGCCCGCCATGCCCGCCTGACGAACGGCATCGTCCACGGAGCCGGGGATCAGCTTCTCCAGGCCCGCCGCCACGATCACCTGGACACCCTGGGCCATCAGACCCGTCATCACCTGCCCCGGGTTACCACCTAAGGCGCGCCCGGCCATCATCGCGGCTCGCCCCTGCGAGTCGATAATGTTGGCGCCGACGACCGCTACGTCCCGCGGCTCCATCCTGGTGACCTCCGCTGGAAGGTCGTCGTCCACATTCCTCCACCGGCCGCCTTCGATCAGGATGCTGTGAGGAGTGGTCTGCAGCCCGGTCCCGAGGACTTGGTCCCGCGCGGGCTGACCCTTCCCGAGATCCGAAGCGGCACCCCCACCAGTTCCTCTGCCAGAGCGGACACCGTGGTGCCGCCCTTCAGCAGGATACGTCCATTCTCGAAGGCGGAGCGGACCTCGGGGAGGCTCGCGATGGCCCGGGCTATCAGCAGTTTCCCTTCGGAAACCGTAAGGCTTACCTGTGCTCGCAAGGGATCGACCTCCCAGCCCGCCATAGTGAGCGTTAGCGGCTGATCCGGATTCCAGGAGCATCTTGGGCTCCCCAAGAACCAGATGCTTTGCTAACCCTCAGCGTGACGGCCATCTTCATGAGCAAGACGCTTCGCTAGCGCTTGGCAAGGCGGCGTCGCGAGCAGCATCACGCCTTGGACGTGCTTTGTAGGTGGATCATCTCTCCATACAGCGACACAAGCCGTTGGAACTCCTCATCGTCGTGGAAGCGGCACTGTCCCGCGCCGAAGGATTTCGCCACTTCAATGCAGAAACGAACAGTGCTTTCCACGTCGTCCAGGTGAGTCGCCCCCGTCGCTGACCCGGGCACTGGCACCTCAGTAGTGATGGCCACACCCACCACCGGTGCCACCGTGGCCGTGCACGGCTGCATGATGCTGTTGACGTGGAAGACTCCGTTGCCATAGGGCGTGATGTCCTGGGTGGTTACGGCGAAGACCGCCGGTAGTCTCCCGGTCACGATCTGCATGATCCCGAGCAGGTCCTCG
>JAMCTB010000130.1 GCA_023380955.1 Chloroflexota bacterium | reverse complement strand
AAATCTGTGACTGACCTCGGCCTTTGAGCCACTTTTCGTGGGATCGCCACGGAGCTTTGAGCCACCCTGCTTTCCTCAGGGGTGGGCATGGGGCAGTGTAGGCGGCGCCCCGGCAGCCCTCAGTCGTCGTCCAGGTCGAGCACCTCGCGCATCGCCTCCGCCACCGCCCGCAGCAGGGCCGACGACAGCTGAGCAAGCGGCCCCTGGACGAGGCGTCTATTGTCAATTGCGCGCAACTGATCGACCAGGAGGTCGGAGCCATGCCGGAGGCCGCCTGAGGGCGGGACGTGGATCCGCAGCGGCTCGGCATCGGCAACTACGTTCGTGGTGAGAGGTATGATCAACGTGGAGGGGTGGCCGGCATCCAGCAGCGCCTGTGCCTGCACGACCAGCACGGGGCGTGTCTTCCCCGGCTCGGTGCCATGCTGCGGATCGAGGTTCGCCAGCCAGATTTCGCCCCTATTCGGCATCGGGGTCGCGTTCGATGGCCGCGAATTCGGCGTTCACCCGCATGCTCTCCTCGCGGACCCGACGGGATACCTCCGCAAGCCGCGCGGCTCGAAGCTGCGCTCGCGTTTCTCGGTTCATCCGCTCGATGGCGCGGCGAATGTACTCCGCCCTGGACAGCTGGAGCGCCCGCGCGTACTCCCCGCTGGCCTCGACCAGCTCGTCGGGCAGCTTAAGCGAAATCGCTCCCATCCTTCACACCTCCGATATGCAGTGGGGATATGCAAATAGAATACTGCATGTTGATATCCCAATCAAGCGCCACTGTGGGCAAGAGCGCGGTGAAGGGCGACGGCTGGTATCGGGTCGAGGGATGGGGAATGGGAGTGAAGGACGCGAACCGGGGCATGGCGGCGTCCCGCGCTACACATTATACTGCTTGTAGTCACTGAAGTGGCCACAAGGAGGACGCCATTGCGATCTGTAGGAGTGCGCGAGCTGAAAGAACACACAAGCCAGCTGCTGCGCGAGGTTGGTGAGAGGTGCGAGGAGATACAGGTCACGAGCCGCGGCAAGGTCGTTGCGCGCCTCCTGCCCCCTGTCGAGCCCCGCGGTTTGCAGGACGACTTCGATCTCGTATGGGCCGACATGGATCGACTCGCTGAGGAGATCGGTAGGCGCTGGCCGGCGGGAGTGTCGGGGGTTGAGGCGCTCGGCGAGGACCGACGCTGATGCTGGTGGTAGATGCGAGTGTCTGGGTCAGTCGCTATCTTCCCACCGAGGAGACCCACGACGCGAGTCGCCAGTGGTTGGAGAGCTACCTCCGCGCCGGCGGGCAGATCGTGGAGCCGGTGCTTCTCCTGGTGGAGCTGTCGGCAGCTATTTCTCGTCGCACCGGCGCCACTGATGTGGCCTGGGAAACCTCGGAGCGACTGACTCGACTTCGGGGCATCAGATTCGTCCCCCTGGATCGAAGATTGGGGGTGATGGCGACCAGGGTGGCTGCCGACAGAAGGCTCCGAGGCGCGGATGCCATCTACGCAGCCGTCGCTCACCGGCTGGAAATACCCCTGGTTACCTGGGACCGTGAACAACTGGCCCGTGCCACCGGTCTCATTCGCGTCGGCACGCCCGACGAGATAGAGCCCATTCCGAGACTGTAACTATCCAATCCGTGGAAGGATACTGAGGTCCACCTCAAAGCAGGTGCGCTGGAGAGTCGCGGACTCGCGGCTCTGAGGATGACCAGCGGCTCTGGATCGCACCCGGCGGTCGCGCTGGGTGAGGATCGGAACCTCACCTGGTACACTTGTCTCTCTGGTGGCGCGCCGTATGAGAGGAGAAGTCGCCACCAGGCACCTTGAGATGAGGTTCAACGGAGGTCCGGAGGGTGAAACATGTCCCGCGCGATCACACCACTTACGTCCTGTCCCGTGAGTCTGTGCCTGTGCTGGAGATCGAACCTGGCGAGGAGGTGACTTTCGAGACCCTGGACGCATCCGGTGGGCGCATACGAACCGAGGAGGACGGCGTCACCATCTTCCCATCTCGTGAGGAAACCAATCCGGCGACCGGGCCCGTCTACGTGCGGGGCGCCCGCCCCGGCGACAGCCTCGTGGTGGAGATCCTGGCGATCCGTTTGGGGCCGTACGGCTACAGCCGAGTCAGGCCCGGCGGCGGTGTCATAATCGATGAGCTCAAGCCGCCCGTCGCCCGCATCTTCTCGATCGCGGGGGATAGAGCCCTGTTCTCGCCCTCGATCGGTGTCCCCCTCCGTCCCATGATAGGGACTGTCGGCACCGCACCGGCCGGAACAGGGGTGGCAACCTACTACCCAGGCCCTCACGGGGGCAATCTCGACATCAACGATGTGCGCGTGGGAGCCAGGATCTACCTGCCCGTCAACGTGGATGGCGCCCTGCTGGCCCTCGGGGATGTGCACGCCAGCATGGGTGATGGGGAGCTGACCGGTGGTGGCATCGACGCTGGGGCCGAGGTGACGGTGCGGGTGGACGTCCTCGAGGGGAGGCGGTGGGCGCGGCCCTGGATCGAGACTCCTACCGGCTGGGTCACCTGCGCCAACGCTCCCGACCTGGCCGGGGCGATCCGCCTGGCTACCTCGGATATGGCCACGCTGCTGGCGGAGAAGCTCTCCATCAGTCGGGAGGAGGCGTTCATTCTGATCGGTGCCTGCGGTGATGCCAGGCCGGGCCAGGCCGCCGAGCTGGGCATAGACGCTACTGCCCGAGTGGGGGTGCCACGTCTGTGAAGGTGGGTTTCCGGGGCGACGTCCCTCGGGTTCAGGTGTATGAGCCCCCGGGGCACTCGCACCTCTTCCGCTGCGCTACGCAGGTTCTCTCAAGAACTCCACTACCGCATCGACGAATTGCCGGCTCTTGAAGAACACGAGCAGATGCCCGCTATCGAAGGTTATCATCTTTGATCCCTGTTAGGCCTGTGCGCGGGCAATGTCAATCCATGCCCGCGCGAAGGCCGAGAGTTACAGTAGGCCCTTCCTCTTCAAGGTCTGCTGCTGGTAGAGCACGAAGCCGGCAATGTGGTCGAGATCTCTCTGGCTTATCTCGACGAATTCCAGGCCCATGCGGTACTGAATGCCGTGCGTGTCGGTGGTAGCCTGCACGCGCCGCACCTCAGCTTCGAACTCCACCATCCCGATGATCCTGGACAGTTCAACCGACATGCGGACTCTGTTTCCGACCGATATCGGGTTCACGCAGGTCAATCTGCATCCGCCCAGGCTGACGTCCACGATCTTGGGGACCATCACCTTGGCGGTCATCTCGGCATTCTCTCTGACCAGGAACGTCGTGGGCCGGAGCAGGGTTTCCACCCGAACGTATGTCCTCTGGTCGTCACGGCGCAGATCCTCGAGACGGCCCAGGTGCAGCAAATCCAGCCCCGGGGCCCTCAGGACCGTCGCATTGACACAGAATCGCACCCCGAGCCTGAGGAAATGGATGACTACTCCGGTGCTCTCGGGGACAGACGGGGGCCGAAGATATGTGGGAGGGAACCGCACAAGCACGGCATCGGCCAGCACCTGTTCCACGCGGCAGCTATACGGGCCCTCCGGCATGTCATCCTCTCCGTCACTGACCGCCATCTGGAGAGTCGCCGATTGGCCCCGTCTGAAGAGTCTATCGAGCTGAAAAGGCTTCGCACTACTGTTCGACACGCCCATCTCCTGCCTCCTGGCCGGCGCACGGGCCGGCCGGATCTTCCACGCGCATCGAGAGATGGATCGAGCCCGCCCCGCCGGCGGGCAAGCCCCGCATAGTACGAAATCGCTCTCGGATTAGGGCTGTGCACTATTATATATCGGCATCGTCCTGTTGTGGTCAGCGTGAGCGACCGCGGGAGGGGATCGTGGCGGCGTTAGCGCGGGCCTGGTGCTCACCGGCCCTCCTGGGCGGGACGTTGGCACGGTGGCGCGGTCTCAGGTGGCTGCGCAGGCCGCCGTACCCGCCCGCCGGGACGGGCCGGCAGAGCCGCCGGCCCCTACAGCTCCCTGTGTCTCCCACTCACCCCGTACGTGCCCGCCGGGACGGGCCGGCAGAGCCGCCGGCCCCTACAGGTCCCTGTGTCTCCCACTCACCCCGTCCCCGGACCCCGCTACAGCGCGCCCTTCAGGTCGGGGATGATCTGGCCGGCGAAGTCGATGTGCTTCGGGCAGCCGAGTTTGCCGTCGGGGTCCAGTGGCCTGTCCAGCAGCCCCAGGTCGCGGGCCAGCTTGGCGCGCTCTACGCCCAGGACGTCCCGAGGGTCGAATCCGAGACGGAACGCCTTCACCGCCGCCGCCGGGTTGAGCTGCGCCTTTGGGTCACCCTCAGGCACCGT
>JAMCTB010000129.1 GCA_023380955.1 Chloroflexota bacterium | reverse complement strand
TGGCCAGGGTGATCCAGAGGATCTTCTCCCAGGAGGGGAAACCCCGAGCCGCCAGTACCATCCCCAGGTAGGCGAAGGGCAGGGGAGCAGACCTCTCCCTCGGCCCCTCCCCGCTGCGGGGAGGGGAGAGGGGTGGGGTGGGAAGACCACAACTCAATCCTCAGTCGCCAGTCGCCAGTCCTCAGTCCTCGAGACCCCCGGTCGTGGTGGGGGTCTCCGGGGCCAGCGGGGCCGTGCTGGCGCGGCAAACGATCCTCCGTTTGGGGCAGGCAGGGTACCCGGTCGTGGCCACCTGCTCACAGGCGGCCCAGCGGGTGTGGCAGGAGGAGTTGGACGAGAGCTTCGGCGCCTTCGTGCGGCGGTGCCGGGCCGATTTCTCCCTCGAGGCCCTGGACGTAGAGGACATCGGCGCCAGCATCGCCAGCGGCCGCAGGCTCACCCTGGGGATGCTGGTGGTGCCCTGCTCCATGGATGCCCTGTCGGCCATCGCCACCGGCCGCTCCACCAACCTGCTGGAGCGGGCCGCCGACGTGACCCTGAAGGAGGGTAGGACCCTGACGCTGGTGCCTCGGGAAAGCCCTCTTTCGCCCATTCATCTGGAGAACCTGTGGAAGCTGGCTCGGCTGGGGGTCCGCATCGTTCTCCCCGTGCCAGCCTTCTACCTGAAGCCCAAGACGTTGGAGGAAGTCGTGGACGACGTGGCGTGCAGAGCGATAGGAACCCTGGGGATACTGGACTTGTCGGAGGGAGTGAGATGAGAGAGCCGTCAACCACAAAGACACGAAGACACGAAGGTGGCACCAAGGCGATCCTTAGTGCCCTGGTGTCTTCGTGGTATTCGTACCTGTCTCTGGTAGCCGTAATCTCTGGCATAGCGTTGCTGGGTTGTGGACAGCCGGCTGCCCCTGTCAAGGAGACCCCGGCTTTGAAGGTGGGTGTTCTGCCCATCGTCGACGCCCTGCCCATGTACGTGGCCGAGCAGGAGGGCTACTTCAAGGAGCAGAACGTCCATGTGGAGCTGGTGCTGTTCCCCAGCGCCCTGGAGAGGGATTCCGCCTTCGTGGCGGGCCAGATCGACGGCGAGCTGAACGACCTCATCTCCACCGGGCTGCTGAACAAGGAGGGGGAGAAGGCGAAGATCGTCCGGCTGGCCTACAAGGGGAACGAGTCCATGGCGATGATGGTGGTGCTGGCCTCGCCCTCCTCCAAGATCGCCTCGGCCAGGGAGCTGAAGGGAGTGCCCATCGGCATCTCCACGAACAGCGTCATCGAGTACGCCACCGACCGGTTGCTCCAATCCGCCGGGCTGGCTCCCTCGGAGATCGCGAAGACCGAGGTGACCAAGATCCCGGTGCGGGCCGAGATGCTGGCCAAGGGGCAGCTTCAGGCGGCGACCCTGCCCGAGCCGTTGGCCTCCCTGGCGGAGCAGCAGGGGGCTCGTCGGGTGATCGACGACAGCAAGAGCGGCACCGGCCAGTCGGCCATCACCTTCCGGCAGGAGACCGTGGCCAAGAGCTCCGAGGCGATCCGCCGCTTCCTGGCTGCCTACGAGAAGGGGGTCTCGGCCATCAACGGGTCGCCCAACAGGTTCCGCGACCTGTTGGTGGACAAGGGCAAGGTGCCCGACTCCCTGAAGAGCACGTTCAACGTTCCCCAGTTCGCCAAGGCGCAGCTGCCGACCCGAGCGGACATCGACGACGTGGTGAAGTGGATGGTGGAGAGGAAGCTGTTGGGGCAGCCGATCCCCTACGAGAAGATGGTGGCCGAGGGGCTGCTGCCGAAGTAGGGATGATGATAGAGGTCCAAGGCCTCTCGTTCGGCTATGCCAGGCCGGACGAGATCTACAACCGCATCGACTGGGCTGTGGCCCCGGGGGAGTCCTGGGTGGTCCTTGGTCCCTCGGGCTGTGGGAAGACCACCCTGGTCTACCTGCTGGCTGGTCTGCGCCGGCCCACCGCCGGCTCGGTGCGGGTGGAGTGGAGCGAGGTCACGGCCCCCCGCACCTCCACCGGCCTGATCCTCCAGGATCACGGTCTGCTGCCCTGGACCAAGGCCTGGGACAACGTGGCCCTGGGGCTGAAGATCCGTCGGGTGCCGGCGGCCGAGATGGAAGCCAAGGTGCGCTACTGGCTGGAGCGGCTGGGCATCGACGGTGTGGCCGGTAAGTATCCGGGCCAGCTCTCGGGTGGCCAGCGACAGCGAGTCGCCATCGCCAGGACCCTGGCCCTGGAGCCTTCGCTGCTGCTGATGGACGAGCCCTTTTCCTCCCTGGACTCCTCTACCCGGGAGGACCTTCAGGAGTTGGTGGTCCAGCTCTCCGAGGGCAGCGGAATGACCACGGTGCTGGTGACCCACGACATCCAGGAAGCGGTCTTCCTGGGGCGGAAGATCCTGATCGTTGGGCACCAGCCTATCGACTCCTTCGTGGTGGTCGACAACCCCGAGGCTCGCCGCTCGGGCTATCGCCGGAGCCACGAATTCTTCGAGCGGTGCGCTCAGGTTCGAGACCTCACCGCCGAGCTGACGAATCACCGGACGGCGCCGGTACCTGCCCAAGGGCCGGGACGAACAGGATAGACAGGATGAGCGGGATAGAGATCAGAAGGAGGGCGGCACCATGAAGGCCAGACAGATCCTCCTGGCAACCGTGCTGATCGCGGTCCTCTGGCAGCTGGCCGCCATGGCGGTGAACGCTTCGCTGCTGCCGGGGCCGGGCGCCGCCCTGGCAGCGCTGATTCGCGACCTGCCTCGAGGGCTGGCCCATCACTTCCTGGTGAGCGGCTACCGGCTGGCGCTCAGCATGGTCATCGCCGCGCTGCTGGCAACCCCCCTGGGGCTGGCCATCGGCCAGAGCCCCCGATGGAACGGCCTGATGTCGCCCGTGATCTACCTGACCTATCCGATACCGAAGATCGTCTTCCTCCCCATCATTATGCTGTTCCTGGGGACCGGCGACAGCTCCAAGGTGTTCATCATCTCCCTGATCCTCTTCTTCCAGATCCTGGTGGTGGTGCGGGATGCCTGCCTTGGGGTGCGGCCGGAGCTGGTGCAGTCGGTGCGCTCCCTGGGCGCCCGCCGGCTGGAGCTGCTCCGCTACGTCTACTTCCCCGCCTGCCTGCCCGCGGTGTTGACGGCGCTGAGGGTTAGCACCGGCACAGCCATCGCCGTCCTGTTCCTGGCGGAGACCTTCGCCACCCAGTCGGGTCTCGCCTACTACATCACCGTCGAGGCCTGGGGGCGGATGGCCTATCCCGAGATGTACGCCGGGGTGATCGCCCTGGCCATCCTGGGTCTTATCACCTACGTGCTGCTGGACAGATTGGAGCGGCGGGCGTGCGAATGGATGGTGGTCAAGTGAGTTCGACGGCCTCGGTGGATAAACCCACACGGGTGCGGGCGATGTTCGCCCGCATCGTGCCTCGGTACGACCTGATGAACCGGCTGATGACGGGCGGGATGGACGTGCGCTGGCGCCGGCTCGCCGTCGATCTGTGCCGGCCGGAAGGAACGGAGGCCCTGGACATCGCCACCGGTACCGGCGACATGGCCAGGGAGATGGTTCGCCGGGGTGCCCGGAGGGTGGTGGGGCTGGACTTCTGCGGACCGATGCTGGAGGCCGCCTCGCGAAAGCTGGCAGAGCTGCGGCCTACCGTGGGGTTGGTGGCAGGGGACGCCCAGGCTTTGCCCTTCGGCGATGAGAGCTTCGATCGGGTCATCAACGGCTTCCTGCTTCGCAACGTGGCCGATCTGCCGCTGGCGCTGCGGGAGATGGTCCGGGTGCTCCGGCCCGGAGGGTTGGCGGTCTGCCTGGAGATCACCCATCCCCCCTCCAGGCTGTTCGGCGCCCTCTTTCAGCGCTACTTCTACGGCTTCGTTCCCCGCCTCGGGGCGTTGGTGTCGGGGGATGCCCAGGCCTACTCCTATCTGCCCAACTCCCTCACCACCTTCCCCGATGCCCCTCGCCTGGCTGCCATGATGCGGGAGGCAGGCTTCGCCCAGGTCTCCTATCGCCACCTCTCCTTTGGGGCCATGGCGATCCACGCCGGAATGAAGGAGAATTAGCGGCGATCATTCGCAGGGAGGTGATCCGGGATGGATCTGGGTCTCAAGGGTAAGGTGGCCATCGTGACCGGGTCGAGTCGGGGCATCGGCCGCTCCATCGCCCTCGGTCTGGCCGAGGAGGGCTGCCGGGTGGTTCTCACGGCGCGCCACGAGGAGGCGCTGTTGAAGGTGGCCGAGGAGGCGCGGGCGCGGGGCGGTGAGCCGCTGGTAGTGGCGGCCGATCTCACCCGGGCGGAGGGGGTCGAGCAGGTGGTCCGGCGGACCGTGGACGCCTTCGGCCGCGTCGACATCCTGGTGAACAACCTGGGCGGTAGCCATGGGGGACTGTTCACCGAGACGTCCGAAGAGGAGTACCAGGAGACCCTCGATCTCAACCTCTTCCCAGCTGTCCGCTTCTCCCGAGCGGTGGTGCCCCTCATGCAGCAGCAGGGAGGGGGAGCTATCGTGAGCATCGCCTCCATTTGGGGGCGGGAGACGGGCGGGAAGATCTCCTACAACGTGGCCAAGGCCGCACTGATCAGCCTGACCAAGCAGGTGGCCCGGGAGCTGGCCCCCCTCCGGATCAGGGTCAACAGCGTTGCTCCCGGCTCCATTCTCTTCCCGGGGGGCTCCTGGGATCGGCGTAGGCAGGCCGACCCGGAAGGCATGGCTGAGTTCGAGCGGCGAGAGCTGCCGATGGGCTTTGGCCGGCCGGAGGATGTGGCCAACGTGGTGGTGTTCCTCGCCTCGGAGCGGGCGGCCCACGTCTCGGGTGCCTGCTGGGTCGTCGACGGCGCCCAGGGCCACTCCAACATCTAGCGGCTGATATCGTCGCGAGAGTTCTCTGCTCTGCCCTCAGACCTTGGTAATGGCGATCGTTGAGGCATCGGCGGCACGTGGAAGTACAGACCTTCCCTCAGGGAGTGCCTTGTGCGGGGCATGATTGCGGGACACGCTGCGTCTCCTCCTTCTTCGGATCCTCCAGTCCATGTAGAGGCGCTGTGCTCATGTGACTTGTCCCTTGTCTATGAGACTTGAAAGCCATATGATGTGAGACACTCCTTGCCTTTCCTGTGCAAGAATGCGCTGATCCGAGCGTCGGGGTGCTGTTGTGCACCCGATGGCACTGCGAATCCCTGAGCCTGTCCTGACCTGTCGTTGGAGCATGTCGCGAGCAGGCGTGCTGCTGCCAGCCACCGTTCTGTAGGATGCGGGTACCACCTAGACTAGGGAGGACCGATATGGTGCAGACGGAGCCGATGCGAGGGATAGCAGATGTTGGCGATGTCGTTGGTAGGGTAGAGGTCTCGATAGGGCCGCGTTTCCTCGATCTGTTCAGCTCACATCTCTACTCTTCTCCCAACAAGGCCTTCGAGGAGCTAGTCTCCAACTCATGGGACGCTGGGGCCAAAACTGTCCATGTCGGTGTTCCCGAGGATTTGTCACAGAAATCGGCGGCCGTTTGGGTGCTCGACGACGGTGAGTCGATGGATCTCGAGGGCTTGCGCGAGCTGTGGGCTGTAGCCTCTTCGCAGAAGAGGGATCGACCATCGCGTGGACGGCCGCCGATAGGCAAGTTCGGTATCGGGAAGCTGGCCACTTACCTCCTTGCCCATCAGTTGACGTATGTCTGTAGGGCCGCAGATGGTGTTGTCCGTGTGGTCACAATGGATTACCGCCAGATCGACAAGTCCGGCGCCAGCAGGCTGAACATTGATGCCATAACACTCAAGGTGCGGGTACTGACTGATTCGAGTTTGAAGGAGCTGTTGAGCGGCCTTGCTGCGGGTGATGAGATTCTGGAACTGATCCGGTCGGGTGTTCCCAAGCCCAAAGACCGCCCTGAGTGGGAGAATGAGTTTGGGGGTGAAGATCCTCCGCCCAATGTCAGCTGCAAGGGATACACTTGGACGCTAGCTGTGCTGACCGCTCTCAAGCCAGCTGGAAGAGACATGCAGACTGGGCGGATCAAGTGGCTTCTGCGGACCGCACTGCCTCTCGGCTCCTCAATATCAATCGTGTTCAACGGTGAACCGCTATCGTCTTCGAAGGTGAGTGTAAGGACCCTTAAGGAATGGATTATCGGCGATAATCTTGGCCTTCCCACAGTGGTGCTCCCCAATGGGCAGGCACGGGCGGTCACTGAGTATCGCACCCCGTACACGCACGTGGTTGTAGAAGGAGTGCCGGGGAGGATATCGGGTCGTGTGCGGCTCTATGCAGAGCGAGTGTCCGGTGGGAAGAGCGACATACTTGAGTCCTCGAACGGTTTCTTCGTCAACATCTTGGGACGTGTCATCAACCTTCCTGACCCCTACTTTGGCCTGGAGAATCTGAATCACACTGCATGGGCAAAGTTTCGTGCTGCCGTACGGGCAGATGGCCTAGACCAGATCCTTGCCGTAAACCGCGAGGCTGCCAGAGAAGGCGACGTATTGACGGTTTTCCGAGCCTTTCTCCGCGCCCTATTCAACAAGGCGAGAACAACACATGATGAGGCGAGTCAAGCAGCTTGGCCGAGCGCGGGTGACGTGTTGGCGGAAGCTTGGAGTGCAGTGCCGTTAGAGCCACTGCGACGGGTGGTGTCGGAAGGCCTAGGGAGCGCTGGGGGTGTGCCCGACTTCATAGACACTTCGGGCATTGGTGACATGGAAGCTGCGCTGGCGGAGTGGAACGATGTCGCCGCGAACCGGCCTGGTGACCTGATCACCGATGTTGTACTTGAGGACCTCCCGGTTGACGCACCGCTGGTGAGCTACGACCTCGCCGCAAGACGTGTTGTCGTCAACCGCAATCACCCATTCTCACGGGAGCACGGGGAGACGCATGAGCAGCAACTGCTGCTGCGGGACACGGCGCTGGTTGAGCTCCTCACCGAGAGTCAGATGGTGAACGTTGGAATCCATGAGAGCCTGCTCACCGAGGTGCGCGAATACAAAGACCAGGTGCTACGCCTCGTAGCGCAGATTCGCAGGCGTACGGGGGTTCAGATTGCCAGCATGCTCGTCAATGCCACGGACCATGTGAAGGGCCTGGAGAGGGCTGTTGGCGACGCGTTGGAGTATCTTGGGTTCTGGGTGGAGCGTCTTGCGCAACCTGGGGAGCCCGAGGGCGTGGCAACTGCACCGATGAGCCCGAACAGCGATGATATTCCGGATAGCTACAGGTTCACTTACGACGCGAAGTCATCCGGCAGCGGCAAGGTGCAGACTAAGGATCTGAACATAGCAGGACTTGCCCGCCACCGTCAGAACCACAGCGCTGACTATACTCTGGTTGTGGCCCCGGACTTCGCATTGGGGGCGCTCCAGCAGGAATGCCAGAACAACGGAGTCACTCCGATGAGGGCCCGCGACCTGGCGAAGCTCTTGATGTTGGCCGCTGCCAACAGTCCGCTCAACCTGGCTGGTTTTCGGTCTCTCTTCGGACTGTGCGACCCGGATCATGTCCAGAACTGGGTTGACAGCCTCGCCGAGACAGTAAGCTCCGAGGACAGGCTATCACTCGGTGTGTTCTTGGCCGCGCTAGCAGATATTGGATACGCAGGCCCGAACGCCATCACTGTCTCCGTGGTAGCTGATCGGATCGGCCGAATGCCTGATATCCGGCGTCAACCAAGGCGGCCGGACGTTCAGAAACTCGTGGCGGGCCTGGCCGTGCTCGTGCCCAACCTGATAAGCATTAACGGTGACAATGTTTTCCTCAGCACGACTCCTCAGAAACTGCGCGAGGCAATCATTGCTCAAGTACGCTCTGTACCGCCTGCCTACAGGTTCGGTATGGACCGGACCCTTGGGACGGAATAGACCGGTGACATCCTGTGACGAGGCAACAAGGTCGGTGATGCGATGTCGGTGATCCAGCCCATACACCCATTTCCGGCGCGTATGGCGCCCGAAATCGTCTTGGAGGAGTGTCGTTCGCTTGCCCCCGGATCATTGGTGCTTGATCCGATGGCGGGGTCTGGAACTGCTCTCCGCGCTGCTGCAGAAGAAGGGCATAGAGCGCTCGGCTTCGATCTTGATCCATTGTCGGTGTTGATGGCCAGAGTGTGGACCACGCCAATTGATGTGGACGAGTTGCGCATTGCTGCAGCCTCGGTCGTGGCGCAGGCTCGATCGGCGAGGACAGAGGATGTGTCTCTCCCTTGGATCGATGATGATGCGGAGACCAGAGACTTTGTCGACTACTGGTTTGCTGCGCGCCAGCAGTGTGAGCTTCGTCGCGTGAGTAGTATCCTACAAGGCGAAAACGGTCCAATCGGTGATGCGCTGAAGATCGGCCTGAGCAGGACAATTGTCACTAAGCAGCGGGGGGCATCGCTCGCGTGGGATGTCTCTCACAGTCGGCCCCACAGAGTACGTGAGGAGAACGATTTTCCGGTCATCGAGGAGTTCCTGCGCTCGGCGAACCGGCTCGCACACCGGCTTGAGGAGGAGCCGCCCCCCGGCAGTGTCAGCGTCCGGCTTGGCGATGCTCGTAGGCTTCTGAATGTGGATGCGTCGTCCGTCGACGCAGTCGTTACTTCGCCTCCGTACCTGAACGCCATTGACTACATGCGAGGACACAGGCTGAGTCTGGTGTGGCTTGGTTACCGTCTCTCGGATCTTCGGGCAATTCGCTCCGAGAGCATTGGCAGCGAACGTATGGCTGATCCGGGTATGGATAGGGGTCTTGCGAGTCAGCTTACGGCTTCTATTGGGCCTATTGATCGATTGCCTCAGCGAGTCAGACGTACCATAGACCGTTATGTTCTCGATGCGTACGAGGTGCTCAAGGAGGCACGCAGAGTTCTGCGCTTTGGAGGTAGGGCCATTCTTGTGGTGGGAAACTCGACTCTCCGTGGCGTCTTTGTTCAGAATGCCTCAGCCGTGCGTGCTGCTGCAGAGCGAGCGGGGCTTCGGCTTGTCGCACAGCAGGAGCGTCCGCTGCCCCCCTCTAGACGGTATCTTCCACCACCGACCGAAGATGAATGCTCTGGTCTTGAGAAGCGCATGCGAACTGAGACCGTACTCGCTTTTGTTAAGTCCTAGAGGATCCTGTTTTACATTGTCCTCGTTCTCCTCAGTGATCTCTGCACGCACGCCATCATCGGTTGATCGATCATTCGAAGATCGTTGTGTCGCGCTTGACCACTGGCCTGTTGGACGAGCCTCCGATGCCGCCGTTCCGAATCCGAGCATCAATTCGGCCGAGTCTGGCTTCTGTCCGTCGGCGCCCATCTCACCACCTGCTCTCTGGCAGCGGGCATGGCACTGGTCTTGAAAACGATTGACAAGCTTATCCAAGGACCATGTACTGATGGTTGATCAGGATAGATGATCGAGGCGACTACAGGGCACAGGATTCGTTTGGCCTTCGCCGTCTTGGGCTTTCTGGTTACCACGGCCCTGGCGGCCTGCTCGGGTGGGCCCATCCCGCCGGCGGAGTCCACGACGGCGCTGCCCAAAGGCGCGACGGTGGTACCTCTGCCCGCCAACGTGCCCACTCAGGTCGCCGGAATTCAGCCGACGAGGCCCATTCCCACCCGGCCGCCCACCCCTACCGGTGCCGGTGGCCCCATCGGGCAGCTGGTCATCACCGGCCAGGTGCGGGAGGTGGATGCCAGCGCCCGGGTCATCACCCTGGTAGAGCCGGTGCACGGTCTGGAATCCGTAGCACTCACTGATAAGACCCAGGTCGAGGCTGCCGATGGAAGCCCCAGGACCCTCCAGGACGTGAAGCCAGGGGTGGTAATCCAGGCCGGCGGCACGGCCGGGGGCTCCAACTCGGTGCTGGCCAGCAAGGTCCGCATACTCACGGCGCCCAGCCCGATACCGCAGTCGTAGCGAACGGGTCAGGGCGGGGGCGTGATCGGCACCGCCACGGCCTTCCAGGGCAAAGCCCCCGGCTCTACCCTCACCCTGGCTCGCGAGAGCCTGCAGATGTATCATCGGCTGGCCGCTTCGACGATTACAGAGATATCGGAGGTTCGCCGTGCGCATCGTGATCCCCGACGATTTCCCACCGGTTTACCAGGGACACAGGGAGCTGGAGAGACTGGCCCCCTACGGCGAGGTGGCGCTGTTCGGGACCAGGGCAGCGGACCAGGTGGAGCTGATCGATCGTCTCCAGGGGGCTGCCGCCGCGATCAACATCCGGGCCTACTCCCGCTTCGATGCGGAGCTGCTGGCGGCGCTGCCGGAGCTGAGGATCCTCTCGATCCTCGGCACGGGGACCGACAACGTGGATCTGGAGGCGGCCACCCAACGGGGGGTCGTGGTAACCAACACGCCCGGCGCGTCCACGGTCTCGGTTGCGGAGCTCACCTTCGCCCTGATGCTGTCGGCGGCCCGGCACGTGGCGACGGCTGACCGGGCGGTCCGGTCGGGCCAGTGGCGCCACCTGGAGGGGATCGAGCTGCGGGGCAAGACCCTGGGGGTCGTCGGGCTGGGCGCCATCGGCCAGGAGGTGGCCTCGATGGCCCGAGCCTTCGGGATGAAGGTGGTGGCCTGGAGCCTGACGCCCGACCCGGAGCGGGCTCGGCGGGTGGGGGCGACCCTGGTGGGACTGGAGGAGCTGTTCGGCAGCGCCGACGTCGTCTCCCTGCACCTTCGGGCATCGTCCAGGACCGTGGGTCTCGTCGGCGCCAGAGAGCTGGCCCTGATGAAGCCGGGGGCGATCCTGGTGAACAGCGCCCGAGGGGCGCTGGTGGACGAGAAGGCGCTGGCCGAGGTGCTGGCCTCGGGACGGCTGGGGGCGGCCGGACTGGATGCCTTCGTGCAGGAGCCGCTCCCTGCCGACAGCCCCCTGGTGGGATTGGAGAACGTCGTGCTGAGCCCCCACACCGGCTGGGTCACCGCCGAGGCCTCGGAGCGGCTCCGGCAGATGCCGGTGGACAACCTGATCGCCTTCTTCGAGGGCCGGCCCGCCAACGTGGTGAACCCGGCGGCACTCGGCTAAGCGCTTCTCTACCGCGAAGACACGGAGCGAACGGAGACAGGAGAAATCGAAGGAGATTGAGCCGTGGAGATACCCACTTTTCGAGACGTGTTGAAGGCCAAGCGGCAGATCCGTCCCTACCTGGCTCGCACGCCGCTCCACCGCTACCCGGCGCTGGACCAGCTGATCGGGGCGGAGCTGTACGTCAAGCAGGAGAACTACCAGCCGGTGGGCGCCTTCAAGGTTCGTGGGGGCATCAACCTGGTCTCGCAGCTCAGCCCGGAGGAGCGGCAGAGGGGCGTCATCGCCGTATCCACGGGAAACCACGGCCAGTCGGTCGCCCACGCTGCCCGACTCTTCGGCGTCCAGGCACGGATCGTCGTGCCCGAGAAGGCGAACCCGGGGAAGGTGGCCGCCATGCAGGGCATGGGAGCCGAGGTGATCTTCCACGGCGCCAACTTCGACGAGGCCCGATTGCACTGCGAGGCCCTGGTGCGGCAGCATGGTTACCGCTACGTTCACTCGGGCGATGAGCCGCTGCTGATCGCGGGAGTGGCTACCGAGACCCTGGAGATGCTGGAGGAGGAGCCGGACCTGGAGGTGATCTTCGTCCCCATCGGGGGCGGCAGCGGCGCTGCGGGGGCCTGTCTGGTTGCCGGGACCGTCAATCCCTCCCTCCGGGTGATCGGCGTTTCCTCCGAGGCATCGCCGGCTGCCTACCTGTCGTGGCGCCAGGGGAAGCCGGTGGAAGCCCCCAACCGCACCATCGCCGAAGGGCTGGCCACCGGCATCGGCTTCGCCTTGCCCCAGACGATCCTCCACGAAGGGCTGGCGGACTACCTGCTGGTGAAGGACGACGAGATCCTGCAGGCGATAGTCTGGATGATCGAGCGGGCCCACACCCTGGCCGAGGGGGCCGGAGCGGCGGCCCTGGCCGGTGCCTATCGGCTACGGGACGAGCTGCGGGGGAAGAAGGTCGGGGTCGTTTGCTCCGGCGGCAACATCTCCATGGATCAGCTGAGGCAGGCGCTCGGGGTGGTGTGAACCCCGCGGCATCTCGCTAGCGGTAGTGTCGGGCCAGCTCCGAGGCATACCTGGTACCCAGACGATCGGCGTTCTGGGCCAGCCACTCGCTCAGACGAGTCCTTCCGGTTGGGGGGCCGCTGGAGACCAGGAGACCGGCCATCAGCCCGTCGATTTCGTCTCGGGTCAGCACCACATCCTTGACCAGGTAGCCAATCAGTTCGGACAGGGCGAGCACCTGGCCCGGTGGTAGGTGAACGAGGAGCGCTCGACTGCCAACGGTGGCCGCGATGAGTCTCACCAGATCGCTGTAGCTGTAGACCTCGGGGCCGACGGCGACGCCAACGAGGTTGTCGATGCCGTCGGCTGCACGGACGGCTATGTCCGCCACATCCTCCACGTACACAGGTTGAAGCCGGTAGTCACCTGACCCCGGAATGGTGAAGAGCGGAAATCGCCGGAGAAGCCAGGCGATGTTGTTGATGAGAATGCCCTCGGTCCCGAAGATCACGGTGGGCCTTATGATGGCGTACGACATGCCGGAGTCCATCACGATCTCCTCCACGATCCCCTTCCCTCGGAAGTAGGGTAGGGTCGAATCCATGGAGGCGTTCGTGATGCTGATGTGCACGACCCGTCGCACGCTGGCTTCCCTGGCAGCCCGAATGAGGGTCCTCGTGTTGTCGATGGCAGACTGGTAGGTGGTCCGGCCGTAGGAAAAGCGAACCCAGTAGGTGTTGAACAGAACCGATGCTCCCCTCATCGCCCTCGTCAACGCCTCGGGGTTGTCGAAGCTGAAGGGGGCAACGCTCACTCGGTCACCGAAGGGGTTCTCGCGACCCGGATGCCCGGTGAGGGTCAAGACGTCTCTCCCCCGGTCGAGGAGGCGGCGGGTGATGTACTTGCCCGTGAAGCCAAAGGCCCCGGTAACGACATTCAGTTCTCGAGGGTTCGTGCGCCAATCCCTCATGGGATCCGCGTCCCGGCTCGGATCCGCGCGTAGTGCCTGCGGGCCTTGGCCAGGTTGCCGCAGCTCTTCATATCGCACCAGCGCCGGCTCTGGTTCCGGCTGGTGTCCAGGAAGAGCCTGCCACAGGGGTACCCCGCGCACTTCCGGACCCGACCAAGCTCGCTGGAGGTCAACAACTCTCCGGCTGACCGGGCCACGGGCCACAGCATTCGGTCCAACTCGTCCCCTTTGGTTACCTAATTCCAGCCGTAACCCCTCTCCGTGGGGGTGATCCGCAACCTCCCCAGGGCGGTCGACAGCGCCCCGTTCAGGGCTGCCAGGTCGAGTTCTCCGGCCGGAGATTCCTCAGCGACGGCGGAGAAGATGCGGAAGATCGCCTCCCGCAGAGCGATGGCCCGCTCCAGCACGGAGACTGCCTCGTCAGGGCGTCGCTCCGCCTCTTCCAGCAACTGTTGGGCCTCCAGGTCGGAGAGAATGCTGTCTTCCTCCTAACCACCAAGATAGTCCGTGCGCCAGCCGGAACCCCGTCTACCTGGAGAAGCACGCCTTTGCCCTGGACCGCTACCTGGAGACGCCGCAGCGGGTCATAAACGGCCGCGTCCGCCCCACCGAGGTGGCGGGCACCGGCCTCCGCTTCGACGAGAAGGCGCTGGCGTCCTGCAGGGAAGGGTAGGTCCCCATCCTGCAATTCCCTGTTAGCGCTTCCGCCACCGCCATGGGGCTACAGAAACCGGCGCAAGCGGTCGATTTTAGTAAGTGTGCATGCGTGCATCCAGCAGCTCTGTCTCGCGACAGCCATCGACCGAAGGAGGGCGCTCCAGGAAGAGTCGCCACCAGGTCGAGCGGGGTAAGGATGAAGAGGTAGCCTCGTGATCTGGCAAGAGAGCCCATACACCGTCCTGGCCGGGGCAGCGGCAGCCCTCTCAGTCGCGGCGGCCCTGTACATTGGCCGGCTTCGGGTGCCGGGGGCCAGGACCATGGTGGTGCTGCTGCTGGCCTGCTCCGAATGGGCCGTGGCCTACGTCCTGGAACTGGGGAGCGACGACCTCGCCAAGACGGTATTCTGGCATCAGGTGATGCTGGGGGGCGTGGTCGCCGTGCCCACGGTGTGGCTGATCTTCACCCTCCGGTACACGGGCAACGACAGGTGGCTCACTCCCCGCAACCTGGCCCTGCTGGCCCTCATGCCTGCGGCTACCGAGTTGATGATCTTCACCAATGGATCCCTGGGGCTGATGTGGAGCTGGGTTGCCCTGGATACCAGCGGCTCCTTCTCCGCCCTGGTGCTCACCTACGCCCCGGGGTTCTGGGCCCACACGGCCTATTCCTACCTGGTGCTGATCGTGGCTGCCTTCGTCCTGGTTCAGACCCTCTTTCGATCTCGCCACCTCTACCGGTGGCAGACGCCCGGCCTGCTGTTCGCTGCCTGCGTCCCGTGGCTGGGGAACGTGATGTTCCTGACGGGCTTCAACCCCTTCCCCGGTGTCGACCTGACCGGCCTCGGCTTCAACCTTACCAGCCTCACCTTTGCCTGGAGCCTCTCCCGACTGCGGTTGGGGGACATCGTGTCGGTGTCCCGGGGGGCCATCATCGAGAATATGGGCGACGGTCTCCTGGTGCTGGACGCCGAGGATAGGGTCCTGGACCTCAACCCGGTGGCCCGGAGGCTGGCGGGTCGGGAGGTGTCCCGCCTGGTGGGGCGACCTGTGGATCGGGTCTGGCCCCAGTGGCCGGTCTGCGACGACAGCCCGGGCGAGGAGCAGGCGGGCAGGGAGATGGTGCTGGAGGGAGACGGAGGGCAGCGCACCTTCGATGTGCGGATCTCCCCGCTGAGGGACGGGCGCGGGCGGGGGGTGAGTAAGGTCGTGGTGCTGCGGGACATCACCGAACGGAAGCGGGCCGAGGAGGCTCTCCAGGAAAGTGAGGCCCGATTCCGCCGGCTGACCGAAAACGCCCAGGACTTCATCTTCCGCTTCGACTACGGGACCGGCCGGTTTGCCTACGTGAGCCCCGCGATCCACGCGCTGACCGGCTACACTCCGGAGGCCCTCTACGCCGATCCCGACCTGCTGCCGGCCATCGTGCACCCGGATGACCGAGGGGCGATGGCCGCGTTGAAACGGGGAGAGATCGGTCCCCAGACCTCGATCCTGCGATGGCGGCACCGGGACGGCCAAGTCCTCTGGACGGAGCAGAGGCTCGTGCCGGTTTTCGACGAGGCCGGGAAGCTGGTGGCGGCTGAGGGGATTGCCCGAGACATAACGGAGCGGAAACAGCTGGAGGAGCAGCTGCTGCGTGCGCACCGGCTGGAGACGGCGGGGCGGATAGCGGGCCAGGTAGCTCACGATTTCAACAACCTGTTGGCACCGTTGGCGGCCTACCCCGAGCTGATCGAGAGGCAGCTGCCCGAGAACCACCCGGCCTCCCAGTATTGCGACGCCATGATGGAGGCGGCGGAGCAGATGGCCGACATCAACGAGGACATGATGGCCCTGGGCAGGAGGGGCCACTTCGACGAGCAGCCGGTGGAGTTGAACCGCATCGCGAGCCAGGCCGTGGAGCAGATGGGCAGCCGGCCCGACGGCCTGGCCGTCAACCTGGAACTGGCTCCCGGTCTGCTCCCCGTGGCCGGCTCCCCGGCCCAACTGCTCCGAGTTGTCTCCAATCTGGTCGCCAACGCCCGTGAGGCGATGCAGGACGCGGGCACCCTGACGGTCAGGACGGAGAACCTGTACGTGGACCGGCCCTTCGGCCACTACAACCGGGTGGAGTTGGGCGAGTACGTGCGGTTGAGCGTCGGCGACACGGGGAGCGGGATAGCACCGGAGATCCGAGACAGGATCTTCGACGCCTTTTTCACCACCAAGAGCAGGGCGAACCGGAGGGGCTGCGGGTTGGGTCTCAGCGTGGTGCAGGCGATCGTGGAGGACCACCGGGGCCACCTGGACCTGGAGAGCGAGGTGGGCAAGGGGACCACTTTCAGCGTGTACCTGCCGGTGTCTCGGGAGGAGTTGAAGGAGAAGGGGATCCAGGGGCTGCAGGGTGGGAGCGAGATGGTGCTGGTGGTGGACGACGACCGGCTGCAGCGGGAGGTAGCGCGGGAGCTGCTGCAGACGCTGGGGTATCAGGTGGAGGCGGTGGCGAGCGGTGAGGAGGCGCTGGATTACCTTCAGAACTACCATGTGGAGCTGTTGATCCTGGACATGATCATGCCGGGGGGCATGGATGGTGCCGAGACCTACCAGCGGGCTCTCGAGCTTCGGCCCGGGCAGCCGGCCATCGTGGTATCCGGGTTTGCCGAGTCGGATCGGGTGCGAGAGGCCCAGCGGCTGGGGGCTGGAGGATACCTGCGGAAGCCGGTGACCCTGGAGGAGTTGGCCCGAGCGGTGCGAGAGGAACTAGATAGAAGGATGGACCGATGATCGAACGGATAGAGACAGCCTACTACCGTCTGCCCCTGGAGTCCTCGGGAGACGCGGGCCACGGGACCATCGATACCGAGGAGCTGATCACCATGAAGCTGTACGCCGGGGGTCTGGTGGGCCACGGCTACGCCTACACCATCGGTCGAGGAGGCCGGGCCATCCAGGCTCTGATCGATCGCGACCTGGCGCCTATGCTGGTTGGCCAATCGCCGG
>JAMCTB010000128.1 GCA_023380955.1 Chloroflexota bacterium | reverse complement strand
GCAGAACCATATGGACACCCTTGTGCAGCAATGCCATGGTGCTTCGCTCCAGTCGCATCGAAGCCTCGACGTAGGACAGCGGCGAATCGAGATGCCCCAGGCGGGTATTCACCCCCACCCAACCGGCAGGAGCAGGATGGCGCGCGGCCAGCACAAGCGATCCCGCCCCCAAGGTGGCGGCCGTGCCGAGACCAACCGTCAGACTGGTTAACACCGCTTTTCTTCCTAAGGCCGCTAACGCGATACCGAGCAACACCAGCATCACGCCCGCCCATCCCTCCGAGATGGCCCCCAGCCAGGGAGAGGTCCATCCAATGATCCCAATGGGGGAAGGATGGTGGAGGTGGCCGACAGCACCGCGGAGTTCGATCGTCGGATCAAGCTGCCGCTGTACGCCCGCGCTGGTGTCGCGGAGGTCTGGATCGTGGATCTGACCCAGGAACTACTCGCCGCCCACTCGGATCCCAGCCCACGCGGCTATCGGAGCGCCAGGCTGCTGCGCCGGGGGGATCGAGTCGCCCCGGGTGCTTTTCCAGAACGCACCGTGGCGGTCTCCGACCTCTTGCCTGGTTGATCAGGCTGTTCTCTCGTCCGAGTCTCCCCCTCGCCTTTTCGCCCGTTCACCCCTCTGTAGACGGCTCTCTCCACCTCGACCAGCTGGGCCGGCAGCCGGCCTGCTGAGAAGCAGGAGTCGAGGGTCGCCGCGACATCGCGAGCCCGAGGCGTCGTAGCCGTCGCCGGGTGCGCCGGGCTCGTAGAGGGGCGCCTCATCGGATCACGAATTCCGCAAGCAGGAGCGCGAAAACCTGGCGTGAACGGGGTAGGTGGGGTGTATGATGGTGTTGGTCCCCTCGACACCGCGCTGGCGTGTCGCGCAGCTGCGCGCCCGCGACGGGGCGGGGTGGACAAGATGGACAGAGTGGACGCGAGCCGGGGACGGATGGGCAGGACAAGGGGATAGAGTACGACCGGGTGGTCGTGGGATGGGGGGATGAGTTGGTGTCGGTGTTCAAGTGGACGGCCAGGGTAGACGAGGCAGCGATGCTGGTCGCTCTGGATGAGCTGAGCAACGAGGAGATCGCCAAGCAGGTTGGGATCACCCGGCAGGGGCTGGACAAGTGGAAACGACGGCCTGATTTCCAGGAAAAGGTGGGGGAGCTAACTGCTGCCCTGGCTGAGGCGGTCAAGGGAAAGGGGATCGCCGAGCGGCAAAACCACTTGGAGGCTCTGAACGAGCGGTGGAAGCTGATGCATAAGGTGATCGAGGAGAGGGCAGTTCAGTATGCGGGCGTGCCAGGTGGAGGGAGCACGGGTCTTCTGGTGCCGGCGGCGGGACGGGGCGCAACGGCGCCTCCTGGCGCGCGTACTGGACGGAGTGGGGGAGTGGGAGAGAGGGTGAGTGGGGGAAACGGTGAACAGAGGCGCGGCCTGCGGGAGTTCACGAGGTACGTGGTAGATGTGCGGCTGCTGAAGGAGCTGAGGGAGCACGAAAAGCAGGCGGCGCGGGAATTGGGGCAGTGGAAGGAGGAATCGGGGACGGAATCCAACGTGCTGATAAGGGAGTACGTGGGGGTGCCGGTGGACGAGGTGTGACGGGGAGAGCTGATACGCTGCTGCTGTGGCCCATCGCCTCCAGGCTAAGTTGCCAGACACTTGGACGAGCCGATGACGATGGCGATGGCGATGGCGATGGCGATGGCGATGAGATTGCCATTGCCGCTCGGCTTAAGCCAAGTACTCATTAGAGCAGACGGCGGCAGCAACGCTCGTTTGGTCAACCAACATCGAGCACACCTCCAGCAGCCGTCTTTCCTACACGGGAGAGCCAAGGAATTCCTGACTCATATGCCGTCGTCACCCATACACCGCAATCGGCCTGCGGATCAGGGATGGGGCGGCGACGCATACATTCCCTTACCTTTTTTCGCGATCTGTGCTGTGGTGAGGACCATCCAAGCTCCACTCGGGTAATTGTAATTGGCCTGGCTGATCACCACTCGATCTTGCTGCACCAATTCGACCACGGCGATGTGGCCGAAGCCTGGATCGGCCCCAAAGTCATTATCCTTGTCCCAGATGATGAAGTCTCCTCGCTGGAGCACCCCGGTGAGATCACTCTTGCCTTTGAGCGGGATAACGGTGCCCTTCAGCGGCGCGCTTGCCTTCGCACCCACGGATGCCTTTTCTCTATCGCCGTATGTAAGTATCTTCGAGAAGTCCAGCAACTTGCCATCAGGCCCTACCAACTTCGCGTCGTTGTCCTCGTAGAGCAGGTTAAATGCTCCTGTATTCCCATTGGCCCCCTCTCCGAAATTGCGGTCTTGCGCGTATCGAAGGCACTCTTCGCCAGCCTGGGGTTGGGGCAGGCACGTGGACCACTGCTGAGCTATCTGCTTCAGCTGATCGTCTGTAAGCTGTGTCCCCGGTGAGCTGTAAACGATGATCAAGGACGTCTCGGGCTTGGAAACGCCGGTCGTCTGCGCAGTAATGGTCCAGCTTCTTCCCCCGGCCAATATGATCGGGTACTTCCACCTGCCCCATGCATCTGTCGGGACCCATGGCACCTGTTGTGGTTTGGTGGCGCTGGTAGTGCTGGTGGCGGTCGGCGCGGGACAGTTCGGCGTGGTCACCGCTCTCGTCAGGATTTGTACCTCAACGCCCGGCTTGGCAGTACCGCTCAGTTCAAAAGAGGATTGGTAGGCGACGGACCCATTCACCGGGGACTTGATGCTGAGGGGAAGGTCAGCAGCACCCGAGCCCACCTTGCCGTCGTTGTACCAGAGGCCGACGGTCGAGAAGGCTCCGGGCTGCCCACTGTCATTGAGAACCGTCGCGTGTAGGAAGTTCTGGCCGGGGACGAGTTGAACGGGCGCGGGCAGCTTCCAGTGAAGGTCATCCCCAACTACTCCCTGTCCCTCCTCCTGCTTGGACGCCTCGGGATTGGGGCTATTTGATAGATAGATAACCACTTGCTTGCCCTTCGCCTCCTGGGGCGCTAGCCCCGTCACGCTCACCTTCCCGGGAGGGCCGACCGGCTTGCTGCCGTCCGGCTCCTGGATCCACGGGGGCACGACGCCCGCCGGCACGCTGTCGATCTTCGTCCAGGTGTCTATCTGCTTGGAGAAGTCCACCGACACCCCGGTCCCGTCGCAGGCCAGGATGGTGAGCAAGACGAACGCCACCAGCAGCAGCACTCGGGAATTGGGTAGAACCCTCCTGTCGTCCATCACAGCACCTCCTCTTGCCTGGCGGGTCTGAACAGCAGGAGCGCGGCCAGCAGGATCACGGCGGAGGCGAGGGAGGTGTACTGGACGCTGTCCACCAGCTGACGCTCGAAGGCGACGTTCGCCTCGAGCCGCTGCCCCGCCTCCCGCTCCGCCCCCACGTCCACCAGCTGGCTCACGTAGCGCAGCGTCGTCGCACGCTTCATGGGGACCCCGAATACCACCTCGGTGGAAGTCGCGTCCTCGGACTCCGACTTCGGCTGGGGCGAGACGAGCACCTCGCGGCCTGGCATCTTGACCGTCTGCTCCCACTGCATCTTGTCCAGCTCCCCCGAAACCTGGGATGCCCCCTCGTCGTTGGGGGCTGGGTAGAGCTTGCTGGGATCGATGGTGACCTCGTAGTCGTAGACCGAGTCTCGCCCGGAGTTGGCCACCTTTAGCTTGAGGTCCCCCTCCCAGGAGTTCACCTGGTCGATGGAGGAGAAGGGCCGCTTGACGACGATGTACTCAGTGCTGCCGACTGTGTAGTCGTAGACCTTCGCCCCCTTGGCCTCGATGTTGTCCCTCAGGCTGGTGAGATAAGCGTTCATGTTGGCCTGGCCCCTGATCTGGTCCATCTGGGAGGCGTCGAACTGGTAGGTGGTGACGATCTCGCCGCTCCCGTCGGGGTTGATAGTGACCTCCTGCTGGACGTTGCAGCCAGAGACAAAAAAGGCTAGCATCAGGAGGAACAGTCCTGTCGTGGCGGCTCGACCGGCCGAACCTGGGGACGAGGTTCGGCCTCTCCTGGTCACAACCCAGCGCGTCACGAAGATGAGGAGGGAGAACAGCGGCAGCACGACGTTGAGGCCCCGGGCGATGGTGACGGCGAGGTTGATGGTGGCGGGGTCCTCCCTCAGCGCCCCGCGGATGCTCAGGCTCTTGGCCGAGCTCACGTCGATGGCCCCAGCTCCAGTCAACCACCGCCCCTCCACATCGACCGTCTCCTTCGGGTAGATGTTGCCGAGGTAGCCGCTGTAGACGGCCGTCACCTGGTCGTTCCCGTCACTGAGCAACAGGAAATGGTTGCCGCTCTCGTCCACTGCATCTCGGACGACCTCGCCCCTGACGCGAACGGCCTTGCCGTCCAGGTCCGCACCCCCCGCCTTGAGGGCCGCCAGGGTGTAGGCTGCGGCGGGACTCCCATTGGCCTTCGCCTCCAGCCTGGATAGCACGACCTCCTTGATCGTCTCCTGCTGGGATGCACCAGGAGCAGCCTGCTGAGGAGGCGGGGCGAAGAGGTAGGGTTCCAGGTAGTGGAGGCCGAGGGCCAGCGCCACGCTGAGCACGAGCAGAATGCCCTGAAGCCCGAATACCTGGCGTCTCCAGGAATGCCAGTCCGTCCAGGGGTCGAAGGCGAGGCTGGGCAGCCGGAGGCGGGGACTCGCGGGCGAAGAGCCAGGGACGGTGGGTAGCTGCGAAGGCTGCGGGGCCGAGGCCTTCGGCACCCGCAGAAGCTCCGCCCCGCACTTCATGCAGAACTTCGCCCTGTCGTTGTTTGCAGAACCGCACTTGGAACAATACACCTGTCAGCACCCCCACAGGAAACGGAAACGAAGCCTCGCCGCGTCCGCAGTCACCGCGGTTGGCGAACAACTACTCCACATCACCAGGAAACGCGTTTCGCTAATCCGGCGGCTTCTCGGGCATCGGATGGATGGCCCTCCTCACTGGCTTGTCGCGAACCACCCGAGCGGCATCCCATTGTCGAAGACCTTCGTCGTGCCACTGCCATCGATGTTGGCCATGTAAAGAGGTGCTTCGTCGCTCATCGAGTAGACGAGTTTCTTCCCGTCGGGAAAGACGCTCGCATAGGGCCAGGTAGTATCGCCTTGTCCGATCACCCTTCGGGCATTCCAATCCGTTCCGACGGCGATGAGACTGACGTTAGTCCCGAAGCCTTGTTGGACCAGGCCGAACTGCCCTCCATCCGGTACACCCTGAACCACTCCCACTCCGGCCGCCTCCCATACCTTGGTGCCATCGGGGTTCAAGAGCATGGCATGCGGATCGGACCGACCCGTCACCGGCATCGAGTCATAGGACATTAGCAGCCGGTTCCCTGCCAGCCACCGCGGGGCATCTACCATGTACCCTGTGATGCTCAGCACCTCTCGGAATACCCCGCCGCTTGCATCGACGAGCGAGACGCGCAAGCGTGGTGGGCCGGCTTGCTGCGATAGGTCGAGACCCCCAACCAGGAAGCGTTTGCCGTCGGGACTGGGCCAAGCGAAAGACCGGACACCTACGCTGACCATTGTGGCACGCTTGCTGGCGATGTCGTAGAACACCATGCCGCTGCCGCCGTCTGATGCCAGTACAGTCGCGCCGCCGGGCGCGAACGCCGCCATGTACACATGCATGTTCGTCGCTGGCAGTTGCACCTGCGACATTGTTCTAGCCCTTGTGTCGCCCAGCAGCAGAGAGCCGTTCTTGATTACCGCCAGGAAATGGCTTCCGTCGTCCGAGAAGGAGAGCGACGGACCCATAACCATGGAGCCGCTCCTCATGCTGTCCAGCTCCCTGGGCCCCCATGGGCGAAGTCCGATACGATTGTCCTCCAGCATGTCGTCAGCTTGACCCGTCCACACCAGCGCGTCGTCGAGGCTGTCCAGGTTGACCAGGTGAAGCTCTAACCGACCGTCCGGGCTTCGGGACCACCCTAACGCGCAGTCCCCGTTCGGCGACATGACCCAGTCCCAACCCTTTCCGACGGTTCTGCGGCCCGTCCCATCAGACCTGGAGATGGCGCTTTCTACCGGTTGAGGCGACCGCTCCGTGTACGACGGCGGTCCGTTCACGATCAACAGTCGATCTGCCCTGGTGGTCGCCTGCACGTTGCTCTGTCCCCCGGCACCAATCTGTACCTTAGATCGGCCGTCAGCCGACACGCTGTACCACACGTGGTTGCTTGACTTGTCCATGACGCGAAAGAGAAGTCTGTTGCCCCAGGCCGGCAGGACGAGCGGCACATCTTCGGTCGCGACTACATCAACGGGATCACTACCGGCCTGAAGGATCCCCGCGACGTACGAGTCACGGTTCCCCTGCATGTACGCCAGCACTCCGGCCTTCTCCCTGGCCTCGGCCAGCTTGGCCTGGGTGTCCTTATAGTTGGGCTGCTGAGCATCCACCTGTTTCAGTGAGTAGGCGGCATCCCAATAGTCGCCCTTGTTGAAGGAGGCGATCCCTTGCTGGTAGAGGGCCTCTATCTGGCTCGGCGTTGGCACCGGTGAAGGGGCGGCAGGCGGTTGCGATGCGCCACTCGACTGAGGGGTGCTAACGCCTGTCGTGGGAGCAGCTGCCGCTGCCGCTGTTTGCGGCTTGGCCTGCCCTGCTCCAGGTAAGGCATTGAGGGCCAGCACTCCTCCCCCTAGCACCACTATCAGGGCTGCCACTCCGGCTACGATCAGCTTCGTCCT
>JAMCTB010000127.1:14151-17803 GCA_023380955.1 Chloroflexota bacterium | reverse complement strand
TGGAGCGGATGGGCAAGGCCGCCCGTGCCAGGGCGCTGGAGCGCTACACCGCCGAGCGGATGGCCGCGGAGTACGTGCAACTCTATCGATCGCTGCTTCAACCGGCTGGAGAACCGTCATCACTGCAGCCGCAGCCTCACGATGCTTAACGGCTCAATCGGATAATGGGGTGCGGCTACGGGAGTCTCGTGGCATGGGAGCCTCCGAGAGATCGCCGGCAGGAGCCGGCTCCTACTATAATGGCAGGGGTATTCGAGGCTGTTCACACCGCTCATCTCATCGCTGAAGGCTGCCCGCTGATGGCTGACGGCTCGTCGCTGCGCATAGCGCTCTTCTGCCATTCCATCGTCTCCGACTGGAACCACGGCAACGCCCACTTCCTGCGGGGGCTGATCCGCAACCTCCAGGCCCTGGGCCACCAGGTGATCTCGCTGGAGGAAGAGGGCAACTGGTCCCTCACCAACCTGGTGCACGATCACGGCATGGAGCCCTTGAGGGAGTTCCAACGCCGCTTTTCCTTCATCGACCACCAGAGCTACGTCCTGAACGGCCGGGCCCATCTGGAGGGGTGGCTTTCCGACCTGCTCTCCGAGGTGGACGTCTGCCTGGTTCACGAGTGGAACCCTCCGGATCTGATCCGAACAATCGGGGAGGAGGCAGCTCGACGGGGCGTCGTGGCCCTTTTCCACGACACCCACCATCGGGCCCTCACGGAGCCCCAGCGGATGCCGCAGATGGGACTCGACTCCTACTCGACAATCCTCGCCTACGGCCCCACCATCGCCGAAATCTATCGCTCCATCGCCCGCGGCCCGGAGGTGCTGGTGTTCCACGAGGCTGCCGACACCGACATCTTCCGGCCCCTGGCGCGGCCGAAGAGCAGGGACGTGCTGTTCGTGGGTAACTGGGGCGATGACGACCGAAACCAGACCACGCGCGAGTTCTTCGTGGAGCAGGGTCGGGCGATGCCCGATCTCACCTTCGCCCTGTACGGCGTTCGCTACCCGGCGGAGGTCCTCGACGCCATCCAGGCGGCCGGCATACAGTGGGGCGGCTGGCTCCCCAACTACCTGGCTCCCGAGGTCTACGCCGCCAGTAGGCTGACCGTCCACATTCCCCGGAAGGAGTACGTCGAGGCGCTGCGCGGCACCCCCACCATCCGGGTCTTCGAGGCGCTGGCCTGCGGGATACCGCTGATCAGCGCCGGCTGGACAGACGGCACGGGCCTTTTCCAGGAGGGGGACGACTTCCTGGCCGTGCACACCCCCTCGCAGATGCAGGAGGCGATCCGGTGGCTGGCCTCTGATTCAGAGGCACGTGGGCGCATCGGCACTCAGGGGAGGGAAACCGTCCTTGCCCGCCATACCTGCCGCCATCGCGCGGAGCAGCTGATCGAGATAATCCAGCGTCTGAGGTCTCACAGTGGCTAGTGGTTCGCCACGGTGAAGGTGATATGTACTGTCATGCTGAGCGCAGCGAAGCATCTCCCCGTGGCGAGAGGAGATCCTTCGCTATCGCTCAGGATGACACCTATCAAGATCTGTGTGGCCATGTACTAGCCGGCCGGGGCGCGTCGCATGAGAATAACCTTCTTCGGGTCCAGCATCACCTCGACCTACTGGAACGGGGCTGCCACCTACTACCGTGGGATCTGCCAGGTCCTCCATCGGCTGGGCCATCGGCCCGTTTTCGTGGAGCAGGACATCTACGACCGCCAGCAGCACCGGGACCTGGCGGAGGATCCTGACTATGCCGAGGTGGTGGTGTGCCGCGACCGGGCGGAGTTGGAGCTGGAGCTCGAGCGGGCGCGGTCTTCGGATCTGGTGGTCAAGTGCAGCGGCGTGGGCCGCTACGACGAGTATCTGGACGCCGCGGTCCTGGAGACCCGACGAGAACGCGACGGGCTGGCAACCGGGTGGCCTACTGGGACGTAGACGCCCCCTTCACCCTGGACCAGGCCTTCCGCGACCCGGGCTGGTACTTCCGCCGGCTGGTGCCCCGCTACGACGCCATCCTCACCTACGGGGGTGGCCCTCGGGTGGCCGAGGGCTACGGCGCCCTTGGGGCAGGGCTCGTCGAGCTGGTCTACAACGCCCTGGACCCGGAAACCCACCACCCCGTCCCGCCCGATCCGGCCTATCGGTGCGACCTCCTCTTCGTGGGCCATCGGCTCCCCGACCGGGAGGCTCGGGTCCGGGAGTTCTTCCTGCGCGCGGCGGAGAGCTGCCCGGAGCATCGCTTCGTCCTGGGTGGCGAGGGCTGGGGAGATGCGGCCCTCCCCCCCAACGTCCGCTACCTGGGGCACGTGGCCACGGCGCTTCACAACGCCCTCAACTGCAGCGCTCGCCTGGTGCTGAACGTCAACCGCCAGGCCATGGCCGACTACGGCTTCAGCCCCCCGACCCGCGTCTTCGAGGCCGCGGGGGCCGGCGCCTGTCTGGTGACCGATCGGTGGGAGGGGATCGAGAGCTTCCTCGCGCCGGGGAGGGAGCTGCTGGTAGCTTCGGGGGCGGAAGAGGTGGCCGCCTTCGTGCGATCCGTGAGCACCGAGCAGTCCCGAGCCATCGGTGAGCGGGCGCGGCAGCGAATGTTGGCTCAGCATTGCTACCACCACCGCGGCGAACAGCTGCAGCGCTTCCTCACCCGCCTGTTCCCGTAGGGGCGTACGGCGCACGCCCCTACAACTCCTTCAGCAGCTCCAACAGCCGTTCCGCCCTCACGGCGTAGCTGTGCTCCCGCAGCACCCTGGCCCGAAACCGCTCCCCTATGCCGGCAGCCTCTTCTCCCTGGAGTCCCTGCAACAGCCGCACCATCTCCGCCTCACCCGAGGCCACCAGGATCTCCCTCCCGACGTCGAACAGCTCCCCCAACCCGTCCCAAGGATCCGACACGACGCAGCTGCCGCATCCGGCCGCCTCGAAAAGGCGAACCGAGGGGCTGTGGCCGTAGGCTACCATCGGGCCCCGTGTTATGTTCAGCGTCAAGTCACAAGAGCTGTAGAAGGCTGAGTGGTCCGCGGGCGGGAGGTGCTGAAGGTGTACGACATTGGCCGGCAACCCGACCGCCGGGTACTGAGGGCCCGCCAGCACGAAACGGCGGTCGGGCAGCCGAAGGGCAGGCTTGAGAAAGAGGCTCTCCCACGCCGCGTGGCGATCGGGGGAGTAGGTGCCCATGTAGCCCAGCCGGCAGCGGAACTCTTCCTGAGGATCCGTTCGCCGGTGGGTTTCCGGGTCCAGGGCGCAGTAGAAGGCAACAGCCCTTCTGGCCCCCCACCTCTCCCTCAGCTCCTGTAAGGCCCTCCCGCCGGTGAAGGAGAGCACGGCGTCGAAGGTCGGGAGCTGATCGGCCCGCAGGTAGGCCGTTCCCCCCTCCGTCGCGAAGGCCCCCAGGGTGATGGGGGTGTCGATGTCGTAGTAGAGCCGCTGGAGACCCGGGCAACCGGCGAGACGGTCCGCCAGAGCGGGGCCGTCGGGGAAATAGCTGCCCATCAGCACCAGCTCGGCCCGCCCCAACTCGGTGGACAGCAGATCCTCCCAACCTGCCCGATCCCGGTACAGCAGGATGCGGGCGAAATCGGCCTGGGGCATGTCCCGGTTGGCGGCGTACCAGAGGACGTCCTTTTCGACGAAGGTTACCTCCACGCCCCGCCGGT
>JAMCTB010000127.1:0-14125 GCA_023380955.1 Chloroflexota bacterium | reverse complement strand
GAGCTGGTGATGCTTAGCCCGAACACCGTCAGCCGCACAGACGACAGCACTCCTTTCGCAGGCAATGGCCCATCAATATACAGGTCAACCCGGCCGTCGGACAATGGGCATCCTCCCGAGGCCACCTTTCTCACGCCCACCTGCGGGAACCACAGGAAGCGACGCTCCGGGCCAGAAACGGTTGCTTTGCGTGCAGTGAGAACCGCCAGAATCCCCTGCTATTTTCCTCTATGCCGTTGAACAACCTTTGACCGCCGTGGTATCCTACGAACCGAGACTTGCTCCCACGCGGTGTCGTCCATCTATCCGGCAGATCGATAGGGACCGGCGTGACAGAAACCCTGCGCGACCCTGAGACGGGACAAATGGAGCTCGAAAAGACGGGAGCTGAGATAGCAGCGCGCTTTCTCGCGCTGCTTTTTGACGCCCTTGGCTCGGCATCCACCCCCCTGGAGCTCGCCCCGCGAGCGGCCGCGGCTGCGGCGGAGGCTACGGTCGGCTGGTGCTGCCTGTGGCTGCAAGACAGGGCAACCGGGGAGTTGCGGCTGGCGGCCGTAGCCCATCACATTCCCGACAAAGGGTCGCTCGCCCTGCGGCTGGCCGAGGAGTGGGTGCCCCAGGGATGCGGCGGCGTCGCCGGCAGGGTGGTCGGTTCGAGCAGGGCAGTCAGCCTATCCTTGGACAACGAGGAGAAGCTGCTGGCCCTCTTCGGATCGGAGGAACGAGCCCGTCTGGCGGCGGCGCTCGGCTCTGCCTCCGTCCTGGTGACCCCCCCTCACCCACGGGCATAGAAACCTGGGGCTGCTTCTCCTGGCCTCGGCCGATCCGGTGGATGCGGTCCGCGATGGACGCAGCGCCCTGGCCACCGACATCACACGACACATCTCGACGGCTCTCGCCCAGCTTCAACGACTGGACACCGCTCGCCAGGCGACCCAGCAGTTGACCCTCACCAGCCTCCACCTCCAGGCCATCTTGGATAGCATCCCCCAGGGGGTTGTGGTGGCTTCTGCCCCGGAGGGCAGGGTCGTCTCCGCCAGTCGAGCCCTGGCCCAGCTGCTGGGCCAGCCTCTCGATCCGAAGGCGTCGGTTTCCTCCTACCCGCAGCTGTACGGCTTCGCAACCCCTGCCGGCGAGCCCTACCTGCCCGACGAGCTTCCGTGGGTGCATGCGGCCCGCACGGGAGAGTCGACGAAGGTGCAGGAGATGGTCATCCATCGCGCGAACGGCCACGGTGTTACCGCCCTGTGTAGCGCATGCCCCATCGTGGACGAGTCCGGCAACACCGTCGGGGCGGTGGCCCTGCTCCAGGACATCTCCGACCGCAAAGAGCTGGAGCTGCAGAAGGACGAGTTCCTGGCGATGGTCGCCCACGAGCTCAAGACCCCTCTCACTGCGGTAAAGGGATACGTGCAGCTGATCATGCGACTGGCTCGCCAGCGCCCCGACCAGACCCTTGGGCCGCGGGAGTTTGGGATGCTGGAGATAGCCGACCGGCAGGTAGCCCGCCTGAGCCAGCTGGTTTTCGATCTCCTGGATTTCTCCTTGATCCGCATGGGCAGGCTGGATCTCCGCTACGTGGATTTCAGCCTCACCTCCCTGGCGAGAGAGCTGGTAGCCCAGATGCAGCTCTCGGCTCCGGATCGAGAGCTGGAGCTGTTGGGCTCGGAAGACGCCACCGTGCAGGCGGACCCGCACCGTGTGGAGCAGCTGCTGACCAATCTCGTCTCCAACGCTATCAAGGCCACACTCCCCGGCGGCCACGTCCAGATCCGCGTTCGGAGAATGGATAGCTCCGTGGTGACGTCGGTGCAGGACGATGGGGTCGGCATGCCGAGAGAGGTCCAGGAGCGGATCTTCGAGCGCTACTATCGTGGGCCCGACCGCTGCCACGAGGGCATGGGATTGGGCCTCTACATCAGCAAGGGTATCGTCGACGCCCACGGCGGAAGGATCTGGCTGGAGAGCGAGGTGGGCAAGGGTACCGCTTTCCACTTCTCCCTTCCTGCCGCCGACCAAGTAAGACCCCCTTCCCTGGTGGGGAAGGGGGCTGGGGGCTAGGTCAACCAGCCTAGTCCAGGTAATCCTTCAGCTTCTTGCTGCGACTGGGGTGCCGCAGCTTCCTCAAAGCCTTCGCCTCTATCTGCCGGATGCGCTCGCGGGTAACTCCAAACTCGCGCCCCACCTCCTCCAGCGTCCGCTGCCGGCCGTCGTCCAGGCCGAAGCGAAGCTGCAGCACTCGCCGCTCCCGGTGGGTCAACGACCGCAGAACGTCGTCCACCTGCTCCTTCAGCAGCTGGTGGGAGGCCGCATCCGCCGGAGCCAGTGCCGACTGGTCCTCGATGAAATCCCCCAGGTGGCTGTCCTCTTCCTCGCCTATGGGGGTCTCCAGGGAGACCGGCTCCTGGGAGACCTTCATGATCTCTCGCACCTTCTCGGCGGGGATCTCCATCTTGTTCCCGATCTCCTCGGAGGTGGGTTCCCGGCCAAGATCCTGCAACAGCCGTCGGGACAACCGGCTCAGCTTGTTGATGGTCTCCACCATGTGGACCGGGATCCGGATGGTGCGCGCCTGGTCCGCGATGGCGCGGGTGATTGCCTGCCTGATCCACCAGGTGGCGTAGGTGGAGAACTTGTACCCCTTTCGGAACTCGAACTTCTCCACCGCCCGGATCAGGCCGATGTTGCCCTCCTGGATCAGATCCAGCAGCGACATCCCACGCCCGATGTACTTCTTGGCGACGCTAACCACCAGTCGAAGGTTGGCCTCGGTGAGGCTGGCTCGGGCTCTTTGGGCCTCCTGCTGGATGTCGGTCAGCCTGTGTTTCGCCTCGAAAGGCCTGGAGGCGAAGTAGTCCTCGCCGAAGGCAGGGGGCGGAGGCGTGCCGGTCCGGCTCACCTCCCGGGCGACCTCGTCGAGCAGCTCCCCCTGCAGCACGCGACAGAGGATCGATAGCTGCACGATGGCGCGATCGGCAACGGTGATCTCCACACCCTGCTTGTCGGCCATCTCCTGCACACGGTTGGGGTCGATGTCCGCCAGATTCCCCATCTTCTGTATGCTCTCCTGCAGGCCCTGTCGAGTTCCGCCACTGGGAAAGACCAGATCCAGATAGGGGAACTGCTGGCAGAAACGGGCGTACATCAGCTGCAGGAGGGCAACGGCGTCCTCCTCGGTGATCTGGCGGTCCTCCTCCGGGAACTCCGCGGCGTCGTCCGTTCCCTCCTCCTCCGCCTCGGGGGGCGGCGATTCACGGCGCGTCCTCTCGAGGAAGGAGCCTTCCTCCATCTTCCGAGCGAGCCGCTTCTCCCCCTCCCAGCTCAGCAGCGGGACGGTACCGATCTCCCGGAGATACATGCGGACGTGGTCCTCCAGCCCCTCGTGCTCGTCGACCCGAACGGCGGCCTCCACCTCCTGCTCGTTCTCCATGTCGGTGAGCCAGGAAGGGGGTGGGCCCTCCATGTCGGCGAGAGAGGCCGAGGTGGCCACCTTTATCCCCGCGTCATCCAGGGCGGCTACCAGGCCGTCCGCCATCCCCACGTCGTTCTCAGGGTTAGGTATCTTCTGCAGAATGTCGTCGGGCGTCACGTAACCTCGCGCCTGCCCCTTCGCCAACAACTCCGAATAGACGAGGGAGGATGCCTTGTCGGCCTCCACCCTGGCGTCATCCACCATGCCGAACCTCCTTGTGGATCGCCCGCAACGGTTTTGTGTCCCCCAGCAGCTTCAGCTTATGGGACTCCACGGCGATGTCGTAACCGGCCTTCTCCAGAGCCGCCATCTGCCCAGGGTCTCCATCGGCCTCCCTCGAGGCCCACGCTGCTTCAATCTGCTGCTTGCGCAACTGCAAACCGCTCAACACCAAGCTAACAACCGCCGCCTTGTAAGCCTCTTCCAGTTGGTCCTGGAAGCGAACCGGGTACTGGGCCTCCATCGCCAGCAGCTCCTCCAGGCTGTCCCTCAGCGGACCCTCGGGCTCGCCCCTCAGCCGCTCCAGCAACTCGGCTGCCTCCGTCTCCCCCCTCCTGGCGTCCCACTGCTCCAGGATCCTCCGGAACAGCTCCCGATAGGTCGGATCGACGAAGTGCTCTGCCCTCAGCCTCGGCTCCTTCTCCAACAGAGCAGGACTCTTCAGGATCATGGCCAGGCAGTAGGCCTCTAGATCTGCCCCCGGCTGATCCTCGACACGGCGAGGGGCAGCAGCAGCAGCCTCCGGCCTCCGGCGATGGCGCTGGTGTGCCTGCTGGAGCAGGATGGACTCTTCGATGCCAACCATCGCCGCCAGCCGCTGCACGTAATGGGCTTGCTGCACCGGCTCCGGGATCTCGCCGATCACCGCCATCGCCTCTTCCACCGCGGCCGCCTTGCCACCGGCGGTGGACAGGTCGTGCTTTCGCCGGACCCTCTCCAGGAAGAACTCCTCCACAGGGACGGCGCTCTGCACCAGCTGGCGCCATTGGGCCGGCCCTTCCCGTATCACGTCGTCCGGGTCCTTCCCTGCCGGCAGACCGATGATCTTGATGGAGGTCTTCAGCTTGTAGACGTACTCGACCAGCCCCTTCCAGGTGGGAACCGGCGTCGCGCTCCGCTCCAGGGCGTCCATCGCCACGGCCAGCCCTCTTGCGGTCGCCGCCTGACCCGCCTCGTCGGGATCCAGGGCAAAACAGAGCTCGGAGGCCCACTTCTTCAACAGCGATAGCTGCCGGTCGGTCACGGCGGTGCCCAGCGCGGCCACCACGTTCCGAAAACCGTGCTGATGGGCCATGAGGGCATCCACGTAGCCCTCCACGATCACCGCCTGCCCGGTGTGCCGGATCTCCTGCTTGGCCCGATCGACGGCGTAGAGGCACCCCCCCTTGTCGAAAAGTGGGGTCTGAGGGGTGTTCAGATACTTGGGTTGAGCCTCCTTGGCCAGCGCCCGGCCGCCGAACCCCACCAGCTTCCCCCCGGGGTCCCGTATCGGGAAGATCAAACGCCCCCGGAATCGGTCGTACAGCCCTCCGGACTCGTTCTCCCCGGCCAGTCCTGCCTCCAGGACCTCCGATCTTCCAAAGCCTTGTTGCAGCAAGTGGTGGGCCAGACCCGCTCCGGCGTCCGGCGCAAAGCCGAGCTGGAACTGGTCCACGCTGTCGGTCGAGATCCCACGATCCTGAAGGTAGCCTCTCGTGCGGGACCCGGCGGGGCTATCCAGCATCGAACGGAAGTAGACGGCCGCGGCATCGTTAACCGCATATAGCTTTGCGACGCCTTCGTCGGAGTGGCTTTCTCGCTGCCCCCTCTGCAGCTCAACGCCGGCTCGGGAAGCCAGCAGGGAGAGGGCTTCCGGAAAGCCCAGATTCTCGCTCTGCATGACGAAGTTGAATAGGTCGCCGCCGGCGCCACATCCGAAGCAGTGCCAGGTGCCCGTCTCTGGGAAGACTATGAAGGAGGGCGTCTTCTCCACGTGGAAGGGGCACAACCCCTTCAGCGTCTTCCCCGCCTTCTTCAGCACGACCTTCTCGGAGACGACGTCGACTACGTCCAGCCTGGCCTTTATCTGGTCGACTACATCCCCTGCCATCTAGCCCCGCCCCTGCGACTCTCCCTCTCCCCTTGGGAGAGGGTCGGGGTGAGGGCTGAACCTTCGGCGGCAACCGGTCCGCCCTCACGTCTAATAGTCGGTCGCTGCACGCCGCGCCTTCATCCCTCTGGCACGAACAGCTGCTTGTAGGTCTGCAGCGCGTAGCGGTCCGTCATGCTGGCAATGTGGTCGCATATCACCCGTTCCACCGGCTCGCCCGCCAGGTGGCTGCCCAGATCGGACGGAAGATCGGAGGGGTGGGCTTTGTAGTAGTTGAACAGCTCTCGAACCAGGTAGGTAGCCTTCGAGCCCTGATCCTTGGCGAAACCGGAAAGGTACACCCGCTGAAACAGGAACTCACGAAGAGCGTCAATATAGCTTAACATAGTTAAGCTGGGACGGATAACGAGTCCGCTCTGAGCCTCTGTCTCGGGCAGTCTCCCCTCCACCACGGGCCAGCAGTTGGTGATGATGTCGACCACCATGGCGTTTATCCTCTGCCGGCCGGTGACTCCCAGCTTCGAGACCACGGTCCGGGGCACGTCGGACTCCGCGATGACCCCGGCTCGTATGGCGTCCTCCAGGTCGTGGTTCACGTAGCCGATGCTATCAGCCACCCGCACGATCTGGCCTTCCAGCGTGGATGGAACACTACCGGTGCTGGCGGCGATACTCTGCCGCACCTTGCTGTGCAGGAGGATGCCGTCGCGCACCTCCCAGGTCAGGTTCAGCCCACGACCGGACTTCTCCAGCACCTCGACCACTCGCAGGCTTTGCTCGTTGTGGTGGAAGCCCCCGGGCATCAGGCCGTTCAACGCCCCCTCGCCGGCGTGCCCGAAGGGTGTGTGGCCGAGGTCGTGACCCATGGCTATGGCCTCGGTCAGATCCTCGTTCAGGTTGAGAGCCCGAGCGATGGTCCGGGCGATCTGAGACACCTCGAGGGTGTGGGTCAGCCGGGTGCGGTAGTGGTCTCCGGCCGGCGCGACGAACACCTGGGTCTTGTGCTTCAGCCGCCGAAACGCTTTGCAATGGAGGATTCGGTCCCGGTCACGCTGAAAGGAGAGCCTCCACGGGCACTCATCCTCGGGAGTCTGCCTGCCCCGGCTGAGGCTGGCTCGAGCCGCCAAAGGCGATAACCTCTCCTCGCCCTTCTCCAAGCGTTCACGGACGGTTTCCACGGCAAAGTCCCTTCAGAGAGGCCCACAACCCGGCCACCACCTGGCGATCTACGCCGGCATGGTCCCCGGGAGGGGGAATCACCGGCTGGTGCCTTGTAGGGGCGGGTCGGGGACGACCCGCCCCTCCTCGAATGCTACTTGTCCTTCTCGGCCTGCCCGAGTGCCGCTTGAGCGGCCGCCAGACGGGCAACCGGAACCCGGAAGGGGGAGCAGCTCACGTAGTTGAGCCCCACCTGATGGCAGAACTCGATGGAGCTGGGATCCCCTCCATGCTCGCCGCAGATGCCGACCTCGAGATCGCCCCGAGTTCCGCGCCCCAACTCGACGGCCATCTTGATCAGCTTGCCGACGCCGTTCCGATCCAGGGTCTGGAACGGGTTCACCGGCAGGATCTTCCGATCCACGTACTGCAGCAGGAACTTGCCCTCGGCATCGTCCCGGGAGAAGCCGAAGGTGGTCTGGGTCAGGTCGTTGGTGCCGAAGCTGAAGAACTGGGCATCCCTGGCGATCTCGTCCGCGGTCAAAGCGGCCCGCGGGATCTCGATCATCGTCCCGACCTTGTAGTGGACCTGTACGCCGTACTCCTTCATGACCTGCTGCGCGATGTGCTCCACCTGCCCCCGGACCAGGTGCAGCTCGTTGATGTGGCCGACCAGCGGGATCATGATCTCGGGCTTGACGACGACCCCCTCCTTGGTCAGCTCGCAGGCTGCCCCGACGATAGCCCGTACCTGCATCTCTACGATCTCCGGGTAGAGAATGCCCAGGCGGCATCCCCGCAGCCCCAGCATCGGGTTCGCCTCGCGCATCGATCCGACGGCCTGGAGCAGCCGCTCCTTCTGAGCCAGCTCCTGGGGCCGATCGCCCCTCAGCCTCAGCTCCGTGACCTCGACCAGCAGGGTCTCGTGGTCGGGGAGGAACTCGTGGAGCGGCGGGTCGATGGTCCGGATGATGACGGGCAGGCCGGCCATCGCCCGGAAGATACCGACGAAGTCCCCCTTCTGAATGGGAAGCAGCTCGTCGAGAGCCGACCGGTAGGAGCTGAGAGGGCCCGAGGCCTCCCTCTCCAGCTCGGCGATTCGCTCCTGCAGAGCGCCCTTGCGGTCCGCCGTGGCCGAAGCCAGGTCGGCCTTGGCCTTCTCCAGCTCGGCACCGAGGCGCGCGGCTTCCGGGGCCGCGAGGATCATCTTCTGGACGATGGGGAGCCGGTCGGTCTCCATGAACATGTGCTCGGTGCGGCAGAGGCCGATCCCCTCGGCGCCGTACTCCCGAGCCTTTATGGCATCGCGCGGATAGTCCGCGTTGGCCCACACGCCCAGCCGCCGCTTCTCGTCGGCCCACTTCAGGATCTGGTCCAGATCCTTCAGCTCGCCGAAGCTGGGGGCCCGAACCGGGATCTCACCCACGAACACCTCGCCGGTGGCGCCGTCGATGGAGATGACGTCGCCCTCCTTCACCACCTTGCCGCCGGCAGTGAACTGGCGGCGCTCCCCGTCCACCACGACCCCCTCGGCACCGGACACGCAGGGCTTGCCCATGCCCCGAGCCACCACGGCCGCGTGGCTGGTTGCGCCGCCGCGGGCGGTGAGCACACCCTGGGCGGCGATCATCCCATGGACGTCGTCCGGAGAGGTCTCGGTGCGGACCAGCACCACCCTCTGTCCGGCGTTGCCCCACTCTTCCGCCCTGTCAGGGTCGAAAACGGCCTTGCCCACAGCCGCGCCGGGGGAGGCGTTCAGCCCCTTGGTCAGCATCCTGCCCTCCCGGGCGGCACCATCCTTGGCGCTCGGATCGAACCCGGGCAGCAGCAGCTGCACCACGTGGCCGGGCTCCACCCGCATGATGGCCTCTTCGGGGGTGATGATCCCCTCCTTCACCATGTCGACGGCGATCTTCACCGCGGCCTGAGCCGTCCTCTTGCCGGAGCGGGTCTGCAGCATGTACAGCTTCCCACGCTCGACAGTGAACTCCATGTCCTGGATGTCGCGGTAGTAGCTCTCCAGTCGCTGCGCGATCTCCTTGAACTGCTGCGCCACCTGGGGCAGCTCGTCCTGCAAGCGGGCGATCGGCTCCGGGGTCCGGATGCCGGCCACCACGTCCTCGCCCTGGGCGTTGATCAGGAACTCGCCGTACAGCGCCTTCTCACCCGTCGAAGGATTGCGGGTGAAGGCCACGCCGGTGCCCGAGTCGTTCCCCATGTTCCCGAAGACCATGGTCTGAACGTTGACCGCGGTGCCCAGGGTGTGGGGGATCTTGTTGTAGTTGCGGTAGTCGATGGCACGCTTGCCGTTCCAGGAACCAAACACGGCCCTGATGGCCAGCCGGAGCTGTTCGTAGGGATCGGTGGGGAAGTCGCTGCCGGTCGCCGCCTTGAAGATGACCTTGTACTCCTCGACGATCCTCTTCAGGCTGTCGGCGCTCAGCTCGGCGTCGGACTTGACTCCGGTCCTCTCCTTGTACTGGTCGAGGACGTGCTCGAACTTGCCGCCTTCGATCCCCATGACGATGCGGCCGAACATCGAGATGAACCGCCGGTAGGCATCGTAGGCGAAGCGCTCGTCGCGGGTGAGGGCGGCCAGCCCCTTGACGGTCTCATCGTTGAGGCCCAGGTTCAGCACCGTGTCCATCATGCCGGGCATGGAGAACTTGGCGCCCGAGCGGACCGACACCAGCAGCGGATTGTTCGGATCGCCCAGCTTCTTGCCGGTCTTCCGCTCCACCTCTTTCAGGGCCGACATCGCCTGGTCCCACATGCCCTCAGGAAACCGCTCCCCGATGGCCAGGAACTCGTTGCAGGCCTCCGTGGTGATGGTGAAGCCGGGGGGCACCGGCAGCCCCGCTTTGGTCATGGAAGCTAGCCCTGAACCTTTACCCCCGAGGAGGTCGCGCCAGGATCCCTCCCCCTCCTCGAAGAGATACACCCACTTCTTCCCGGTGGATGAGGGCTTGCTCGATGTCTGGGTCTGAGCCATAGGGTTTCTCTCCTCCTACTTATTGCGGACACCCGGAGTACCGCACGGCCCGATACCCTCTGCACCGGTGGCGGGCACTCCCAGGGCACGCTGTCCGACTCCAGTCACGGCTTGTAGGCGTCGGCAAACCAGGCGGGCAACTCATCGATGGGAACCCGCACCTGCGTCATGGTGTCCCTCTCGCGGATGGTTGCGGCGTTATCTTCCAAACTCTGGAAGTCGATAGTGACGCAGTAGGGTGTGCCGATCTCGTCCTGCCTTCGATAGCGGCGGCCGATGCTCTGGGTGTCATCGTAGGCCGTCATCAGCAACGGACGGACCAGCTTCTGTGCTTTCTTGGTCAGGTCTACCAGATCGGGCTTGCGAGAGAGGGGTAGGAAGGCCACCTTGATCGGGGCGAGATCCTTGTGGAAACGCATCACCACTCGTGTCTCTTCCTTGTCCGGCTCCTCATCGTAGGCGTCGACCAAAAAAGCCAAAGTCGCCCGATCGGCGCCGGCCGAGGGCTCGATCACGTAGGGGAGGAACCGCTCCCGGGTCTGCTCCTCGAAGTAGGTCAGATCCTCACCGCTGGCGGCCTGGTGCTGCCGCAGGTCGAAATCGGTTCGGTTGGCGATGCCCTCCAGCTCCGACCAGCCGAACGGGAAGTGGTACTCGATGTCCACCGTCGCCTTGGCGTAGTGGGCCAACTCCTCGCGGGCGTGCTCCCGCAGCTGCAGGTTCTCCTCTCGCATCCCGTAGCGGCTGTACCAGCCCCTTCGATCCTCGACCCACTTCCGGTGCCACTCCTCGTCGCTCCCGGGGGTAACGAAGTACTCGATCTCCATCTGCTCGAACTCGCGGGTCCGGAAGGTGAAGTTGCCCGGCGTGATCTCGTTTCGGAAGGCCTTGCCCACCTGAGCGATGCCGAAGGGGAGCTTGCGGCGCGTAGTGGTCTGGACGTTCTTGAAGTTGACGAAGATACCCTGCGCCGTCTCCGGTCGCAGGTAGGCCACGGAAGCTTCGTCCTCCACAGGCCCCACGAAGGTCTTGAACATCATGTTGAACTGCCGGGCCTCGGTCAGCTCGCCGCCACAAGCGGGGCACCGATCGGTTTCCAGGTGATCGGCCCGAAACCGTTGCCTGCACACCAGGCAGTCCACCAGGGGATCGGTGAAGCTCTCGAGGTGACCGGAGGCACGCCACACCTGCGGGGCCATCAGGATGGCTGCGTCGATGAGAACCATGTCATCGCGCTCCTGGACCACACTCCTGGTCCAGGCCGCCTTGACGTTGCTCTTTAGCAGACTCCCGAGAGGTCCGTAGTCCCAGGTGCTGGCGAAACCGCCGTAGATCTCACTGCTAGGGAAGATGAAACCTCGTCTCTTGCAGAGGGAGACGATGGTGTCCATGTCAGGTACGGGACGGCCCAAAAGCTTTCCTCCTCAGAAAAAAGACCTTCTCGCCACATAGCGGGCGAGAGGCCCCCATCCTGACCGAAATGATATCCGACGCCCAGGGCAAAGTCAACGAACCTACTACTCCCCCGCCACGATGGTTCTGACAGGTGTCATCCTGAGCGACAGCGAAGGATCTCCTCTCGCCACGGGGGAGATGCTTCGCTGCGCTCAGCATGACAGTACATGTCACCTTCTCTGTGGTCGTGTACTAGATCAGTCCCAGCTTGCGCAGCTCCTCCCAGCGCTCTGGCCGGAGCAGCTCCGGGCGCCTCCGCAGGGTGCGCAGCAGGCTCTGCTCCCGCCGCCATCGGGCTACTCGAGCGTGATCCCCCGAGAGCAGCACCTCCGGCACCTCCCAGCCGCGGAAGCTGGCCGGACGGGTGTAATGGGGGTACTCTAACAACCCCGCCGCGAAGGACTCTTCCAGGGTGGATTCCTCGCCGCCCAGCACCCCGGGGATCAGCCTGGTCACCGCGTCTACCACCACCATCGCGGCCAGCTCCCCGCCCGTCAGGACGTAGTCCCCGATGGACAGCTCGTCGTCCACCAGCTGCTCCCGAACCCTCTCGTCCACCCCCTCGTAGTGGCCACACAGCAGCACAAGGTGCTCCAACCGGGACAGCTGCTGCGCGATCGCCTGGCGAAACACCCGCCCCTGGGGGCTCATCAGCACGACCCGAGAGCCTTCCCGGCGGAGTGACTCCACCGCGGCGAAGATCGGCTCCGGCTTCAGCACCATGCCAGGACCGCCGCCGAAGGTGTAGTCGTCCACCACCTGGTGCCGGCCCGTCGCGAAGTCGCGCAGGTTGTGAACCCCGATCTCCAGCAGCCCTCGATCCCTCGCCCGGCCGAGGATGCTCTCCTCCAGCAGGCCGCGGAACATGCCCGGGAACAGGGTGATTATGTCGACCTTCATTGTTCGGCCTCCTGTGAGATCTATGCCCTCGGCCCCATCGGCGGTCCCCGGGGAACGCACGGCCTCTTGACCCCCGGTCGATGGTCCGCAGAGCCGGGGAGGCCGCTCAGCAACTTCTGAGCCGCCTCTCCGGCAGGAGCCTGCCGGGTCCAGGAAGGGCTAGCGCAGCTCCTTCGAGGAGAAGGAGTGGGGGAGCAGATCGCTCAAACGAGCGTGAAACTGCTCGGCGGTGGCGCCAAAGCTGAACACCTCGACATCGGGCCCGAACTCGATCAGCGCCTGGCGGCAGGCACCGCACGGCGGGCAGGGCTCCGCGGTTGGGGTGTAGATGGCGACGGCCAGGACCCGCCTGTGGCCTCGGGCAACTGCCTGGAAGAGGGCGTTCCGCTCGGCGCAGATCGTGAGGGAGTAGGAGGCGTTCTCCACGTTGCAGCCGGCAAACAGCTCGCCTCCCTCCACCAGCACCGCCGCCCCCACCTTGAAGCCACTGTAGGGGACGTAGGCCTGCTCCGAGGCGGCCCAGGCCAGCTCTCGCATCTTCCGGACGATCGGGTCGGCCAACTCCACCGATGCTACCCCCTCTCAGGTGCCGGCGCCGGCTCAACCCGCATCTTCACCTTCTTGATCCGCTTGCCGGCCGTAGAGAGGACCGTGATGGACAGGCCGTCGACCTCTATCTTGTCCCCCACCACGGGGATCTTCCCCAGCCGGTCGTACACCAGGCCACCGACGGTGTCGTACTCACCGTCGGCCAGGGTGACCGACAGGGTTTCGTTGACGTCGTGGATGCTCACCCGGGCGTCGAAGATCGCTTCCTGGTCGCCCAGCCTCTCGATCGGCTTCTCCTCCAGGTCGTACTCGTCCTGGATCTCGCCGACGATCTCCTCCAACAGGTCCTCGATGGTGACCACCCCCGCGGTGCCGCCGTACTCGTCCACCACGATGGCCATGTGCACCTTGCCCTGCTGCATCTCGTGGAGCAACTCGTTGATCTTCTTCGACTCGGGGATGAAGTGCGGCGGCCGGCTGAGGCTTCGAGCCGGCTCCTCCAAAGACCCGCCGTCCATGTGGCGGAGGAGATCCTTCGCGTAGACTATCCCCACGATATTGTCGATGGTCTCCTCGTAGATCGGTATCCGGGAGTGGCCCTTGGACTTGATGGTCTCCAGCACCTGCCGCAGCGGCTCGCTCGCCTCCACAGCCGCCACGTCCACCCGAGGCACCAGGATCTCCTTCGCCGTGCGATCCCCCATCTCGAAGATGCCGTGGATCATCTCCCTCTCTTCCTCCTCGAGAGTTCCTTTCTCCTCCGCGGCATCGACTATCATCCTCAGCTCCTCGTCGCTCGCCGTGCCGATCCCGGCGATCAACTCCCGATCCATCGGAAGCACCAGGCGGGTCAGCGCCCGCAGCGGCATCGTAACGGGCCTGAGCAGGAGGTTGCCCACCCGCATCGGACCCTGTAGCAGGATGAGGGTATCGTCCGGGTGCAGAGAGCCGACGGCTCTCGAGGACAGCTGCACCCAGAGCAGCCCCAGGAGGGCCAGGCAACCGGCGAGGAATCCGCCTGTGGTATCGAAACCGAAGTACTCACCGACCAGCAGGGTGAGCACCACGGCGCTCAGCGCCAGGCTAACCCCATTGGCCGCTGCCAGGGAGCTCTCCAGGGTCGCACCCTCCTCCATCAGCCCCAACAGGTAGCGGGCGCGGGGCACGCCCTCGCCGGCCAGGTAGCGGAGGCGGCCCTTATTCAGCTTCAGCAGTGCCCCGTATCCCGCGGAGCTTCCAACCACCAGTGCCAGCAGTATCAGCAGCGCACTCAGACTCGTCCAAACGTCCACGTCTACCAGATCCTCTAGTTGGAAACCTCCAACTTCTCTAGCCAAATAGGCTGCTCAGTGAGATGTCCTTGTGAATTCGAAGGATGGACTCGGCGATCAACGGACCAACGCTCAGGACCTCCAGCTTCCTGGAGCCCGTTTCCCGTTCCAGGGGGATAGTGTTGGATACCACCACCTGCTTGATGGGAGATTGCTCGATAGCCTCTAAGGCGTCGTCG
>JAMCTB010000126.1:5087-7014 GCA_023380955.1 Chloroflexota bacterium | reverse complement strand
TCAAGGCGCAGCTGAAGCAGGCCAACAACGTGGGGGCTCGCTTCGCTTTCATATTGGGACAGCAAGAGGTTCAGGAGGGCACCGTAACCGTCCGGGACATGGTGGAGAGCAGGCAATGGCAGGAGCCCCGACCAACAGCCCTGGAGCGGCTCCTGCCGGCAAAGGGGTGATTACCATTGTTTGAGCGCATAGCCGAGATGGAGAAGCGGTACGACGAGATAGCAGAGATGCTGTCTCGACCCGAGATCGCTTCCGATCCGGAGCAGCTACAGAAGCTCGGTCGCGAGCAATCGAAGATACAGGAGCCGGTAGGCCTCTATCGGGAGTACTGCCAGATCCAGCAGCAGATCGAGGAGAACCGCGATCTGCTGGAGGAATCCCGCGGTGACCCCGAAATGGCGGATCTGATCCGGGAGGAGCTGGACGGCCTCGAAGGCCGCAAGGAACGGCTCGAGGAGAAGATGCTGGAGGTCCTCCGGCCCAAGGACCCCAACGACGAGCGGGACGTGATCGTCGAGATCCGCGCCGGGACGGGTGGTGACGAAGCTGCACTCTTCGCCGGCGATCTGTTCCGCATGTACACCCGCTACGCCGAGTCCAAGGGCTGGAAGGTGGAGCTGCTGAACAGCAGCGAGACCGGCATCGGGGGCTTCAAAGAGGTGATCTTCGAGGTTGTGGGCAAGGGTGCCTACAGCCGGCTGAAGTTCGAGAGCGGGGTTCACCGGGTCCAGCGGATCCCGGTGACCGAGTCCGGAGGGCGGATCCACACCTCCACGGCCACGGTGGCCGTGCTGCCCGAGGCCGACGAGGTGGAGGTGGAGATCAAGGACGAGGAGCTCCGGATCGACGTCTACCGCTCCACCGGCCACGGTGGCCAGAGCGTGAACACCACCGACTCCGCCGTCCGCATCACCCACCTCCCCACGGGGCTGGTGGTGACCTGCCAGGACGAGAAGTCGCAGCTCAAGAACAAGATCAAGGCGATGTCGGTGCTGCGAGCCAGGCTGTACAGCCTGGAGCAGGAGAAGCACGCCGCCGCCATTGGGGAAGCCCGCCGGGCTCAGGTGGGAACGGGCGAGCGGAGCGAGAAGATCCGGACCTACAACTTCCCGCAGGATCGGCTCACCGACCACCGGATCGGCCTCACGGTCCACAACCTGCCATCGATCCTTCAGGGGGAGATTGAGGCGATCATCGACGCCCTGGTGGCGGCCGCCCTGGGCCGGCCACAGGCCGTGGCCGTCTGAGCCGTAGGAGCCGGCTCCTGCCGGCGATCGCAGGAATTGACAGAGGGACTGCGTCAACAGGATGGACGGCATTAGCGGCTCCGAGACGGTGGGAGAGTTGCTGGCTCAGGCCAACCATCGATTGGCGAGGGCAGGAATCCCCTCGCCGGCCGACGAGGCGCGGCTTCTGATGGCCGAGGCGCTCGGGGTCTCCAGGGCATGGGTCGTAGCCCATCCCGAGGCGGCGATGCCCCCCGACTGCCGGCTCCTTTTCCTCGACTACCTGGCCCGAAGGGCCGCCCACGAGCCCGAAGCCTACCTGGTGGGACGCCGGGAGTTCTACGGGCTCGACTTCGAGGTGAGCCCCTCCGTTCTGATCCCTCGACCCGAGACCGAGCTGCTGGTGGATCACGCCCTTTCCGCTTCCGCCCGACTGCTTGCGGCGAAGGCGCGCGACCTGCTGGCGGTAGACCTTGGCACCGGCTCCGGGGCCGTCGCGGTGGTGCTGGCCATGCGCCAGCCGAGGCTTCGCGTCATCGCCGTGGATCGGTCGGTTGAGGCGCTGAAAGTGGCCCGGGCCAACGCCCTCCTCCACGGGGTGATAGACCGGATCGACTTTCGACAGGGGGACCTGCTCCGGGGAGTGGGCGAGAGGATCGACCTACTGGTGGCCAACCTGCCCTACATCCCCTCGGCGGAGA
>JAMCTB010000126.1:0-5077 GCA_023380955.1 Chloroflexota bacterium | reverse complement strand
CCGACGTGCGGGACTACGAGCCCCGAGAGGCCCTGGATGGGGGCCCCGACGGCACGGAACCGATCCGCCGGGCGCTGCAGGAGGCGGTCGCCAGGGTTGAGCCCCCCGCCGCCCTCCTCTTCGAGATCGGCGATGGCCAGGGCGGCCAACTGTCGGGGGCCGCCGCCCGGCTCTATCCCGGCGCCTCCGTCCGGGTGCTCAATGACTACGCCGGTTTCGAGAGGATCCTATCCGTGGAGATAGGATGATGCGGGGGGTGTAAGTGCCACACAAGCAGAGAGCCAACGTCGTCCCCTGGCCCGCCGAGCAGACCGCCCAGAGAGAACTCATTACCAGGGCTGCGGCGCTGATCCGAGCGGGCGAAGTGGTAGCCTTCCCCACCGACACCGTCTACGGCATCGGCGCCTACAGCTGGGATCCCGAGGCAGTCCGGAGGCTCTACGCCATCAAGGAGCGCCCCGGCCACAAGGCCATCGCCCTGCTGCTCTCCGGACCGGAGCAGCTCCCCGCAGTCACCGACTACCGGGGTCCCGATCTGGAACTGCTGGCTCGCCGCTTCTGGCCGGGTGGACTGACCATAGTCGTACCCTGGAGGGAGGAGATCCTGGAGGCCGGGCTGGCCTCGATCCCCACCGTCGGGATACGGGTGCCCGATCACCCCATCCCTCGTGCCCTCATCGCCGAGGTCGGTACTCCCCTGGCCACGACCAGCGCCAACCTGTCCGGGGCTCCCAGCCCCATCACCGCCGAAGAGGTGGACCGACAAATCGGCGATCGGGTCGCCCTGATCATCGACGGCGGACCCTGCCCGGGCGGCCGCGATTCCACTGTGGTGGATCTGACCACCACCCCGCCGACCGTCCGCAGGCCCGGCGCCGTGCCCGTGGAGGCGTTGGCAGCGCTGATCGGCCCATTGAAGGTCGATGGTAAGATATAGACGAGGGTAGATGCCTCAGGACGAAACGAAGGGAGACCGCCAGGTGAGAATTGCCATAGGAAGCGACCACGCCGGGTTGAGCCTGAAGAAGGAGATCATGGCTCTCCTGAAGGAGCTGTCTATCCAGGTGCAGGATTTCGGAGGCTCCGACACCTGGCCCGTAGACTACCCGGACGTCGCTCGCCCGGTGGCAGAGGCCGTGGCATCCGGGGAGTTCGACCGGGGGATCCTGATCTGCGGCACCGGCATCGGCATGTGCATCACCGCCAACAAGGTGAAGGGGATCAGGGCGGCCCTCTGCCACGATACCTTCAGCGCCCACGCCAGCCGGGAGCACAACGACGCCAACGTGCTCTGCATGGGGCAGAGGGTGGTCGGGGCCGGCCCCGCCCTGGACATCGTGAAGAGTTGGGTAGCCGCCGAGTTCACCGGCGAAGAGCGCCATGCCCGCCGCGTCCAGAAGATCGGCGAGATCGAATGCGAGGAGCGGGGCCAATCCCCCGAGTAGGCACACTTATTGCCGCCCGCCCCTCCACTGGGATTCATGGGTGAAGGGGGTAGCGGAGCGTGGCTCTCAGGGAACTGCGGTACGCGGCTCTGCCCGACGCGATCAAGAACAATCTGACGGAAGAGCAGTTTCAGCTGGCCCGAGTGGACGTCATCGAAGAGGGGGAGACGATCCCCGAGACGACCGAGTACATCGACCTGGGGAGCGGTGTGAGGAGGGTGCACCACCGCGGAGAGGCAGCGACTGGGAACCTCCTTCCCACCCACGACCTCTCGGGCGCCCACGGAAAAGACAGCAGCCAGTGGCAAAGTTAAGGAGGTTGAGGGGGTGAGCCCAAGGCTCACCCCCTCAACCTCCTAGAGAGCGGATTCCAGGATGCCCAGCGCCTCGTCGATCTCGGCCTCGGTGATGGTGAGAGCGGGCATCAGTCGCAGGATCCTCGGCGACACCGAGTTGATCAGCACCCCACGCTCGAGGCAGCGGGCCAGCAGCTGAGGGGCCTTGTCCTCGTCGAACTCTATGGCCGACAGCAATCCCCGCCCCCGCACGTCGCTGATCTCGGGATGCCTCGCCTTCAAGCTGAGCAGCCGATCCATCAGGTGAGCCCCGACCCGCTGAACCTGGCCCGACAGGTCGTTCTCCACGACGTACTGCATTACCGCCGCACCCGCCGCGCAGGCCAGGGGGTTCCCGCCAAAGGTGGAGCCATGATCGCCGGGCTCCAGCACCGAGAACTCCTCCTTGCACAGGAAAGCGCCGATGGCCACTCCACCGGCCAGCCCCTTGGCCAGCGTCATCACGTCGGGCTCGATGCCGAACTGCTGGTAGCCCCACAGGGTCCCCGTGCGGGCCACACCCGTCTGGATCTCATCCACGATCAGCAGCAGCTTCCGCTCGGTGCACCAGGCCCGAAGGTCGGCCAGATACTGCTCGTCGGGAATGTTGACGCCGCCTTCACCCTGGATCGGCTCCAGCATGACGGCGCAGCTCTTGTCGGTGGTAGCCTGCACCACGGCGTCCATGTCGTTGAAGGCAACGTTCACGAAGCCGGCCGGCAGGGGAACGAAATCCTTCTGATAGGCCGGCTTGCCGGTGGCGGCCACCATGGCCAGGGTCCGGCCGTGGAAGGACTTCAGGGTGGTGATGACCTCGTAGGCGCCGTTCAGCCTGGTCTTGCCATACTTCCTGGCCAGCTTGACGGCCCCCTCGTTGGCCTCGGCGCCACTGTTGGAGAAGAACACCCGATCCATGGGGGAGTTGTCCACCAGCAGTTGGGCCAGCTCCAGCTGGGGTATGGTGTAGTACTGATTGGAGGTCTGGATCAGGGTCCCCACCTGTTTGCGCACGGCCTCCACCACCATGGGGTGGCAGTGGCCCAGGCTGTTCACGGCCCATCCGGCCACTAGGTCCAGGTAGGACCGACCGGTTTCGTCCCACACCCGGCTCCCCTCGCCCCGCACGATCACCAGGGGCGTTCGCCGGAATACCCCCATGTACAGCTTGCTCTCCAACTCCCGCCAGTCGGCCATTACAACACCTCCTACTTGCCCTTCCGCTCCCGCTCCCGCTGCCGTTCCTCGGACTTCCTCACCTCGTCCATGAAGACCGTCAGGGCGGCGATGAAGCCGGCCAGGGCCGCCCTCTTCAGAGCATTCATCACAACGGGGGAAATCGCCACGTCACACCTCCCTGCCCAACTCTACTTCAAGCAGCCACGATCATGGTGCCGACGCCGGCGTCCGTAAACAGTTCCTTCAACAGCGCGTGAGGCACTCGCCCGTCGATGATGTGCGCTCGCCCCGTGGTGGTCAGGGCCTTGATGCAGGCCCGAACCTTGGGGATCATCCCTCCCGTGACCGTGCCGGAGCTGATCAACTGCTCGGCCTGGCCGGCCTTCACCTGGGCCAGCAGCTTCCCCTCCTTGTCCTGGATCCCGGGCACGTCGGTGAAGAAGATCAGCTTCTCCGCACAGAGCGCCGCCGACAGCTCCCCGGCCGCGGTGTCGCCGTTTACGTTTAGCAGCTGTCCGCCCTCGCCCAGGGCGATGGGGGCCACCACCGGCAGGTACCCGTGAGCCGTCAGAGAGGAGAGAAGCCGGAGATCCACCCGCGTCACATCCCCCACGAAGCCGAGTCGCTTATCCCGCTGCACGGCCTGGAAGAGGCCCGCATCCGCCCCGCACAGCCCCACGGCCGGCACCCCATTCCCATTGAGGCGGCCCACCAGCTCGGCGTTCACCTTGCCCCGGAGGACCATGGTGGCGATGTCCAGGGTCTCCTGATCGGTAACCCTCAAACCCTCGACGAACTGGGGCTTCTTGTCCACCCGCCGCATCCAGTCGGAGATCTCGGGCCCACCCCCGTGCACCAGGACCGGATTGATCCCGAGCCGCTTCAGGGAGGCCACGTCCTGCAGCACCGTCTGGTCCGACTCCATGGTGCTGCCGCCCATCTTGACGACGATGGTCTTGCCTATGAAGCGATTGATGTAGGGAATGGCCTCGATCAGGATTTCGGCGATCCCGTCCGGCTTCTCCATCGGCTGTTACCCGCCATTTCGTAGAGACGCGACATGTCGCGTCTCTACGACAGATTGGTCCTTCGCTTCACTCAGGATGAGGGATGGTTCACGGACGCGGTCACAGTGCGGGAGGGCGAAGCTCCTGCTGAGCCGGCTCGCCGGGAGGCTCGCCCTCCCGCAACTGTCACCCGATCTCGCGCCCTAGTGAACCATGCCCAGGATGACGATGTCAGGTGGTGTACTTGCTGTTGATGACCACGTACTCTTCGGTAAGGTCGCAGCCCCAGGCGGTGGCCCTGTAGCTCCCAAGATTGAGATTCACGACGATGCGCACCTCGGGCCGGCGCAGGGCATTGCTGGCCGCCTTGGCGTCGAAGTCCAGGACGCGTCCCTGCCGTAGGGTAGGAAAGCCGGCGATGGTTACGTCGAGCTTCGACTCGTCGAGCTTCGCACCGGAGTAGCCGGCCGCGCAGGCAACGCGGCCCCAGTTGGGGTCGCCGCCGTACACCGCCGACTTGAGCAGGTTCGAGGAGACGATGGCCCGGGCCGCCACGCGCGCGTCTCGCTCGCTCTCCGCACCCTCCACCGTTGCCTCGATCAGCCGCGTGGCCCCCTCGCCGTCGGCTGCGATGGCCTTCGCCATCCGGATGCAGACCTCCGTCAAGGCCTTCTCGAAAGCCTCGCCGCCGGGGGTGCCGGCCGCCAGGGTCGGCGTTCCGGCCAACCCGTTGGCCAGCACCAGGGTGGTGTCGTTGGTGCTCATATCGCCGTCGACGGAGATCATGTTGAAGGAGACGTCGACCGCCCGCCGGAGGGCCTGGTCCAAGAAGGCCGGCTCCACCGCGGCGTCGGTAGTCACGAAGCAGAACATGGTGGCCATGTTCGGGTGGATCATCCCGGCGCCCTTGGCTATGGCGCCCATCCGGAAGCTGAAGCCCTGACCCGAGACCTCGACGGCCGACTCCTTCCGCCTGGTGTCGGTGGTGATGATGCACTGGGCGGCGTCGTGGCCGCCGTCGGGCCGCAGCTTCAGCTGCTGGATGCCGGCATCCACCCTCTCGATGGGCAGCGGAACGCCGATGACGCCGGTAGAGGCGACCAGGAACTCTTCC
>JAMCTB010000125.1 GCA_023380955.1 Chloroflexota bacterium | reverse complement strand
ACCGAGCGGTAAACCCGCCCCAGCACGGCCGACCGGACGCAATCGACCAGGCTGCCGAAGGCCACCTGGCGACCCAGCAGGCCGGGGATGTAGTAGGCATACTTGCCGGAGTTGGTCATCAGGACCCGAGCCTCGGGACGGAGCACGGGCATGTGCAGGATGCAGCTGTCCACCATGACTCGCACCCCGAAGCGCTCCAGCTCCGGCCAGTAGGGGGCCTTCTGCACCAGGTCGCGCACGAAGCGGCTGGTGGTCACCATCACCTCCACCGCTGGATGCCGCTCCCTGCCCTCCACCAGCTCGGCCATCTGCACGACGATCGACTGGAAAACCACAGACACGGAGAGCACGGAGGTGAGGCCATTCTATCTCTCCGTGCCCTCCGTGTCTCCGTGGTGCAACTGTTCTATCTACGAGATGCCCAGGTAGGCCTTTCGGACGGCTGGGTTCTCCAGCAGCTCCTCCCCGGTCCCCTCCAGCACGATCCGCCCGGTCTCCAGCACGTAGGCCCGATCCGCCATCGCCAGCGCCAGCTGCGCGTTCTGCTCCACCAGCAGGATCGTCGTCCCTTGGGCGTTGATCTCGTCGATCGTCTCGAAGATCCGCTCCACTACGATCGGCGCCAAACCCAAGGATGGCTCGTCCAGCAGCAGCAGCCTCGGCCGGCTCATCATCACCCGGGCGATCGCCAGCATCTGCTGCTCCCCACCCGACAGGGTCTGCCCCACCTGCTTCCACCGCTCCCGAAGCCGGGGAAACAGCGCCGTCACCCGCTCGGCCTCTTCTTCAAACTTCGTCTTCCCACGCTGCGGGTACTGCCCGATCCTCAGGTTCTCCTCCACCGTCATCCTGGTGAAGATCTGCCGCCCCTCGGGACACTGGGCTATCCCCATCCGCGCTATGTCCCACGGCCGGGATCCCTGGATCTCCCTGCCGTCCAGCAGGATCCGCCCCTTCCACGGCCTGAGCAGACCCGAGAGGGTCCGAAGCGTGGTGCTCTTGCCCGCCCCGTTGGCCCCGATCAGCGCCACGATCTCCCCCTGTTCCACCCGGAAGGAGATCCCTTTAAGCGCCGCTATCTGCCCGTACTTCGTTGCGACGTCGTCGACTACGAGCAAAGCCCGTCTCCCTCTTCCTCCCCAGGTAGGCCTCGATCACCAGGGGATCGTTCTGGATCTCCACCGGCGTGCCCTCGGCGATCTTCGCCCCATAGTTCAAGACGGTGATCCTCTCGGATATCCCCATCACCACCTTCATCTGGTGCTCGATCAGCAGCACGGTCACGCCGGTGGCGCGGATCTTCCGGATCAACGCCATCAGATCCTCGCTCTCCTGGGGGTTCATTCCCGCCGCCGGCTCATCCAGCAGCAGCAGCCTCGGCTCCGTCGCCAGCGCCCGCGCTATCTCCAGGCGGCGCTGGCCCCCGTATGGGAGGCTCTTGGCCATCTCGCGGGCCCATCGGGCAATGCCCACGAACTCCATCAACTCCAGGGCCCGGGCGCCGGCCGCCTTCTCCTCACGCCTGGTCCCAGGCAGCGCCAGTGCGGCCCCCCACACCCCGCTCTTGGTCCGGCAGTGTGTCCCAACCTTCACGTTGTCCAAGGCCGTCATGTTGTCGAACAGCCGGATGTTCTGGTAGGTGCGCGCGACCCCCATCTCCGTCAGCCGGAACTCCGGCAGCTTCAGGGTCGGTTGTCCGTTGAGCAGCACCTCGCCCGAGGTGGCGTGGTAGCTGTTGGTGATCAGGTTGAAGAGCGTGGTCTTACCGGCTCCGTTGGGGCCAATGATGGCGAAGATCTGCCCCTGCTCCACGGCCATGGACACCCTGTCCACCGCCTTGAGCTCGCCGAAGTGCTTGGATACTTCCCGAACCTCCAGTATCGCTCCCATCAGCGGCTTCCTCCGGCGCCGGGCCCCACCTGCTCCTCCGCGCCGGCGGCGCCGGGGCCCTCCTCGCCTCGGCCCGCGTGGAGCTCAGCCCGGATCATGCTGCTCGGCCAGATCCCCTCGGGTCTCAGGATCATCATCAGCACTATCACCACCCCAAAGGCCAGCATTCGGTAGTCCGAATATTGCCTCAGGAGCTCGGGGATGCCAATCAGGGCGATGGCACCCACGATCACCCCGGGGATGCTCCCGATGCCCCCCACCACCACCATGCTCAGCATCAGGATCGACTCCCAGAAGGTGAAGCTCTCCGGACTCACGAAGCCCTGCAGCCCCGCGAACACCACCCCGGCCAGCCCCGCGAAGGAGGCCCCTATGGCGAAGGCCATCAGCTTCAGCCGCGTCGTATCCACACCCATCGCCCGAGCGGCTCCCTCGTCCTCCCGGATCGCCGCCCAGGCCCGCCCAACCCTCGACTTCTCCAGCCTCTGAAGGAAGATCACGCTCAGCACCAGCAGCGCCAGCAGCAGGTAGTACACGTGGGTCGGGGTGGAGAGCTTGTACCCGAAGATGTCGGGAGTGTCGATCAGGCTGATCCCCTGGGGACCGTTGGTCAATTGATTCAGATTGTTCAAGATTATGCGCACTATCTCCCCGAAGCCCAGGGTCACGATGGCCAGGTAGTCGCCCCGCAGCCGGAGGACCGGGATCCCGAGGAGCACCCCGAAGAGGGCCGCCGCCAGCCCGCCCGATACCAGCAGCAGCAGGAAGGGCCAGTGGATGTTGAACTGGGCCGAGGCCAGGAGGGCGTACAGGTAGGCCCCCACCGCGTAGAAGGCGGCGTACCCCAGCACCAGCAGCCCCGTGAAGCCGGTCACCACGTTCAGCCCCAGGGCCAGCAGGCAGTAGATCGCTATCAGATCCAGGATCCGGATGACGGCGGTCTCGCTCGCCAGGCGGACGGGGGCCAGCGCCAGCAGGATCAGGAGGAGCAGGGGGCTCCATCGCCTGAGCAGCTCAGCGGGCGCCACGCCCTCCTTTTGCGTCAGAAGCTTCTCTTCCACGTCATCGACTCCATCGGTATACGCTCGCCCAGCAGGCCCATTGGGCGGAAGATCAACACCAGGATCAGTACTACGAAAGCGAAGATGTCTTTGTACTCAGGCCCCAGAAGGCCGCCGGAAATCACCGGAAGGAGGCCGGCGCCGAAGGTTTCCAGCAGTCCCAGCAGGATGCCCCCCATCATGGCGCCGGGGATATTGCCGATCCCACCCAGCACCGCCGCCGTGAAAGCCTTGATGCCGGCGGTGAAGCCCATGGTGAAGAAGGCCACGCCGTAGTACATGGAGAACATCACCCCGGCCGCTGCCCCCAGGGCCGGCCCCACCACGAACACCAGCGAGATGGTGCTGTCGACGTTCACCCCCATCAGGCTGGCCGTGTTCCGGTTCTCGGCCACGGCCCGGATCTGCAGCCCGAAGATGGTCCGGTTCACCATCCAGTAGAGACCAACCATCAACAGCGCCGACACCACCAGGATGATCACCTGATGATTGGTGAAGGTGGCTCCTAGCAGGGTGTAGCTCTGGGCGGGGAAGACGCCGTTGGGGAAGACCCGAGGGGCCCGGCCCGCCACCAGCATGGCGCCGTTCTCCAGGATCAAGGAGACGCCGATGGCGCTAAGCATCGGCGCCAGCCGGGTGGAGTTCCTGAGGGGTTTGTAGGCGGCCTTCTCGATGGCCACGCCCAGCCCGGCCACCAGGAAGCCGGCCACCAGCAGGAGGGACAAGAAGAGCGCCCCCATGGCCGCCAGCCCCAGGCCCCCTCCGATGCCCAGCAGCGTCAGGGTCGCTATGGCGACGTAGGAGCCAACCATGAAGAGATCCCCGTGAGCGAAGTTCAGGAGGAGCAGAACACCGTAGACCATGGTGTAACCCAGGGCGATCAACGCGTACATCGAGCCCACGGTCAGACCGTTGATCAATTGCTGAAGGATGACGTCCACTCAGGCCTCCATCAGCTATCAGCTATCAGCTATCAGCAGCCCGTCGAGACCGCTGATAGCTGAAGGCTGAAGGCTTGTTACTTGGGCCAGATCAGCTTGAAGTCGCCGTTGGTGACCTGGAAGAGGAACACGGCCGGCTTCTTCACTTGACCCGTGGAGTCGAAGTCGATAGAGCCGTACATGGTGCTCAGGCTGACGTTGCGCATCGCCTTGATGATCGCCTCGCGGTCGGCGGAGTTGGCCGCCTTGATCGCCTGCAGGACCACCTGGGCCTGGATGTATCCATGGCCCGAATAGGGTCCGGGCTGATCGTTGTAGGTCTTCTTGTAGTTGTCGGCAAACGCCTTGGTGGCGGGATTGGTGTCGTAGGGCGGCACCTGGAAGGTGGCCATGAAGCCCTCCGCCGCGTCTTTCCCCGCCACCTGGATCAGCTCGAGGGTGTAGCAGCCGTCATCGGAGAACACCGGCTGCTTCATCCCCTGGGCGCGGATCTGCTTCAGCAGCAGGCCGCCGTCCACCTGGGTGCCCCCGAACTGGATCACGTCGGGGTTCTCGTTCTTGATCTTGGTCACCACCGCCGAGAAGTCGGTGTCGCCGTGGGTGATCCCGTTCACGCTGGTGACCGTCCCACCCAGCTCCTTGAACTTGGCGGTGAAGACGTCGGAGACACCCTGGCCGAAGGCCTGCTTGTCGTGGACGACCGCCGCCTTCTTGGCCTTCAACTGCTGGATGGCGTACTCTGCCGGCAGCCCGCCCTGCATGTTATCGTTGGCGATGGGTTGGAAGATGGTGTCGAAGCCCAACTGGGTGATCTTGGGGTTGGTGGAGGTGGTGACCTCCGCCAGCCGGGCCTTGTTGTAGATCGGCTCGGCAGGGATGGTCACGCCGCTGTTGAAGTGGGCGATCACCGCGACGATCGATTTATCGTCGGCCAACCGCTGGGCAACCACGGTCCCCTGCTTGGGGTCGGCCTGGTCGTCCAGGGCCACGATCTCCACCTTCTTTCCGAGGAGGCCGCCGGCCGCATTGACCTCGTCGACGGCCAGTTGCGCGCCGCTCAGCAAGGTCTTGCCGAAGAGAGCTTGGTCGCCGGTGAGGGGCCCCCCGAAGCCGATCTTGATAGTGCCGCCGGCAGCGGCCTGCGGTGCCCGGGTTGGCGCGGCAGCAGGAGCCGTGGTGGGCGCGGGAGCAGCGGGCGAGCAGGCTGCCACCATGAACAGGGCAGCCACGGCGCCCGCCGCGAACATGGCGAATGTCTTCTTGCTCGGCATCTGTCTAACCCTCCTGATTTCAGCAACTCAAGACTGAAGCTCCTAGACGAAGGGTACACAAAGACGCCAGCACCGGCCGTCCCGGGGTTGGGCAGCCAGCGCCACCAGCAGCGACAAGCCTCTTCTCGGACCTTCACCCCCTTTCTCACCGGCCTCGCCCGCGCCACCACGCCGTGGCCGGCTCAGCGCCCTCCCCGTCAACGCGACAGAGGGTCTTCCCACACCCGGGTAGTAATATCTTATTAGTTGATCTTGTCACTATGGGCAAGGGGCCTTGGCTCTGCACTCTGAGGGTCGATGAGAGCCTCTGTGGCCACTCGCCGAAACGAGTCTGTAGGGTTCCCTAAACTGGCGCTACTGTTGACCGGCACGCCGATCTGCCGATCAACCAGCACAGGATTACAGGTGCCGGTTTGCCATCAGCCGCTTGAGGGCTTCCAGGGCAACCTGATAGGTGTTGTTGACGTCCGCGATCATGTGGGCGCGGGACTTCGCCGGATCCCGCTGACGCAGGGCCACCAGCAGCCGGCGATGCTCATCCACCAACTCGTCCAGGCTGCCGCTGATGTCCAGCCGGAGGATGACCAGCCGCTGCATCTGCTCCAGCAGTCGGGCGACGATGTCTACCAGCATCTGGTTCCCCGATGCCTGGGCGATGGTGCAGTGGAACTCCAGGTTCTCCTCCAGGAACCTCAGGTAGCTCTGGCGGTCACCGGCGTCGTAGTCCCAGTGGAACTGCTCCAGCCGCCGCAGGGTATCTTCGGTGATGGAGGTGGCGGCCTTCTCCGCCGCGGCGCCCTCGACGACCTTGCGCAGATCGAAGATATCCTCGACGTCCTGCAGGGTGACCTGGGAGGTCAGGTAACCCACCCGGGGCACGGCCTCCACCAGCCCCTCCTGCTGCAGCACCCCCAGGGCCTCGCGGACGGGGGTCTTCCCAACCCGGTATCGGAGCGACAGCTGGTTCTCGTTGAGCCGCTCGCCCATGTCGAAGACCCCTCGCACGATGTCGGCCTTCAGCAGCCGGTAAACCCGCTGCTTGGCGCTCTCGGACCGGGTTGGGCGATCGGGGCTTTCCGCGGCCACTAGAACCAAGGTTGGGCTCCTTGCGATTCGGACTGACGGGGAGCTGGCATGCCAGCCAACCGCGATGTTACGTCAGAATGAGATTCCTGTCAACATCATCTGCCATTCTATTGACACCACAGGCGAGCGTTGCTATGTTAGCTCTGCCGGAGCCGGCGACCGAGATCGCCAGTGGGAGCTGGCTCCTACGGAGCCAACGCGACGGGAGCCTCTTGCCCATCACCCCGCGGAGAGGCGGGACTCGTTGTGAACGGAGGATCCAGATGCATCTACTGGCGCTGAAGCCGGAGGAGTGCACCGGTTGCAGGACGTGCGAGCTGATCTGCGCCCTGCACAACCACCAGGAGAACAACCCCGCCAAGGCCGCCCTGCGGGTGAGAGGGCTCTTCCCCGCGCCCGGCCACTACGACCTGCGGCTCTGCGACCAATGTGGCGAGTGCGCCCTGGTCTGCCCCACCGAGGCTATCTACAAGCGGGATGACGGCGTCTACCTGATCGACGAAAGCCTCTGCACCGGCTGCTACGCCTGCGTCGACGCCTGCACGAAGGGGGTCATGTACCTTCACGAGTCGACGGAGGCTCCCATCAAGTGCACCGCCTGCGGCGAGTGCGCCACCTACTGCCCCAAGAAGCTGCTGGCCCTGGACGGGGAGGATGGCTCCCCGTCCCAAGCCGTAGAGACGCGACATGTCGCGTCTCTACATGGTCGCGGCCCCCTGCCTGGATACGCCGGCAAGATCCTTCGGGTCGATCTGACCAGCGGCAGGGTGGCGGTGGAGCCGCTGAAGCCGGAGATGGCCCAGGACTACCTGGGCGGCCGGGGTTTCGCCGCCCGTCTCCTGTACGACGAGCTACCGGCGGGGGTCGACCCGTTGGGGCCGGAGAACAAGGTGGTGGTCGCCTCCGGCCCCCTCTCCGGCACCTTCCTTCCCGCGGCCGGCAAGATCACCTTCGCCGCCAAGAGCCCCGCCACCGGCGGCTGGGGCGACACCAACATGGGCGGCCACCTGGCGGCGGAGATCCGGTACGCCGGCTACGATGCCCTCATCCTGGAGGGGGCAGCGCCCAAGCCCTCCTACCTGTACGTAAAGAACGAGACCGTCGAGATCCGGGACGCGGGCTTCCTGTGGGGCAAGGGAGCCATCGAGGCCGAGCGAGCCCTGAAGGACGAGCTGGGGGAGGAGTTCCAGATCGCCACCATCGGCCAGGCCGGGGAGAACCGGGTGGTCTTCGCATGCGTGAGCCACGACTTCGGCCGTCAGGCGGGCCGCACCGGCGTGGGAGCGGTGCTGGGCTCCAAGAATCTCAAGGCCATCGCCCTTCGGGGGACCAAGCCGATCCCGGTGGCCGGCCTGAACAGGATGATGGAGATCGGCAAGGCGATGTTCCAGGACGCCTTCGCCGCCCCCAACCTCGTGGAGTGGCAGCGATACGGCACCGGCCAGGTGCCGACCTGGGCCAACTCCATCGGCGCCTTCCCCACCCGGAACTTCCAGTCCGGCTACCTGGAGGGGAACGAGAGCCTCTCCGGCGAGGTGATGCGGCGGGATATCGTCGTCAACGACAAGGCCTGCTTCTCCTGTCCCATGGCCTGCGGCAAGTACTCCAGGACCAAGACCGACAGGTACGACGCCTACGTGGAGGGGCCGGAGTACGAGACCACGGCCCTGATAGGTGGCAACTGCGCCCTCACCGACATAAGAGACGTGGCCTACGCCAACGCCCTCTGCGACCAGTACGGGCTGGACACCATCTCCACCGGCGCCGTCATCGGCTTCGCCATGGAGTGCTTCGAGCGGGGGATCATCACCGAGAGGGACACCGGGGGGGTCCAGGCCCGCTTCGGCAGCATCGAGGCCTTCGCCGCTCTGGCCAGGAAGATCGCCTTCCGGGAGGGGATCGGGGCCAGCCTGGCCGGCGGCGTCCGGAAGGCCTCCCAGCAGTTCGGCGGGGGCTCGGAGCGTTTCGCCATCCAGGTGAAGGGTCTGGAGTGGAGCGGCTACGAGTCCCGGGGCGCCCCGGCCAACATGCTGGCCTACATCACCGCCGACATCGGCTCCCACCACAACCGGGCCTGGGCCATCACCACCGACATCGCCCTGGGACGGGACGTGATCGAGGGGAAGGCCCAGAAGGTGATCGAGCTGCAGCACATTCGGCCGGCCTTCGACGTCCTTGGGGTGTGCCGGCTGCTGTGGGTGGAGATCGACTTCGACAAGGAGTGGTATCCCAAGGTATTGGAGGCCGTCACCGGCCTCCAGTACGGCTGGGACGACCTCAATCGGGTCTCGGAGCGAGTATGGAACCTGACTCGGCTCTTCTGGATGAAGCATCAGCCGGGATTCGGCCGCAAGGACGACCTGCCGCCCGCCCGCTTCTACCAGGAGCCGGTGCCGGACGGGCCGACCCAGGGCAGACTGGTCACCCGGGAGCAGATCGACCGGCTGCTGGACGAGTACTACAGCCTGCGGGGGTGGGACGCCGAGGGCCACCCGACCCCCCAGAAGCTGGCGGAACTGGGGTTATGAATTCTGTGGGGGCGGGGAAACCCCGTCCCCACGTCGTCGAGACGTAGGGCAGGGCGCTCTGCCCTGCCGCCTCGCCCGGGCAAAGGCCACCGGGCGGCGGGGCACAGGACCCCGCCCTACACCGGGGCCGCATACACAGCGGGAGGCTTCGCAATGTGGCGGTCGGCGTTCCTTTATCTCTCGACCAACAGCGGCGTGAGGCATCTGGCCACCAGAAGCAGGCTGGCGAAAGGGGTCTCCTCCCGGTTCGTGGCGGGGGACACCCTGGACGAGGCGGTGGCCGCCACCAGGGAGCTCAATCGTCGGGGCATGGCGGTGGAGATGGACTACCTCGGGGAGAGCGTGGCCGACCGGCAGCAGGCCGAGGCGGCGGCCAACGCCTACCTGGAGATGCTGGATGGCATCGCAGCCTCCGGCGTCGACTCTCAGCTGTCGCTGAAACCGACCCAGATGGGGCTGGCCATCGACGACGACCTCTGCCGTGAGAATATCGATAGGATCGTGGAGCGAGCGGCCCAGCACGGAAACTTCGTCTGGGTGGACATCGAGGACTCGCCCACCATCGACCGCACGATCCAGATCTTCAGGAAGCTGCGGATCCAGCACCCCAACGTGGGCATCGCCCTCCAGTCCTATCTCCACCGGACTCGGAAGGACGTGGAGGAGGTTCTCTCGGTGGGGGGAACGATCCGGCTGGTCAAGGGGGCCTACAGGGAGCCGCCCGAGGTGGCGTTCTCGGACAAGAAGGACGTGGATCGGGCCTTCCGTTTCCTGACGGGGGTGCTGCTCTCCAGCGGGACCGTCCATGCCATCGCCACCCACGACGAGAAGATGATCCAGCACGCCATCCAGTACGCGACGGCCCACGGGATCTCCAAGGAGGGCTTCGAGTTCCAGATGCTGTTCGGAGTCCGGCGGGACCTCCAGGAGCAGCTGATCCGGGACGGCTACCGGCTTCGGCTGTACGTGCCCTACGGGGAGCAGTGGTACCCCTACTTCATGCGGCGGCTGGCGGAGCGCCCGGCGAACCTGGTCTTCCTGCTGGGCAACATAGCTAGGGAGCTGCTGCCCGTTCGCTGATCCGCAGCCTCAGAAAGGGGCGAGGCCGGTGACCTCGCCCCGTGGAGCTACCTACTCGCCAAGACCAGCGCCTGCACGGTTACCAGGGCCTCTCTCGAGGCCCCCGGCTCGCTTCGTTATGCCTTCGCCGGCACGCGAAGCTCGACAGGGGACAGGATCTTGGTGGACAGGTTGGTGACCAGGTGCTCGAAATCCTCCAGAAGACGCTTGGCCTCGTCGGAGTCCAGCGACTTCATCAGGTTCTCTGGGGAATCGAAGCCGATCTCCAGCACCCAGTCGGGTCCGCTGCCGACCAACGTGGAGTAGCTCTTGATCTCCTTGAATCCAGACTGCTTCTGGAAGAAGGGGATGCCCACGTCGCGCAGCCAGTTCTCGTGATCGGACTCGCGTCCGGTCATGATGCTGTAGGTGACCAGATACTGCACCATCGTAGAACGGCACCTTCCGTGGTTTACGTAGCCCCCAACAGGGGGAGTGGGTGGGGGCAATGTCCGTGCCAGGGGCCGGGGAAGTGGCTGCGGGAGACTATCCCAAGGTGAGTAAGGCTGGCTCTGGTGTTCCGCCGCGCGGCGCTGAAGCGACCGCGCTGAAAAGACGAAGCCCTGCCGGGCTAGGATCTCAGCCCCGAAGGGGCTTTGTCTTTTCAGCCCGACGGCTTCAGCCTCGGGCTGCCATCCCCCAAGTTACCAACTTTGGGACAGTCTCGGCTCCGTTCGGGGGTCAGGTCCTATCGGGGCAGTAGGCATCCAGAATCCTATGAATAATGCCGGTGGTGGAGCGAGCCTCGTGGTAGCGCACCAGCTTCACCCGGCCGCCGTAGCCTTCCACGATCCTGGCCTCGGGCAGCGTTTCGAGCGAGTAGTCGCCGCCCTTCACGCAGACGTCCGGCCTCACCTCCGCCACCAGCGCCTCGGCGGTCTTCTCGTCGAACAGCACCACGTAGTCCACCATATCCAGGGCGGCCACCACCTCCGCCCGATCCCCCTCGGGCACGATCGGCCGGCCCGGCTCTTTGAATTTCCGCACCGAGGCGTCGCTGTTGAGGCCCACCACCAGGACATCACCGAGGGAGGCCGCCTCCCGCAGGTAGCGGACGTGGCCGGCGTGCAGCAGATCGAAGCAGCCGTTGGTGAAGGCGATCTTCTTGCCTGCAGCCCTCAAGGGAGCCAATTCGGCCGTCAACTCGACCCGATCGACCACTTTCCCACCCATAGAAGCCCCTCCCGATTAGCTCATCGCTACTATCATAGCGCACCCGCCCCAATTGCACGAGAAAGCAGGGAACGGACCCGGGCCAGGTGAGGTGAGGACGGGTCTGAGACACGCGCGCAATGAGAAAAGGCGGGTCTCAGAGACCCGCCCCTACCGCGATCAGTGCCGGTCACCCCTTGGTGCGGCCGCGTGAAGGCATGGGAACAAGCCGGGGTAACGGGGTGACGGGGAGGTGGGAAGAGGATCTGACGCCGTGCCAGCCCTCACCCTGACCCTCTCCCAGGGGGAGAGGGGGTCTCCGCGTCCCCACGTCCCCGCGTCCCCCTGTCTCCCCGTCTCCCCGTCGCCCAGGTCGAATCGGCCGATGGCATCCCGCAGCCGCGACGCCATGGCGGCCAACTCCTGAGCCGAGGCCACCAGGGTGTGCACCTGGGTTCCCATGTCCTCGGTAGAGGCGGTAACCTCCTGGGCTGCCGCGGAGTTCTCCTGGGCCACCGCGGCTATGGTCTCGATGGCCTGGGTCGCCTGGCCGGTTCGGGCGGACACCTCCTGGCTGGCCACGCTGTTGCGCTGGACCACCTGGGAGACCCCCGATACGGCTCGCGACGCGTCGAGGCTGTGGGCCGCCATCTGCTGGGCAGCGGTGACGATCTGACCCACCAGGCTGTTGGACTGGGAGACGGCTTCCGAGATCTCCCGCAGGGCCTTGCCAGCCTCGTCGGCTATCGTGCGGCCGCGCTCCACCTCGTCGGCGCCCTGGTTCATGGCGGCCACGGCCTCCGTCGTGTCCTTCTGCACCGTGGCGATCAACTGGGCGATCTCCTTAGTGGCCTTGGAGCTGCGCTCGGCCAGCTTCCTCACCTCGTCGGCCACCACGGCAAAGCCCCGGCCGTGCTCCCCGGCCCTGGCCGCCTCGATGGCGGCGTTCAGCGCCAGCAGGTTGGTTTGCTCGGCGATCTCGTCGATAGCCTCCACGATCTGGCCGATCTGCTCCGAGCGGCGCCCAAGCTCCTGAATCCGTGCCGCCGAGGCCTCCACGGCCGCAGTGATGGAGTGCATCCCCTCGACGGTTCGGCCCACGGTGTCGGCGCCGTTGCGAGCGGCCCTCTCGGCCCGCTCTCCCGCCTGGCCCAGGGCCGCCGTCCGCTCCTCCACCTGCTGCACCGAGGCGACGATCTGCTGCATCGCCGCCGAGATCTGCTCCAACCCGGCGGCCTGCTCCCTGGCGTCGGCGGCCACCTGCTCGATGGCCTGTGCCAATTGGCTGACGAATCCCGAGCTCTCGCTAACCCCCTGGGCCTGTTCCTGGTTCCCCCGGGATACCTGCTGCATCGCCCGCATCACCTGCTCGGTCCCTTTGCCGATCCAGTCGGCCACCCCGGATACCCCCTGGCTGGCCTCGGCCACCCGAAAGCTCCCCTGGGCCACCTCGCCGATGACGCCCCGAAGGTCCCGCACCATCCCCTGGAAGGCCCGGCCGAGCAGGTCCCGATCCGATTTCGGCCTCACCTGCAGGGTGAGATCGCCGGCGGCTATCCGCTGGGCCACGGCAGCCATCTCCTCCAAATAGGTGGCCATACTGCGGAAAGCGCGGGCCATGTCCCCCAACTCGTCGCCCCGCTCCTCGTCCAGCTCCACCTTCTGTGCGATGTCCCCCTCGGCGATCGCTTTGGCAAGTCGGGTCATGCCGACGACCGGTTTGCTGAGGTACCAGGCGTTCATCCACCCCATGGCCAGCGACATGGCGAACCCGAGTCCGCTGACCACCAGCAACCGCACACGGAACTCCTGGCTGAGCTCCGCAGCCTCGAAACAGAAGAGACCTAGAACCACCAGAGGTATCGCCACCGCCGTGGCGATCCAGGCGATCTGGCGATAGTACAACCCTAGACGCACCCGGCTGAGCCAGCGCAACTCCAGCAGACCCGTCAGTCTCCCCATCGCATATCTCCCTCTATTCTGAAACGACGAGCAGGAAAGCACGTTGATTTCTGTGCACCTATGTACAAATCGGCACGAACCATAGTTTCCATTAGAGTCAATCTACAGCACTGTCGATAAAATTGCGCAGCTGTCGCTAGCCCTTCTGTTGCGGGGCTACCTGCCATCGTGTAGAATCGGGCCGTTGTCCGCCACCACCGGTAGAGCGGCGGGCAGGGAGAGGCTCCAGGACAACCCGGGGCGAGAAGGCGCCCTGGATCCGCTCCTGAGGTCAGCAGTTCCGCCGGATCAAGGACGCGCGATATGCCCAGCATCTCAGCGGTGCTCCCCGCTTACAATGAGGAGAAGATCATCGCGGCCACCGCCACTTCGATGGCTGCCACCCTCGCCGAGCTCACCGACGATTACGAGGTGGTGGTAGTCAACGACGGCAGCCACGACGCTACCCAGCGGATAGTCGAGGCCCTTTCGGCCGATAACCCACGGATCCGGTGCATCAACCATCCAGCCAACCGGGGGTACGGTGCCGCCCTGGCCACCGGTTTCACGGCGGCCACCAAAGAGTTGGTCTTCATGACCGATGGGGACAAGCAGTTCGACGCCCGGGAGGTGGTGAACTTCCTGCCCCTCATCGACGAGGCGGAGCTGGTCATCGGCTACCGGCAGCCCCGGATGGATCCCCCCACGAGACGGCTGAACGCCTGGGGCTGGAACCTGCTGGTCCGCCTGCTCTTCGGCTACGTGGCCGGGGACGTGGACTGCGCCTTCAAGCTGTTCCGCCGATCCGTCTGGCAGAGCCTCAAGGTGGAGGCCACCGGCGCCACCTTCAGCGCCGAGTTCCTGATCAAGGCCCGGCGAAAGGGTTACCGGATCAGGGAGCTGCGGGCCACCCATTTCCCGCGCACGGCCGGTCGGGCTACCGGAGCCAAGCTATCCGTCATCCTGCGAGCCTTCCGCGAGCTGATCAGGCTGCGGCTAACCTTGTCGAAATCGATGGAGACGAGGGAAGCAGTTGAAGACGCTACCCGAAGGGAGACCCAGCCCAACTGAGAGAGTGCCGGACGGGCTTTCCGACGAGCCCAACCCCAGCCCTCAGGGCGAAGTCATCCCCGATCCCACATCGAAGCGGCCGGACCGCTTCTCCGTATTGACGGTCGCTCCCACATTCTTCTTCGCCGACTACGGCTGCCACGTCCGTATCCTGGAAGAGATCCGGGTGCTCCAGTCCATGGGCCATCGCCCGGTGCTGTGCAGCTACCCCTCGGGCCAGGACGTGGCGGGGATAGAGATCCGGCGGGCAACGGGCGGCCCCTGGACACCCAGCGTGAAGGTGGGCCCAGCCCGGCGCAAGCTGTTCCTGGACCCCCTCCTCTCCCTGAAGGCGGCCCAGGTAGCCGCGGAGATCAAGCCCGACATCGTCCACGCCCACCTGCACGACGGCGCCCTGGTGGGCTTCCCCGTGAGCCGTGCGACCCACGCCCCCCTGGTGTTCGACTTCCAGGGCAGCCTCACCGGGGAGATGTTGGACCACGGCTTCCTCAGCCGGCGCAGCCCCCTCTACCACCCCTGGCGGCTGCTGGAGAAGGCGATCAACGGCATGGCCGATGCCATCATCACCAGCACAGCCAACAGCGCCGGCCTGCTGGTGAAAAGGTTCGGCTGCCCCGCCCGCAAGATCTTCACCGTGGCGGACTGCGTCAACACCGACATGTTCGCCCCCCGCTGGATGTTGGATAGCTCCAACGGGCACGTCGGCGAACTGGAGGCGCTGCGCCGGCGGCTCGGCGTCCCGTCGGGATACAAGGTGGTGGTGTACCTGGGCCTCCTGCAGGAGTACCAGGGGATCAGCCACCTGCTCCGGGCGGCGAAGGAGGTGGCGGAGCGCCACCTGGACGTCCACTTCCTGATCATGGGCTACCCCGGCCTGGAGAAGTATCGGAACATGGCCGACGAGCTGGGGATCTCCAACCGGGTGACCTTCCCCGGCCGGATACCCTACGGGCAGGCCCCCCTCCACCTGGCCCTCGGGGACGTGGCCGTCTCGCCCAAGATGTCCGAGACGGAGGGGAACGGGAAGCTGCTGAACTACATGGCGATGGGCCTCCCCACCGTCACCTACGACACGCCGGTCAGCCGGGAGATCCTGGGTGATCTGGGGGTCTTCGCCCGCACCGGCGACCCCCACGCCCTGGCGGGCGAGCTGGAATCGGCGCTCTTCAACGAGCGCGCCGCCCTAGCCCAGGGCGAGCAACTGCGAGCCAGGGCCGTGTCCACCTACTCCTGGATTCGAGGCGGGAAGCTGATCCAGGAGATCTACGAGCGGCTCTTACCGTAGGGCGGGGACCTGTGCCCCGCCGCCCGGAGGATAGCTTCGACAGCGTAGGGCACGTGGCGCGAGCGAGCACAGCGCTACGCCTGTGCCCCCCCGCCGCCCAGCGGGCGATGGTAGGCCGGCGGCAGGGCAGAGCGCCCTGCCCTACGTTTTCGCAAACCCCTACAGACCGGCCGAAAGTGTCAAGTCACCCGGACCCCAAGTCTGCACGATTCCTCTTGATTGAGCAAGACGGCCCCGTTTCCGGCTTCGAGAGCATCTGCTACCATTTGCCCACCTCGATGTCCCAGCTACTTCCCCGGAGGAGACCATGCTACCTGCCCAGGTGTGGGAAGCCGCCCTTGGCGAGCTTCAACTCCAGATGACCAAGGCCAATTACGACACCTGGTTGAGGGACACCTTCCTGGCGTCCCAGGAGGATGGGGTCTTCGTCATCGGGGTGGGGAGCCCCTTCGCCGCCGATACCCTGGAGCAGCGACTCTCCCCCATGATCCGGAAGGTGCTCTCCAGCGTCGTCGGGCACGAGGTGCACCTCCGGTTCGTAGTCCAACAGAAGAAGGTCCGGGGCAGGGCTCCCAAGGTGGCCGAGGGGCCGCTGGAGATGGGCCATCGCAACGGCAAGAACGGCTCCTCCAAGGTGGAGATGGCACTCCCCACCAACGGCCTGGACGCGACGCTGAACCCTCGATACACCTTCGAGACCTTCGTGGTGGGCAAGAGCAACCAGCTGGCCCACGCGGCCTGCCAGGCGGTCGCCGACGATCCCGGCCGGGCCTACAACCCTCTCTTCCTCTACGGGGGCGTCGGCCTGGGCAAGACCCACCTGATGCACGCCATCGGCCACGAGACCCTCCTGAGAGGGCTCCGGGTCCTGTACGTCAGCTCCGAGACCTTCACCAACGAGATGATCGACTCCATCCAGCGGCACCGGACGGAGGAGTTCCGCAACAAGTACCGGCGGGTTCAGGTGCTGTTGATCGACGACATCCAGTTCATCGCCGGCAAGGTGGGGACCCAGGAGGAGTCAATCTACAGCAC
>JAMCTB010000124.1 GCA_023380955.1 Chloroflexota bacterium | reverse complement strand
GGAAGCCGTCGGCCCTGTGGCTGGAGAAGGACTGGAACAAGTTCGACATCGCCACTATCACTCAGGAAGAGGTCGACGCCCTCGAGGCGCCGCTGGAGGCCTTCTTCAAGGGTATCACCTGCCAGGAGTTCTTCGAAGGAGTGGTGGAGCGCGATATGCTGGGTTATCCGGTGGCCACGCCGCGCGAAAACCTCAACGATCCGCAGTTGCGGGCCCGTGATTACTGGGCCCAGGTCGAGCATCCCGAGCTGGGAGCCACCCTGACCTATCCCGGGGCCTTCGCCCGGTTCTCGGAAACCACCTGCGGGATTCGACGTCGCGCCCCTGGCATCGGGGAGCACAACGAAGAGGTATACCGGGAGCTGGGCCTCAGCCGCGCCGAACTGGCGGCGTTGAAAGGGGCCAACGTCATATGAGAGCGCTTCGACGTCGAGTCGCAAAGCAGGGAGGAGCCATAAGCCATGTCCAAACAGGCCCTTGAAGGAATCAACGTCGTCGAATTCGCCGCCTTTGCCGCCGGGCCGGGCGTGGGGAAACACCTGGCCGACTTCGGCGCCACGGTTGTCCGCGTCGAATCGAGGGGCGTGCCCGACGGCTTTCGCACCCACTATCCGCCCTATCCGGATAACAAGCCCGGGGTCAATCGCTCCGGCACATTCGCACTGTTCAATAGCAACAAGATGGACGTCACCCTGGACCTAAAGTCCCCTGGGTCGCGTGACATCGTCAAGAGAATAGCCCGCTGGGCCGACGTCGTGGTCGAGAACATGACTCCCGGCACGGTGAAGAAGCTGGGGGTCGACTACGAGACCCTGCGAGAGCATCGCCCCGACATCATAATGCTGAGCACCTGCAACCAGGGACAGTTCGGACCGCACGCCAAGCACCCCGGCTTCGGATCGCACCTGAGCTCTCTCAGCGGGTTCACCAACGCCACCGGCTACCCTGACGGCCCGCCGAACATCGTCTACGGCCCTTACATCGACTTCATCGGCGTCGGCTACGGCTTCATCGGGGTCATAGCCGCGCTGGAGTATCGGCGGCGCACCGGGAAGGGGCAGTACATCGACAATGCGCAGTACGAAAACGGGCTTCAATTCATCGGCGCATCGTTGCTCGACTACTCCAGCAACGGGAACCTCGCCACCAGAATGGCCAATCGCTCGCGCGAGGCTGCCCCTCACGGCGCTTACCGCTGCCGGGGCGAGGACCGCTGGTGCGTGCTCTCCTGCTCCTCGGACGAGGAGTGGCGGAAGCTCTGCGCCGTCATGGGCCAGGGCCCGCTGGGCACCGACGCCAGGTTCGCCACCCTGGCTGCCAGGAAGCAGAACGAGGAGGAGTTGGACCAAATCATCGCCGCCTGGACGTCCCGGCAGGAGGCCGAACAAGTCGTGGACGGTCTCCAATCGGCCGGGCTCAGGAGTGCACCGGTGAACACCATGCGAGACATTTACGCCTGCCCCCAACTTCGCCATCGCAATTTCTGGCACCTGCTCGACCACGCCGAAATGGGCAAGCACCATTACGAGGATTCGCCCTTCAAGCTTTCCAAGACCCCCTCGAAGATCCAGAAGCCGGCCCCGCTTCTCGGCGAGCACAACGAATACTTCTACACCGAGCTTCTCGGCATTCCCAAGGAGGAATACGAGCAGCTGGTGGGGAGCGGGGTGATCAACTAGAAGGATTGCGCTATCCTTAAGCGACCGGTGGCGCGGGGCTTGCCCCCCGCCCACACCCATCCAACAAGCGACAGGACTCAGCTCTGTTTGCGACCCGCGAGTGGGACGGTCGATGAACTCCAACCATCCTATATGAAGAATCGCCGGATACGGCGTGATGGCACCCTACAACCACTACGCCGTGTTCCCGCGCGAGCCGGCCGAGCCCGTGTTCTTCTCCGGCGGCAGCAACTCCGCCAGGACCCCGAGCGCCAGGGGCTGGGTAAACGACCTGCGGCCCGTACGGCAGCCACGCGAGGGCATCCGGCAGGAGGTTCGCCGATTCAAGGGAAGCGGCGGCGTGGGGCTGGTGCAGATTGATTCGGTAGCGATCCCCATCTACCCGGACCTGGTTGAGGACTTCGGGGTCGGCGCTATTCGCGACGCCACGGACCTTTTCCGCAAAGCGCGCTGGGAAAAAAGCGAAGAGGAGATCGAATGCTGCCGCAAATCGGCGCAGGTGGCAGACGCCGGTTACCTGCTGATCAAGGACATTCTGCGATCGGGCATCACGGACGGTGAGGTCTACGGGCAGCTGCGCCACCTGATCCACGCGCGAGGCTGCGAGTACTCGATGGAGATGATCGGCTTCGGCGCCGAAAACCCTCCGGACTTCACCTACTCGCCCATCGGAAACGTCATGTCCGATGCGGGCTGGATCGGAATCGAGATCACGCCGGCCTACCAGGGCTACTTCACCCAGCTCTACGCCAGCATCCCTGCCTCACGCCCGACGGTCGATCAGCAGAAGCTAATCGACGCCTGGGCCCGAGCCAAGGAAGCCGCCATAAGTGCCCTGAAGCCGGGCGCCCGCGCCTGCGACGTCTACTTCGCCGCCGAGAAGGTGCTTCACAGCCAGGGATACCAGGCTACCGGTCCCGCCGGCCACTCGCTGGGCCTGGACGTGCACGAGGTCCTCTCCCTCCAGCCCGACCACCAGACCGTGCTGGAGCCGGGAATGATCATCGTGGTCCACGTAATGCTGGCGGAACCCCAAACCGGCGTAAATTATATGGCCGGCACCACGTTCCTGGTGACCAGGGACGGCAACGAATCGCCGAACCAGGTCAGACTGATCTGAAAGACCCAAGCTCCCGCCCTTTGCCTCCCTCCTCCGAAAAGAGACGAGCGAACTCCCTCTCCCCTTCGGGGAGAGGGCTGGGGTGAGGGGCGATCTCCGACCCTAACAGACTTGCCCCAATTCCGGCCAACCTGCTATAATTACTTCGACCTAACAACAAGCGCATCGGGCCCATAGCTCAGCGGCAGAGCGGCCGGCTCATAACCGGTTGGTCCCTGGTTCGAATCCGGGTGGGCCCACCTCACTTAAACGCCAGCGCCACCAGCCTCGGCGATGGCTGCCCCGGCAGATGGATCACGTGGAACTCGCTCCGCTGGAAGCCGCAAGAGGCGAAGAGGTCGGCCAGCCCTTCTCGGGAAAGGTGGCGGTTGCCCCAGATTACCTCGGCCGCCTGGTCCTGGACAGCCGTGTAAAACTCTTCCCGGCGGAAGTCTTCCAGCCGGCTGGGGTAGTACTGGTCGGTGCTGATGAGGATGCCCCCCGGGCGAAGGGCGCGCCATATCCTCTTCAGCGCCTCGGGACGCAGGTCCGCCCGTATCTCGTGCATGACCAGACACATGGACACCAGGTCGAACTCCTCCTGGCCGTCCAGGTCCCCGGCGCCGCGCTGCTCCAGTTGAATGCGATGCTGCAGCCCCATCGCCTCTAGCTCCTGCCGGCCCACGCCA
>JAMCTB010000123.1:5691-6084 GCA_023380955.1 Chloroflexota bacterium | reverse complement strand
GTTCGAGTGGGGCAGCGTGAAGCTCGTGCAGGCTATTCACGCCTCCTCCACGGGCCCGAACTACGAGAACGTGGGCCTCGCCACCGGCATGCTGATTCGGCTGGGCGGCAAGGTCATCTATCACGCGGGCGACACCGCGCTGTTTGGGGACATGAAGCTGATTGGAGAGAGCGCCCGGATCGACCTCGCGTTTCTCCCTATCGGCGGATACTTCACCATGGACCACGAGGACGCCTGCACGGCGGTGAAGCTGTTGTGTCCCAGGACCGTTGTCCCGATCCACTACGCCGCCTTTCCGCAGATGACAGGTGACCCCGACCGGTTTCGCGAGCTCGTGGAATCGGAGACGAGCGCCCGGTGCATCGTGATGCAGCCAGGAGAGACCCTGGAACT
>JAMCTB010000123.1:0-5634 GCA_023380955.1 Chloroflexota bacterium | reverse complement strand
GCCCAGGTGCACTCTTCCGATATCTTTGGACAAGAAGCGGCCGCCCAGACGCCCCGACAGACGAGCCGGGCGCCCGGCCCGCGCGGCCGCGATTTCCCACCTACTGACCACCAGGCTGCCAAGACACCAAGATCCCTGTTCTACTTAGTGCGTTGCTGGTTCAGCCCCGGCTTGGTGAGGCAGGAAACCCGTGGGCTTGGAGGTCTAGCGTGGCCAACAAGATCAAGCTTGGAGTAGATGTCGGGGGCACCTTCACCGACTTCGTGCTGCTGGACGAAGAGAGATCCTCCTTCACGGTGGGCAAGTGCCTCACCACTCCTCAGGACCCGAGCATCGGCGTGCTGGAGGGGGCCAGGCAGCTGCTGAACAGGGCCGGCATCCCCCTATCGGACGTGGTCAACGCGGTGCACGGCACCACTCTCGTCACCAATACCATCATCGAGCGCAAAGGTGCGAGGACCGGCCTCATCGCCACCAAAGGGTGGCGGGACACGCTGGAGATTGGAAGGGACGTCCGATACGACCTCTACGACCTCTTCATCGAGCGCCCAGAGCCCCTGGTCCCCCGCTACCTCCGCAAGGAGGTTACCGAGAGGCTGAACAAGGACGGGGTAGTGCTGATCGAGCTGGACCGAGAGGAGGTAACTAAGGCCGCGGAGGAATTGGCGCAGGAGGGGGTGGTCTCGGTGGGGGTCTGCCTGTTCCACGCCTACCGCAATCCCGCCCATGAGATCGCCATCCAGGAGATCCTGAGAGAGGGGTATCCTCAGTTCCACGTCACCCTCTCATCGGAGGTCGCCCCCGAGATCAGGGAGTACGAGCGGACCAGCACCACGGTTGCCAACGCCTACGTCCAGCCACTGATAAAGGGGTATCTCGCCTCCCTGGAGAGCCAGCTCCGGCAGATGGGCCTGGAGGGCAACCTCTACGTCATGCTCTCCAGTGGCGGTATCACCACGGTGCGCGCGGCCGAGCAGTTCCCCATCCGGCTCATCGAGTCGGGCCCCGCGGGCGGGGCGATCGCCGCCGCCTTCTACGGCTCGCTGGTGGGGGGCGAGCAAGACCTGATCTCCTTCGACATGGGCGGCACCACTGCCAAGATGTGCCTCATCAACAAGGGGGAGCCCTCCCACGCCAATGAGTTCGAGGCGGCCAGGGTCAGGCGCTTCAAGAAGGGGAGCGGCTTCGTCCTCAAGGTTCCGGTGATCGAGATGATCGAGATCGGCGCAGGAGGAGGCTCCATGGCCCATCTCGACACCATGGGGCTGCTCAAAGTGGGCCCCGAGTCCTCGGGCGCCACCCCGGGCCCCGCCTGCTACGGCCAGGGGGGAAGTGAGCCGACCGTGACTGACGCTGACCTGGTCCTGGGTTACCTCAACGAGGGCTACTTCCTGGGAGGGGACATGGTGCTCGACCGGGCGGCCGCCGAGAGGGCCATCACGGAGCACGCGGCGAAGCCGTTGGGGACGGGACTCCTTCAGGCCGCGGAGGGGATCTTCAACGTGGTCAACGAGAACATGGCCAGCGCCACCAGGATCTACGCGGCCGAGAAGGGCCACGACCCCCGGGCCTACGCACTCGTGGCCTTCGGCGGGGCAGGGCCCGTCCACGCATACGCCCTGGGCAGGCTTCTCAAGATACGTCGGGTGGTGTGCCCGCTTGCCGCCGGCACCACCAGTGCCCTGGGCTTTCTGGTCGCCCCCATGAGCCTCGACTTCGTGCGCAGCTACGTCACCCGTCTGGATAGCCTCGACTGGGGTCACCTGGGCTCCCTGTTTGCTGACATGGAGCGGTCCGGGCGGTCGATGCTCGAAGACGCGGAGGTGGCGCCGGAGGAGATGCGCTTCGCGTGCAGCGCCGAGATGAGGTACGTGGGGCAGGGATTCGAGATAACGGTCCCCATCCCTCATGCCAAACTGGATGGAGGACAGCTGGAGGAGATCCGGCAGAACTTCTATGCCGCTTACGAGAAGCTGTACGGCCGCTACCTGACCGATGTGCCCATCGAGGCCCTCACCTGGCGCGTTGTGGCCTCCGGGCCCGCGCTTCAGGTGGACCTGAGGGTTCATGAGCGGCACGTCCAGGACTACCCGGGCGGGGTGAAAGGGCATCGGGGAGCCTACTTCTCCGAGGCTAAGGGCTTCGTCACCTGCACTGTGTACGACCGTTACAGCCTGCTTCCAGGGATGGAGTTCGAAGGACCTGCCATTGTGGAGGAGAGGGAGTCCACCACTGTCGTGGGGCCATCGGCCAGGGCGAGGATAGACGAGTACCTGAACCTGATCATGGAGATTGACTACAAGTAGGTGCGAACGAAGTCTGCACGTACTTGAGTTGTGAAGTACGAGAAGGGTGTTTGGTGAGACCCCAAACCCCGCGAGGCGCTGCGCTCTGAACCCGACGTGCAAGAGGTAGCCAATGCAGGAATATGATCCTATCACGCTAGAGATATTGTGGTCCCGCCTGATCGCCATCGCCAACGAGACGGCGGCCACGCTGGTTAGGACGTCCTTCTCCACCATCGTTCGGGAGTCCAACGACTACGCCTGCGTCTTGATGGACGCGGAGGGAGACTCATTGGCGGAGAACACCGGCAGCATCCCGTCGTTTGTGGGGATCCTTTCCAAGACCACCAAGTCGCTGATGGAGTTCTTTCCCCCCTCTACCCTCCAGCCGGGGGACGTGCTGATGACCAACGACCCGTGGCTGGCCACCGGCCACCTGCCTGATGTCACCACGGTGATGCCTATCTTCCGCGGAGACCGGATCGTGGCCTGGGCAGCCAACGTGGCTCACTCACCAGACATGGGCGGCGCCATGTGGGCGCCGGACGCCCGGGAATTGTTCGAAGAGGGATTGCGCATAGTTCCGTCCAAGTTCATGGTGGCTGGCAGACCGAACCAGACCCTGCACGACATGATCAAAGGGAACGTCCGCACACCGGAGCACACCATCGGCGACATGTACGCCCAGGTGGCTGCCAACCAGGTGTGCGCGAATCGACTGCTGGAGTTCATGGAGGAGCAGAGCCTGGAGGACCTGACCAGCTTATCCCGATCGGTCCAGGGCCGAGCCGAGCAGACGATGCGCCGGGCCATCGCGGAGATACCGGACGGGGTCTACACCACTCGAATAGAGACGGACGGCTTCGATTCTCCCCTGATTTTGAAGGCTACCATCACTGTGAGAGGCGAAGAGATATTCGTAGACTGGGCGGGGACCTCGCCTCAGATAGATCGTGGTCTCAACTCCTGCCTGAACTACACCACTGCCTACACTGAATACCCCATTAAATGCGCCCTAACTCCCGACACACCGAAGAACGAGGGATCGAACAGGCCGATCCACGTTACCGCCCCCGAGGGCAGTCTGCTGAACCCCACGTACCCGGCGCCGGTCAATTCGCGGCAACTTACCAGCCACTTCCTGAGCGCCGTGATCTATGGGGCCCTGGCGCCAGCCATCCCCGACAGGGTGATCGCGGACTCTGGCTCCGGTCCCACGCTCAGGACGGTGTACGCCGGTCGCAACCAGGATGATAGGCCATTCTCGGCCATCCTCTTCGCGAGTGGCGGCATGGGCGCGACGCACGTCCGGGATGGGCTGGCCTGCACCGCCTTCCCCACAAACGCGGGGGCTGGATCACTGGAGGCACTCGAAAGCGTGTCGCCGCTGATCTTCTGGAAGCAGGAGATGCTGACCGACTCGGGCGGGCCCGGAAGGTACAGGGGCGGACTGGGACAGGAGATTGTGGCGGAGATAGCGACTGACAGGCCGGTGCGGCTCGCCACCCACTCAGACCGTCGGACTCATCCGGCCCTGGGCCTCTTCGGTGGGTTGCCCGGCTCGACCACCGACATCATCCTGGACGGCCATGGCTCGGTACCAGCGAAGGGCAAGTCCATAGTCCATCCTGGCGACCGGATAATCAGCCGGTACGCAGGAGGCGGCGGGTACGGTCCGCCCGAGGAGCGGGACCGGGAAGCGGTCCGGCGAGACCTGAAGAACGGCCTGATCAGCGAGAAAGCCGCCCGCGAGATCTACAAGCTCACCGAATAATGGGTGGGGCTTCTGCCGAACTGCCCAGCGAAGATGGCGATGCATCTCATGAGTGGTAGGGCCCGCGAACTGCCTTCGGTATGGTCGACCAGGATCCTGGTCAGCAACGACCCAATGGTGCGGGCCGGCGCCGGGTTCCGAATCAGCCGGCCGTGCTGGGAATATGGTCGATCAGAGGCCCCACGGATAGCTCTGCGAGCGCGCTGCCTCAATGTGCGCAGCTAGCGTGGGCCCTCCCGCGGCGGGCATTCCCGTCTCTCGAACCAGTCGCGTCGGAAGCTCGTAGACCAACTCCGAGAGCGCCTCCAACGCGATTTCCCGCCTGGTGGCCCCGGGCTTTCGTGCCCCGGCTTCCTCCACGGCTTTCTGGATGGTATCGGCCACCTGAGCGGCCTCACGGATGAAGACCTTGCCCTCCGAGCTTCGTCTGGTGGGCTCGTTGATGAGTCCGCCCAGATAGGCGTGGCCCAGGCAAAGAAGATCGAAGTCCATCCGAGCCACCGATGCCAGCGTCCGGCGATAGGTGGCGGCATCGAAGTAGAGGGGATAGGCTCCGAGCCGAGAACCGAGACCTGGAATGCTGTCTCCGGTGAGCAGGACGCCCTCTGACTCCCAGTGATAGGCGACGGAGCCCGGGGTGTGTCCCGGGCAGTGGACCACCTTTAGCCGTATGCCGCTTCCCAGATCCACGGTATCTCCGTCCTGCAGGACCACGTCGGCACCGGCAGCCTCGCCCGCCTTCTCGCGAATGTCCTCCACCCGCTTCTCTATCGCCTGCGGCGGGAATTCCAGAGCCCGCAGGGGAGCAGTCATGAACTCCACCTGGGCGTCCGTCGAGTTGGCCATGGGCAGATCCCCCGCATGCATGTGGATTATCGCCTTCGAGGCCTTCCTGAAGGCCATGTTGCCCCCGGCGTGGTCGAGGTGCACATGAGTGTTGAGGATCATGTCCACGTCTGAGAGAGCCATCCCCAACTCCGCGAAGGCCGGCTCCAGCACCTCTCGCGGTGACTGAGCGGTGCCGGTGTCGACCAGGGCTGTGGCACCGGCCTTGATCAGGTAGAGGAAGACGGTGCCACCACCGCCGAAGGGGGTCTCGATCCTGTAGATCTTGTCGTGGACCTGCGTCACCTGCATGGCTCTTCTTGCCTCCTCGGTTGCGCGTTGCTGGCGTTCTCTCTACCTGGCCTTCTTCTTGGCGATGATGGCCGACAGCTTAGCTCCAGTGCTGGCCCTAAGTAGCATCTCGACCGCTTGCTGTAGTGTGGATCAAGCACTTTCCATGGGCTTCTTGCTGCTTGACATGGCGCATTGTATAGAATACGCAGAATTTAAGTAAGATGCGCTCGGTGGGTTTGTCAAGCCGCGAGGCGACGCCTTAGTACGCAGATTCGTTTGCCCGAAGTGCCTGTTTCCGGCCTCACAACGGGCGAAAAGGCGCCTTCCCGAACCACCTTATGATTGAAGGCGGTGAGTGCTAGTTTCCCCGCGTGGTAGGAGTGGCGCAAGGTGTTGGCTGGACTCCTTCGCGCCACTTCCACGAGAGGCCGGTGCGCGTTCTGCACGGTTGCTCAG
>JAMCTB010000122.1 GCA_023380955.1 Chloroflexota bacterium | reverse complement strand
GTTCGACAGACTGCGGTCGCGAAGGCTTGCCCGGGATTCGGATAAGAGGTCGATCGGATGATTGCCCGCGGGAAGCGTTTCTCCGACTAGCGCTCCACGCCTACCGTGGTCTCACGTGTGGATACCACCCCCTCTCAGTCACTGAGTACGCCAGGCCTGGAGGCCGCGCCTCGGAGCAGGCTCCAGGGCTTCACGCCACTGTTGTGCAAGCGCCAGGGTCTCCGGTGTTGGAGTTGCGAATGAGACAGTTCGGCTGGGGGTTCGATGGTCGACGGCGTTGTCTACCTGCTGAGTGGGATATATGTGGCCGGCAGGGGACTCCGCGACCTGGTCGCCGTCGCAGCCGGAACACGCCATGCCAAAAGCTAGGCGATCTACCTGCTCAGGATTATAGTCTATCTGTCAACAAATTGTGATAATCGGCACGATCACCGCAACTGGCTGGTTAGGCTCCAGGTGGTAGGTGTCTTTCGCCTGGTCGTGCCGCAGTTCCACAGAGTAGCGGGGGGATGGCCTGGCGAAGGTGTAGATGAGGCGAAGAACAAAGGGGCCGGCGTGACTGCCGGCCCCTCAATCTTGCCACGACGATCACAAAGATCGCCGCTTCGGGTACAGGTGGCGAATTAGAACAGGCCCATGGTCCTGCCGTTTTCGTCGATGTCCACGACGTTGCCGGCTGGCTTGGAGGGCAGACCCGGCATGGTGCGCATCTCGCCGCAGAGCGGGTAAAGGAAGCCCGCCCCCATGGAAGCCCGGATGTCCCGGACGGGGAGCCTGTATCCGCGCGGCCGGCCCTTCCAGCTCGGCTCGTGGGAGAGCGACAGGTGCGTCTTTGCCATGCAGATCGGCACCTTGGCGAAGCCTAGCTCCGTGTACTGCTTGATCTTGGCCTCGGCGGCCGGCTGGTAATCCACTCCGTCGGCCCCGTAGATCTTGGTGGCGATGGTCTCGATCTTGTCCTTGATCGACATGTCCAGGGGATAGAGGAACTGGAACTTGCTCGGCTTGTCCGCCGCCTTGACGACGGCCTCCGCCAACTCGGCGCCTCCGGCGCCTCCCTTGGCCCACACCTCGCTGACGTAGGCACCCTCGGCGCCCGCCGCCATCGCCTTTTCCTTGACCACCTCGAGCTCACGATCGGTGTCCGTCATGAAGCGGTTGATCGCCACCACGACAGGCACTCCGAAGAGGCGCATGTTCTCGATCTGCTTCTCCAGGTTGACCGCCCCCTCAGCCACCGCCTCCAGGTTCTCCTGGACGAGTCCCGCATCCAGTGGCTTGCCGGCCACAACCTTGAACTTGCCGCTGTGCATCTTGAGGGCGCGGATGGAGCACACCATCACTACTGCGCTCGGGACGGCGCCCGAGTAGCGGCACTTGATGTCCATGAATTTCTCGGCACCCATGTCCGCGCCGAAGCCGCTCTCGGTCACGACGTAGTCGGCCAGCTTGAGGGCGATCTGGTCGGCCAGAATCGAGCTATTGCCGTGAGCGATGTTGGCGAACGGGCCAGCGTGGACGAAGACGGGGGTATGCTCGAGGGTCTGCAGCAGGTTGGGCTTGATGGCATCCTTGAGCAGAACGGCCATCGCGCCGGCGCATTTCAGGTCCTCGGCGGTGACCGCCTTCTTATCCATGTTGAACCCGATTACGATCCTGCCGAGCCGCTCGCGCAGGTCCTTCAGGCTGGTGGTCAGTGCCAGGATCGCCATCACCTCGGATGCGACGGTGATGTCGAAGCCGGTTTCCCGGGGAAGACCATTCTCCTTACCACCCAGGGCCACGATGATCTTGCGCAGGGCACGGTCACTGATGTCCAGGACGCGCGGCCAGGTGACGGAGAGGGCGTCTATGCCCAGCTGGTTGCCGTGATATATGTGGTTGTCGATGAAGGCAGCCAGCAGGTTGTGGGCGGCGCCGACCGCGTGGACATCACCGGTCAGGTGGAGGTTGAAGTCCTCCATCGGGACCACCTGCGCGTAGCCGCCCCCCGCGGCCCCACCCTTGATGCCGAAAACCGGACCCAGGGATGGCTGGCGAATGCAGGTGAAGACCTTCTTGCCGATATAGCCGAGGGACTGCGAAAGCCCAATGGTGGTGACCGTCTTGCCCTCACCCAGCGGGGTGGGGGTGATGGCGGTAACGTCGATGAGCTTGCCATTAGGCCGGTCCTTGAGACGGTCCAGGACGGACAGGTTTACCTTGGCCTTGTACTTACCGTACGGCTCAATGTCGTCCTCGGTCAGACCAAGGGCCGAGGCGATCTCCGTGATGGGCTTCATTTTCGCTGCTTGTGCGATTTCCAGGTCGCTTGGCACTGCCACTGTTCAAGAACCTCCCCACAAAATCACGCCTGTGCGGGCGCACAACGACTCTGTCTAAAGGGCCGAATCCGAAAGCGGCGTCGTTGCCGCCAGAGCTGCCCAAGTCTACTCGAAGCCTATAGGGCAGTCAACCAGGCTGCCCTGTCTCACTTCGCGGCGCTGTACGCCCTGTCCAGGAGCTGGACGGTGTGCACCACCTCCAGCGGCATCCCGTGCTTCCTCACACCTGAGGAGAGCTGCATCATGCACCCAGGGCAGCCGGTAACGAGCTGTTCCGCGCCAGTCCTATCGAAGTTACTGATCTTCCTGTCGAGTATCTGCTGCGACAGATCGTAGTGAGTAAGGAAGAAGGACCCAGCCCCGCCGCAACACATGTCGGCCTCGGCAGCCTCTTTGAAGTCGACCCCTGGTATACCCTTCAGCAGATTGCGGGGCTGCGCGCTTATCTTCTGGAACCTCACCAGATGGCAGGGATCGTGGTAGGTAATCTTGCTCTTGACATCGCCCATCTGGTCGTTGAGCTCGATCCCAGTCAGGAACTCGCTCAGGTCTTTCATCTTGCCGGCAACCGCGCTGGCCTTCTCGGCATAATGAGGATCCTCAGCCATCAGCTTGCCGTAATCCTTTATGAAGGAGCCGCAGGTGGCGCAATCAGTGACGATCGCGTCGACGTCCAGACCATACATCGCATCGATGTTTATCCGAGCCAGTTGTCTGGCGGCCTCGGTATCACCGTATGCCGTGGGCGGCTTGCCGCAGTCCACCACATCGGGGACCAGCACCTCGGTGTTGTTGGCATACAGGACGCGCACCGTCGCAGCGGCGATCTCGGGATAGACGAAGTTCGTGCCGCAACCGATGAAGTAGGCCACGCGGTATTTCCGATCGGGAACAGCCCGCATCATCGAGGGCAGCATCTCGCGCGCGGTCCTCGACGGCATCTTCGGCAGCGTATCCTGGGCACGGTGGGCATCGCTGCCCAGGAGCTTGGTGATACCAAGTCCCCTGGCCAGTGGCTGAGCGCCCGTGATCTGGCTGAGCCACACGGCCTTGCCGGCGGTTCCCAGCAAGCCGCCGCTCGGGAGCACGTTTCGGAAGATCACCCTCTTGACCCAGGACTCGCCCTTGATGCGCGATAGCTCCGCGATCGCCTTATCCATGATCTCGGCGGTCTGCACCTCGGGCGGGCAGTGGACGGTGCAACCGCCACACCGCAGGCAGGTCCCGAGTGCCTCGCTGATATCGTCCTCGTTCAGTTCGATCCTGCCATCCAGGATGTCCCGCACCAGCGCGACGCGGCCCCGCGCCACCTGCCACTCGAGTCCGGTCACCTTGTAGGTAGGGCACCCCGCCTGGCAAAAGCCACACCGGTTGCACTTCTCCACCAGTTCGGCGATCTCGGACATCGTCCCGCTGTATTGACCCGCTGCTGTAGCCATCTTAGATCCTCCCTCCAGGAGTCCGCGCCGGGTTCCACAGGTTGTTGGGATCCAGGTGCGACTTGAGTTCCCTCATCAGTCCGTAGTCGCTCCGTGGGGGCCAAAGCTGGACCTTCGCGACCACATCCGAAGCCGCTTTCTGCAGGAGCGCGAAGCCGCCAGATTCCGCGGCAAGCTGTTGCAGACGGTTCACGGCTGGCGCCAACTTCTCCGCACCATCGGACTCGGCGGCAACAAGCGCGTAGACGATGCCGTTGCCGGCGTGGGCGGCGAAAGCCGGCCTCAGCCCCTGGTTCTCCAGGGCCACAACAGCACTGGTGAAGTTGAGCACCTGCGTGAGAGGAACGGACCCCTTGATCAGAGCCGATGGCCGCGATGCTGATACCGGGGCGAGCGCCGCCTTCCGATCCTGCCAGAATCGTGACTCCGGCGCTCCTTCCAGAATCGAAACTTCCCTGGCCCCGTGCGAGGATGCCAGCTCCGCGAGGTCCCGCTTCTGGCGCTCGGTGTCTTCGACGGCGCCTTCCACGCACACCGCCAGCAGGTATTCCCCAGGGCCCAACCTCAGATCTTGCTCCGCCGAGGCTGGCAGCGCCCCACTGCTTAGCAGCTCTGCAGAAGAGGGGCGCATGAAGGATGCGAGCAGCGCAGATACGGCGGCGCAAGCGCTGGGGAGTTGCGGAAACACCATCGCCACCGTGGCGCGGGTCTCGGGAAGTGGAAGCAGGCGGAAGGTGGCAGCGGTGATCGCCCCCAGGGTACCCCACGACCCGATGTACAGCTTCTTCATGTCGTAGCCGGCCACATCCTTGACGGTCTTGCCGCCGGCACGGACCAGTGTTCCAAGCGGTGTGGCGACGCGCACGCCCAGCACCAAGTCGCGGGCTGTCCTGTAGAGCAGCCGATTCGGGCCGCTGGTGTTCGCGGCGAGGGTGCCGCCGACGGTCGCCCTCGCGGAGTCGACGGGGTCGAGAGGAAGGAAAAGCTTCACAGCCCCGAGCTCGCGTTGGAGATCGTCGAGCACCTTGCCAGCGCCAACCGTCACCGTAAGGTTATCGGCATCAAGCTCGATCGTGTCGCTCAGCCCGCCCGTGTGCAGCACGATTCCGTCCAGCGGCTGGATCGGCTCCACATCCTGCTTGGTGCCGGCGCCCCAGACGATCACGGGGATCTTCTCGGCCTGAGCCAGCCGTGCGATCTCAACAGTCTGGGACTCGTCCGCAGGGGATACCACCAATGGGGCGGCTTCACCCTGGGCCGAGGAGATGTCCATCTCCCTGCCGGACGTGACTCCGGCCTGCCCAACGATTCCGGCCAGCCGCGTCCGGGTTGCCTCCAGATCTCGCGCCGCGATGCTCATCGCTACACCCCCAATGCCGCGGCTGCCCGTTTGACGGGCAGTATCTTGTCTGGATTCAGCATGTTGTCAGGATCGAAAGCCCTCTTTACCCGAGCCATGTTCTCGAGCTCGGCATCGTTGAAGATCAGAGTCATCGAGTCCTGTTTCTCGATGCCGATGCCGTGCTCACCCGTGAGGGTGCCTCCCATCTGGACACACAGCTCCAGGATCTCTTTGCCCGCCTTGTGCACTCGTACGACTTCTTCCGCGTCTTTCGGATTGAAAGTGATCAGCGGATGGAGGTTACCGTCTCCCGCGTGGGCCACGTTGCCGATGGTGACGTGGTACTTTTCACCGATCTCCACCACCTTCCGCAGGGTCTCCGACAGTCTGGTTCGTGGCACTGTGCCGTCCTGCACCGAGTAGGATGGGCTGATCCTGGCGATGGCGCCAAAGGCTCCCTTGCGGCCCGCCCAAAGGGCGTTACGCTCATCGTTTGTCTTGGCGACCTTGATGTCGCGGACCCTGTTCTTCTTGCAGAGCTCGATGATCCGCTCGGCCTGTCGCTCCTGGCCATCCTTGAGTCCATCCAGCTCAATGATCAGGACGCCCTCGGCGTCGAGGGGATATCCTGAGTGGAAGCTGGCCTCCACGGCCTCGGTCACCTTCTTGTCCATGATCTCCAAGGTCGCTGGGATGATCCCAGCCGCGATGATATCCGAGACGGCACTACCCGCATCCTCGAGGGTATCGAATATCGCCAGCATCGTCTTGATGGCCTCGGGAAGGCGCATGATCCGCAGGGTCGCGGAGGTGACGAATGCCATCGTTCCTTCAGATGCTACCATCACCCCGGTGCGATCATAGCCGGGGTTGTCCTCGCAGGGGCCGCCGGTGTGGATGATGCCGCCGTTGGGGAGCACAGCCTCCAGGCCGTAGACGTGGTTGGTGGTCACGCCGTACTTCAGGCAGTGGGGACCGCCGGAGTTCTCCCCAACGTTGCCCCCGAGGGTAGAAACCTTCTGACTGGCAGGGTCTGGTGCGTAGAGGTAGCCCATAGGCCCCAGCAGATTCTGCAGATCGAGGTTGACCACGCCGGGTTCAACCACGACTCGTTCGTTGGCCGAGTCGACCTGCGCCACTCGCTTCATGCGGCTGGCACCGAGAATGATCCCGCCTTTGAGCGCCAGGGCACCGCCGGACAGGTTGGTGCCCGCGGCCCTGGGGACGACCGTCATCCCCTCTTTCTTGGCCAGCTTCATGACCGCTGAGGCCTCGGTAGCGTTGGCAGGGAAGACCACTACCTCTGGCTCGAAGATATCGGGCGTGGAATCGTACTCGTAGACCAGAAGGTCTCTGGGGGAGGCGAAAACGTCCTCCCGGCCCACGATTTTCGCCAACTCCTGAATCAGCTCGTCTCTTATCATGCTCTGGCCTCCGAAATAGCTGTTAGCAATTAGCAGCTAGCTGTTAGCTCTCAGCTTCTGGACGAACGATACTAGCATTCTTTTCACTTCGATCAACTCTCCAGTGAGATGTTGGAAGTCCTGGCTGGCCAGCAAGTTGAGATCGCGAGAAAGCGGGAGATGATATTCCAGTTCGCTTGCAGAGCCAGCAGCCATAATGCAGAAGCGCGCCAACTCTGCATTCCCTTCTCTTCCACATCCTTCCGCGATGTTGGCTGGGATGGATGCGCTGGCGCGCCGAAGTTGACTTGTTAGTCCGAACTGTTCCCCTCTGGGAAAGCGAGAAGTAGCATGATACACCGAGAGGGTCAAGTCGTGAGCCTTTTCCCAGACCTTCAGTTTCCGGAAGTCCCGCAACTTAGTCTCCCGAGGTCTTCGGCTATCAGCAGTCAGCCTGAGCACAGCTGACTGCTGATAGCCAATGGCTAATAGCTAATAGCTACTTGCTCGACGCGATGCGACGCTGCAGCTGGTCCCACTTGAAGTCAACTTCGGCCTGGAAGTCCTCCATCAGGTTCTCGTAACCGGGCCTGAACAGGTGGCTGAAGCGGCCCTGTGGCTTCAAGAAGTCTG
>JAMCTB010000121.1 GCA_023380955.1 Chloroflexota bacterium | reverse complement strand
CTACCTGTGGCTTCCGATAGTCACCCTGCTGGCGGTGCAGTTTACCGATTCGTCCTTCAATCCCATCCTGCCCCTTCTCCTGGCTCAGGGCGCTGGCGCAACAGGGACTGTTGCGGGGCTGACGGGTGCCGCGGCATCCATGAGCGCCACGGCGGCGGCGATCGGCGCCGGTCTTGCCGGTCACCTCTTGAAGAAGGGGATGCGGCGCCGGTCTATCGTGGCCGCGATAGGGACACTTGTGCTGTTCACCCTGGCCGCCATGGTAGCGCCTCTGCCGTGGGGAGTGGTGCTGTTTCGCGTGCTCTGTGGAGGGATGGTGGCCGGCATAACCGTGGCCGCCTACAGTGCGGGGGGGCTCTCGGTGGAGCCGAGCCAGCGTGGGGCTGCCTATGGCTGGCTCTCAAGCTCCGGCCTGACGGGCAATGCCACCAGCCCCGTCTTCGCGGGGCTGCTCGCGGCAATCGATCTTCGGGCGGTGCTGGTGTTGGATGTGGTCCTCTGCCTCCTGAGCGCGGTTGGATGGGGCTTCTCCCGCAGGTCAGCTCCTGCCGCGCCCCCCGTCTCGGCCGATAAGGGGCTGACCACAGGGTAGCGAGAAGCACAACGGCTTCACCCCGCACGAGCGTGCTTTTGTAGCCGGTTGCCCAGCCCTTGCAGGGCTGGCCCGTTCTCTTATAATAGAGCCGGGAGGCACACCATGGCCCTTGACCTCAAGAGACGACGCTTCACGGCAGAGGAATACCACTGGATGGCCCGAGTAGGTATCCTCGGCGAGGATGACCGAGTCGAACTCGTCGATGGGGAGATTGTGGAAATGACTCCAATAGGGCACCGCCATGCCGCGTGCGTGAACCGCCTCGCCGAACTTTTCTCCCAGACGCTGGGTAACACGGCCATAGTCTCCGTGCAAAATCCGGTTCGTCTGGGACAGTACAGCGAGCCTCAGCCGGACCTCGCGCTGCTGCGCCGAAAGCCCGACTTCTACGCGTCAGGCCATCCTACGCCGGAGGACGTTTTTCTGATCGTCGAGGTGGCCGGCAGCTCGATTGAGCCGGACCGCCGGGTCAAGATCCCACTCTACGCTCGGAGTGGCGTGCTGGAGGCGTGGCTGGTGGAGTTGGACCAGGAAACCCTGACCATGTACCGCGACCCCGCCCCGGACGGCTACCACACCGTGCGCGTCGTGCGGCGGGGGGAGCAGGTCGCCCCCGCGGCCTTTCCCAGCCACAGCCTCGCCATTAGCGACATCCTCCCCTGATCTTGAGCGCGGATCGCATGCCTCGTCCTCCTACTTCGCAAACCGGTCTTTCAGCCGCAGAATGGGCGACTCCACGAACCGCCAGGATGCCAGGGCCAAGAGGTAGGTGATCACAAGCTTCCCAACCGGGTGGGCAAGGGGGACCAGGCCGGGCTCGCCCGGGAACGCGTGCCACAGGAACTTGTCCACCACCACGTAAACCGGGAAGTGGAACATGTAGATTCCGTAGCTGATCTTGCCGATGTGGCGAAGGACCCCCAGCCGCAACAGGTGCGAAAGTATCGGGGTGCCGGCCACAGCCATAGAGACGATCCCGCCGAAGAAGAGCGCCAGCAGCGTGACGGTGGGAAGGTTGCTGGGCGATGCTGCCCACTCCTGAGGGTGCCAGTAGGCGGGCAGTCCGTTGGCGTGTATGAGGTAGAGCAACCACGCTCCCGCGGCTGCGGCGATGCACATTCCCTTAACGGCGATAGATCGGATGTCATAGCCGGAGCGCACCAGTATCGCGAGAGTGGCCCCCGCCGCCAACGGCTCAAGCTGTGCCGGCAGCGCCGTGTCCATCAGGGTCTCGTTGTGGGTGAGCACCAGCAGGAGCGCCCTCGAGACCAGCCCCAGGCCGAAGAGGGTCGCGGTCAGGATCAGCAGCCTCTTGCGGCTCAGCCACAGAATCGCCAGGGGCCACAGCAGGTAAAACTGCTCCTCCACCGCCAGAGACCAGCTCTGGTTGAAAGCGTCGGGGAAGTTCGGCGCGAAGTTGGTTGCACCCAGCAGGTAGTTCTGAGTGTAAACCAGGTAGTAGGGCAGGTCCCCGACATTCCGGCCCAGCATCACCGCGACAACCGTGATCACGAAGAGCGTAAGGTAGTAGACGGGGAAGATGCGGAGGCCCCTTCGCGCGTAGAAGTTCCGCAGATAGTGAGTGCTGCCCTTGGCGTCAAGCAGGATTCCGGTGATCAGGAAGCCCGAGAGGACGAAGAAGAGGGTAACCCCGGCCCAGCCGAGGCTGAACCAGTGCATCTGCAGGTGGAACAGCAGGACTAAGACAATAGCTATCGCCCGGAGCCCGTCCAACTCCGGTATATGGCCGCGAACCCTGGTGACCGGCTTCTTCTCCGGCGGATTATTCCTTCCGACGGTTTCTAGCCGGCGCTCCGCGGTGGGCGTCTGCTTTTCTGCCTCGACTATTGCTATGTTTGCCAGCCCCCTTGCTCGCCTGCCTCCAGCAGGGTAATCGTGGATTGTCCTCTGGCAATGTCCGTACCCCAGCCGGGTGCACGCTATACCGGCTTCCGCTGCCGGGTCGCGCTACAGATCTCCAGGAGCCGTACATGAAGAACTTGACAGATGAACGGGCAGCATCCTATTATGATGTACATATAGCACTACTTCAGCCCGCCTATAATACCTGCTCTCGCGTCCCTGGTCCCATCTCTTCAGCCAATGACGACTGGTATGGAGGATGACTCTCAGTTGGGAAGGCACGCCGCGCTATCGTCTCGTTTTCTTGCGTTGATCTCAGCACTTGCCGCAGTCCTGGCACTTCTTTCCATCCCTATCCATCCCCCGTACTCGGCCATGGCTGCCGACGTTCCCCTGGTCTCGGTTTCACCCGTGGCTACCGGTTCCGTCAGCTACATTTCTCCGGATGTCTACGAGAACATCGTGACCTACAACACCTCGGCGGGTACAAGCTCGCTAGCCTACGCGATGGAGATTACCTCTGGGCAGACCAGGCCGCTGAGTACCCTACCCACCAGTTCTGTGCGGGCGCGTGTCTCTGGCTCCTGGGTGGTCTGGGTCTCGGGTAGAAACTTCGACCTCTACTCGAGCAGCAACGTTCTCGACCCAGTGTCTGCGCCTGGTACTCTCGTCGCGCGCAGTACCTCATCAGTCGGGTTCCCTGCCATCCACGCCGGCTTCGCCGCCTACCAGGACCGCACCCAGAGCCCGTCTCCCGTCCGGGTCGTGGAGCTAGCCACGGGGACGAGCGCTCCTGTCTCCTCTACCGCTATCCCTGGTACGCAGGACTTCCCATCCCTCTCCGACGGGTTGGTTGCGCTGAGGCAGACATACACAGTTTCTTCGATGAATCACGTCCAGCTCTTCTCCTTTACGTTGACGAATGGTAGCTTCACCTTCGAGAAGATCTTCGACACGGCCGAGCTCCCGGCCGCATCTTCGTCCAACCAACTGAAGGCAGCGGTGTACGGGGACAAGAACAACTGGATTCTGGTCTGGGAGGACGATCGAGCCAGCGCGCCCGGCATCTACGCATCTCGGTCCGGGGGCCCGGAGTTCCGCATCTCGTCCGGCGCGAGCGGAAGGAACCCTGCCATCGAAGATGACCTGGTGGTCTGGGAGGACAACGGAAGCGACGTCAACGGCGACATCAGGGCCTACAGTCTCTCCAGGGATGTTGAGTTTCCCGTGGCGACGGGCATCAATCCACAGCGTAATCCTCGTGTGTATGGCAATCGCATAGTGTGGGAGGAGCGGGTCAACGGGCTGTGGGGGGTGTACACGGCGCTGGTGGAGTGGCCGGAGCCGTCGCCGACTGCCACGCCCATCGAGACCCCTACGATGGCTCCGACTGCTACTGCTACGGACACAGCTACATCAACCCCGAGTCCTACGGAGACGGCTACACCCACAGCCACTGAGATCGGCACCCCAACCCCTACTGGGACGGCCAGCCCTACGGCTACTGAGACTCCTACCGAGACACTGACTCCAACTGCCACCGAGACCTCGACGCCTACGGAGACTCCTACGCCGACCGAGACAGCGACCCCGACGGAGGCGGAGACGGCTACTCCCACTGCTACGGAGACCGCGACAGCTACGGCCACGGAGACGCCGGCGCCGACTCAAGCACCAACCTGGACGCCTACTTCGACCTCAACAGCGACGGCGACGGAGACGCCGACCGCGAGCCCGACGGCCTCTCCCACCCTCCTCCCCGGGGCGGTGTCGATCCGCTTCAGCCCCTCCGAGGTCACGGCTAATCTCGGCGACTCGGTCGATCTGGATATCGTGATCGATGCCGACGCACGGAACTTCAACGGGGCACAGGCGTACCTCCGTTTCCCCACCGACACCTTGGAGGTGGTCCCCTACGATGCCAGTGCCGGGAAATGGATCCGGCCGGGGAGTGCTCTGCCTCAGGAGATCGGCGAGGCCAACAGGGCCGACAGCGCCGCCGGCAGGGCGAGCTATGCTGCCGTTGCCTTCAACACCACCGTTACAGGGTCCACGGTTCTCGGGACCATCCGCTTCAGGGCCGCGTCGCCGGGGAACCATTCGATAGCCTTCCAGTTCGAGCCGGGAGACGCAGCCGGAAGCCCTGCCACCCCGATGCGTTACACGAAGGTCACGGGGCCCGATGGGACGGACCTGTTGCAGGGTCGAGCCATGGGCGCGGTCATTCACGTTCTCGCACCTGTCGCTACCCCGACGACTGCACCCACGGGTACACCCATCCCGACGGTTGCGCCGACCGGAACGCCTGTTCCGCCAACTGCGCCGACGAACGAGCCAGAGCCAACCGTGGTGGCTACGGAAACGCCGGAGGCCACCGCTACGGCGCTCCCGACGGCAGCACCGATCCTCGCTCCCACGGCCACACCAGAGCCACTGCTGCCAGTGGTTCCTACCGAGGCTGCCATCGCGCCCATCCTTCTCTCGCCCATAGAGATGGCATCGCCCAGCCCCACGGTCACGATCGTGGCGACGCCGGTGACGGCCAATCTCCCCAGCGGCCTGCCCAGCCTGTCGGAGGCGGGGTTCGTCGGCCTACTGCCCGCCCAGAAGGGGGTAGGGGTGATGGACGCCATGCTCGGGGACTCCCCGGTACAGATCAGGGTGCCCACCTCGGGCGGCCGGGAACTGGTGATCCTCTTCCAGCCGCTGCCCGCGGAGCCCGGGCTTCAGGACCATGCACAGGGGACCGTGGCCCTCTCGTTCAGACTCGACGTCTACAGCTACGATTCGGTTACCAACAGCGTCGAGAAACGGGGCGATGAGACGGCGGGGCCGATCGCTCTGGAGATCGTGATAGGGGACCGGCTATGGAATAGCTGTGAGGGTAGCCCGTTGAGGTTGGCACTCTTCCGCCTAGCCAACGAGTGGCAGAACGCCGGCTCCCTCGAGAGGGTCCCCACGTATTACGATACCTCGCCGTGGAACCCGGCTCCTCCACTGGGGAGTGCGGATCCGGGAATCGCCACCTACGGGACCCTGCACGCTGCCTTCGAGAATGGGACGGTGTTCCGACTCGTGGTGCTGCCGTCCCCCGAAACGGACGAGCGCTTCTTCAAGGAGACGGGCTTCAGGATCGGCAAGGACTCCTTCTGGGACTATTTCAACCGACGGGGAGGCGTAAGGACCTTCGGATATCCCGTCTCGCGCGAGTTCCCCCTC
>JAMCTB010000120.1:446-2770 GCA_023380955.1 Chloroflexota bacterium | reverse complement strand
GGTTATTCCTAACCTCAAGGGGTTGGACAGCAAGGCCACCCTCTTCAACTACCCGTCCCCGGATCTACCGGACCACGTCCTGGTTTCGCCGAGCGGTCTCTACGTCCTGGTCCCGAAGCCCAACGGCGGCAAGGTTCGGTTCGACGGGTCGCGCTGGTCTCGGGGCGGCACTGGCGGCACCATTGTCCGCAGCCTCATGGAGGGAGGCATGGGCAACCCCGTAGAGGATGTTCGCAGAGCCATGTCCCTCCTGGCCGCCTACTTGAAGGCGCACGGCTCGGAGGATCTGGTCAGCGGTCTGGAAGCTCGCCCGATCATCGTCTTCACCAACCCGGGCGTGCAGCTGGAGGTTCGGGGCTCGCAGATCCCAGTTGTGACCACCAAGGAGCTTAAGTCGCTCTTCCGGAGGGCAAAGCCGACTCTATCAGACCAGAAGGTCGAGGAGCTGAAGCAGGTGATCGGTCGAGAGGTAGGCCGGTGAGCAGGGAGCTCGCCCGGCAGGCCGGCTCCCGTCACTGCTTCGTCTGCGGGCGGGAAAACCCCATCGGGTTGAAGGTGCAGTTCTACCAGCAGGGCGAGCAGGTCGTCACCTACTTCACTCCGGGCCCCGAGCATCAGGGCTATCCAGACCGCATGCACGGCGGGATCGCGGCGACGCTCCTGGATGAGACCGTGGGCAGGGCCGGCTTCATCTATGGCTTCTGGACCTTCACAATCGACTTCCATGTCAAGTATCGTAAGCCCATTCCCCTTGGCCAGCAGATCACCGTGGTAGGCGAGATGACCAGGGATCGAGGCCGTGCCATTGAGGCCAGAGGGAAGATACTGCTGGCCGACGGTTCCGTAGCCATGGAAGGAAGCGGCACCTTCATTAAGATCAAGCCTGACGAGCTCCGCAGGCTGGAAGACGAGCTCGGGGGCCTCGAATAGGAGAGCGCGTTGAAGCGGTCCGCCTTTTCTGCCCGGCTTCTTCTCCTGGCTGTGGCCCTGGCCCTCTCCTCCCTCCTCGCTATCCTACCCCTCACGTCTCTTTCCGCGGACGACCACTGGGTCGCTCCCGCCCACGCCGAGACAGTCACGAACACTCCGCCTCCCGCCGAACTGCTCGTGAAGCCGCGGGGAGACGTCCGGGAACTTCTGGCATCCATTCATGCCGATTTCCCCGTAACCGTGACAGGCACCGTGGAGGCGCTAGGCGTGGCACGGCTTGGGGTACCGGCCGATCGCGAGGCGGAAGCGCTCTCTCTCCTTAAGAGCAATCCGCTGGTGGAATGGGCCGAGCCCGACCACCTGCGTAGCACCATGACGGTCCCGAACGACCAGCTATACAAGCAGTTCCAGTGGAACCTCCGCGCCATCGGTATGGAGCAGGCCTGGGATATCACCACCGGCAGCCCCAACGTGATCGTGGCTGTCCTGGACACGGGAGTGGATAGCACCCACCCCGACCTGGCGGGCAAACTCATCCCGGGCTATGACTTCCTGAACGACACCCCGGACCCTGCCGACGACAGCGGCCACGGCACCCACGACGCTGGAATCATCGGGGCCGCGTCGAATAACAACCTGGGAATAGCCGGCATAGCCTGGCAATCCCGCATCATGCCGCTCAAGGTCCTCAACTCCAGTGGCGTTGGTCCGGACTCGGCGATATCGCGGGGGATCATCTATGCCGCCGATCATGGTGCCCGGGTCATCAATATGAGCTTCGGCAGCCCCAACACGTCACAGACCCTCGCGGCCGCGGTCCGCTACGCCTACGACAAAGGGGCTGTGCTGGTGGCTGCCGCCGGAAACACCGCCAAGTTGGACAACGCCGTCATCTACCCCGCGGCCTTCGACCAGGTGCTGGCCGTGGGAGCCACCGACGAGTCGGACAAGGTCGCGGATTTCTCGCAGCACCACTCCTATGTGGGAGTGAGCGCGCCGGGCGTCCACATCGTCAGCACCTTCTGGCGGGGCGCCGGCTACGGCAGCTACGTCTCGGCCAGCGGCACCTCGGAGGCGGCCCCTGAGGTGGCCGGGCTCGCGGCCTTGCTCCTTTCAGCCAACCCCGCCCTCACCAATAAACAGGTCCGGCAGATCATCGAGAGCACCGCGGACGACCTGGGCGCTCCGGGAAAGGACGAGTACTACGGCACCGGGCGGATCAACGCACGGAAGGCGCTGCTGGCTGCCAAACCGGCAGGCGCCCAGGCGCCCAGCCCGGTTCCGACGATGCCAGGCCCAACTCCAACGCCGGCCCCGGCCCCGGCTCCCGCTCCAGTGGCCCTGCCTCGCACAGTCTGGTACTTCGCCGAGGGAAGCACGGAGAGCCCCTTCGA
>JAMCTB010000120.1:0-436 GCA_023380955.1 Chloroflexota bacterium | reverse complement strand
CTCCAGAACCCTAACGCCACAACAGTAACCGCCAAGGTCACCTACACGAAAGCCGACGGTTCGCAGCAAACCCAGGAACTGGCGTTGCCGGCGACATCACGCAGGTCCATCTACGTGAATCAGGTCGTCCCCAATGCCGAAGTCTCCATGAAGGTTGAGTCGGACTCCCTCATCTTCGCCGAGCGCGCCATGTACTTCGGACACGATGGCCACGATTCTATCGGGGCCTCCACTCCTTCCACGACCTGGTACATGGCCGATGGCAGCACGCGCAGTGGCTTCGATACCTGGATCTTGCTGCAGAACCCGCAGGGGGTACCGGCAAACGTCACACTCACCTTCCTGACCTCGGAGGGAAAGCGCGTGACGTCGTCTCTTCTGGTTCCGCCCGGCTTCCGGCAGAGCGTCTACGTCAATCAGATCGTGGCCAACGCCG
>JAMCTB010000119.1 GCA_023380955.1 Chloroflexota bacterium | reverse complement strand
TCGGTGTGGAGCTGGGCGAGGGGGAGAGTTGTCTGAGTCCGGGTTCCGACGGGCGCTGGTAGCCTGCGGCCTGGGGATCGCCGGCTACGGCGTCGCCGCGGTAACCCTTGCCCCGGGGGCGGATCTGGTCCGCCATTCGGGCTGGTTTCTGTTCTCCTTTGCCTTCTATCTCGCGGCCGTGGTCGTGGTGTTGAGGATCGACCAGGGCAGCCGCGGTAAGAAGTCGGTCGCCGCCGATCTGGCCCTCATCCTGGGTGGGGCGCTGCTGCTGCGGCTCCTCCTCCTGGCCACCACCCCGAGCCTCTCCGACGACGTCTTCCGCTACGTCTGGGACGGGAAGGTGCGGAACGCGGGCATCGATCCCTACCGATATGCGCCGTCGGCGCCGGAACTGGCGTCCCTGCGGGATCCCCTGTGGGAGGGGATAAACCACAAGGCGATGCCCACCCCTTACCCTCCGCTGGCGGAGGCTCTCTTCGCCCTGGCCTACCGCATCGCCCCGGACAGCCTGAGGGCGATGCAGGCGCTGGCGGTGGCCTTCGACCTGGGGGTCGTCCTGCTGCTGATCCCCATGCTGGCCCGCTTCGGACTGGATCCCCGCCGGGTGCTGATCTACGCATGGAACCCTCTCGTCCTGCTGCAGTTCGCCCACAGCGCCCACTACGACGCCGCCATGATCCTGTCGCTGCTGGGCGCCCTCTACCTGCTGGCCCTGGGCAAGAGGGGGCTGAGTGCCGGGCTCATGGGGGTCTCGGTGCTGGTGAAGCTGGTGCCGGTGGCCGCCGCCCCGCCCTTCCTGCTGCTCTGGGGGCTGGGTGGGACGCTGACCATGGGCGTGGTGGTGGCGACGGGCATGTTGCCCTGGTTGGTGGCGAGTAGGGCCGCGGGTGGCGTCCTGTCGGAGGCCTCCGATGCCCGCTTCAACGACAGCCTGGGCTACCTGCTGGCGAAGTTGCTGGATCGGGTGGTCTCCAATCCGGATGCTGTGGCCCGAGGGCTGGCTGCCGGTCTGCTGGTCCTTGCCGCCTTCTTCTTGCTGGTCCGGCTTTGGCGGCGGGGGGCCGACTGGAAGGGGTTGCTGCTGTCCACCTACTGGATCCTCGGGCTCTTCGTCCTGTTGAACGCCGTGGTCGAGCCCTGGTATCTCACCTGGATCGTGCCCTTCCTCTGCTTCACCCTGGGGATGGGGCGAGGTGGTCTGCCCCGCCTCGATCCGGCCCTGGGCTGGCTGCTCCTTTCAGGGTTCATCGTGCTGACCGATCTCACCTACCTGCCCGGCGTGGGGAGTTCCCTCTGGGTGTGGGTCAGGGCGATGGAGTACCTGCCGCTCTACGGGCTGCTGGCCCTCTGGGTTTTCCGGCGAGTTCCCCTGGCACGCCGGTTGCCGTAGCCTCTCTGGCCATGAACCTACCACGCGTGCTCGTGGTCGACGACGACCCCAAAGTGTTGAATCTGATGAGGCGAGGCCTCTCCTTCGCCGGCTACGCGGTGGATCTGTCTGCCGACGGCAAGGAGGCCCTGTCCATTGCCCGCGATCGACCCCCCGACCTGGTGGTGCTGGACGTTATGCTACCCGGCCTGGACGGGCTGGAAGTGTGCCGCAGGCTGCGTGCCGGTGTCCCCAACCTCCCCGTCCTGATGCTGACGGCCAAGGGTCGGGTGCCCGACCGGGTGGCCGGGCTGGACGCGGGGGCCGACGACTACCTGGTCAAGCCCTTCGCCTTCGACGAGCTACTGGCGCGCATGCGCGCCCTGCTCCGTCGCGCCCACCCGCCCGAGGGGGAGATCCTTCGGTTCGCCGACTTGATGGCCAACCAGGCGACCCGAGAGGTCGAGAGGGGCGGGCGCCCCATCGAGCTGACGGCCAAGGAGTACGAGCTGCTGGAGTTCCTTCTGCGCCACCCACGCCAGGTGCTCTCTCGCGACCTCATCTTCGAGCGGGTATGGGGCTCAGACTTTCTGGGCGAGTCCAACGTCATCGACGTCCACGTGATGCGGTTGCGAGACAAGTTGGAGGCAGCGGGCGAGCCACGACTCATCCATACCATGCGGGGTGCCGGCTACAGCCTGCGGGAGGGATGAGTGGGGCGCTTCCGAGTGTTGCAGAAGCTACCCCTCCGGCTGCGGCTTGCCATGGGGTACGGCCTCTTCCTGATGGTCACCATCTCAGCAGTGGGTCTCTTCATCCTGGCCTCCATGGAGAGCAATCTCCATCTGGAGGCCGACAACTCCTTGCGGCTGCGAGCGGCCAGCATCGAACGGGAAATCACCGCAGAGGATGGGACCGGTCTGGACCGCAAGGTGGTCGCCGCCACTCTATCCGATCTGTCTCCACTGGAGGAGTTCTCCTCTCCCGGCATCTACGTCCAGGTTCTGGACCACCACGGGGTGGTGCTTGCCTCCTCCCCCAACCTGCCCGGCGGCTGGCTCCCATTGGCCTCGGAGACCATCAAGAGCACCCTGTCCGGGCAGGAATCCTCGGATACCGTGCCCGTGGAGGACCAGAGGGTGCGACTGCTCGCTCGACCGGTGCGAAGTAACGATGGGGTGACCGGAGTGGTGCTGGTCGGCGAGTCGCTGCACCTGCTGGGGGTTACCCTGAGAAGGATGCAGCAATTGCTACTCGCTACCGCCGTCGGTGCCGCACTGGTCTCCATGCTCGGGGGGTGGTGGCTCACGGGGCGGGCCCTGGGCCCCGTTGCCGAGGTGAGCCGGGTCGCCCGAGGTATCGCCGCCACCGGTCGGTTTCAGCAGCGGATCGCGGTGCCCCCGGCGCGAGACGAACTGGGGGAACTGGTGGGCACCTTCAACGAGATGCTCGATCGGCTGGAGAGGACCTTTCGGCGGCAGAGGGAGTTCCTGGCCGACGCCTCTCACGAGCTGCGAGGCCCTCTCACGGTGATCCGCGGGAATCTCGACCTGCTCAAGCTGGAGATGGCGGAGGAGGATCGGAAGGAATGCGCCCGGGAGGCCACCGAGGAGGCGGAGCGGATGTCTCGCCTGGTTTCGGATCTCCTCTTCCTGGGGGAGGCGGATGCCCAGGATGTGGTGGAGCACCAACCAGTGGCCCTCCACGACCTGCTGTCCGAGCTCTGGGAGCGGGCGCAGGGGTTGGACGCCGGGGCTCACCGTGTGGTGCTGGCACGCAACGACCCGGCGACGGTGCTGGGGGATCGGGATCGGCTGGCCCAGATGGTGTGGAACTTGGCGGAAAACGCCCTTCGCTACACCCCCTCCGGCGGGCAGGTGACCCTCTCCCTCCACAATCACGGGGATGTCGCCGAGCTTGCGGTAGCCGATACCGGCATCGGCATAGCTCCCGAGCATCTACCCCACCTCTTCGAGCGGTTCTATAGGGTGGATAAGGCCCGCTCCCGAGATCACGGAGGGGCGGGGTTGGGGCTGGCCATCGTAAAGCAGACGGCCGAGGCCCACGGTGGCCAGGTGCGGGTGCGCAGCAGGACGGGGGAAGGCACCCTCTTCGCCGTTGCCCTGCCCACATACCGCTTCTAGTCACTCCGATCTACGCATGCGCCCTTCAAATTCACTCTTCCGTTATGCTGGCTTCATCGGCCCTTCATGCTTCGCCTGCACAATCTTGGACAAGATGAGGCACTCGGAAGCGAGCCTCGTCGAACGGTAGGTCGTTGCCTGCCCCGGTTTGGGCAACGCGACGATTTCGGTGGGTGAGTCACGGAGGTGACAATTGGCATTCGAGAAGAGCGGAAGGCCGGAGGAGGAGCTTCAAGAGCTCCTCTCCGGCGCTGCCAGAAGGGCCAGGGGGAGTAGAGCGCTGATCTGGGTTGTCCTGGGCGTCCTGTTGGTCGGCTGGCTGGCCTCAGGCGGGTACCCGGTGCAGCCGGGCGAGCAGGGGGTGGTGCGGACCCTCGGAAAGCTGACGGTCATAACCAGTCCGGGCATCAACTACCGGCTCCCCTGGCCCATCCAACAGGTGAACGTGGTTGACGTTCAGAGCATTCGGCGAACGGAGATTGGCTTTCGCTCCGCTCAGCTTACCGGTGGAGTGCAGCGGGGCGCTCAGCGGGTGCTCGAGGAATCGCTGATGTTGACCCGGGACGAGAACATCGTCGAGGTAGGGCTGCTGGTCCAGTACCGGGTCAAGGACCCTGCTGCTTTCGTCTTCAACGTCGAGGATCCCGATGGCGTGCTGGCTACCACGACCGAGGTCGCGCTCCGGAGCGCGGTTGGCCAGATGCCGATCGACGACGTGATTACCGAGCGTCGGGCTGACGTTCAGGAGAACACCCGGATCTTCATGGGGCAGTTGCTGGACACCTACCGGACGGGGATCCAGGTGACGGACGTGAGGCTCCAGGTAGCCGACGCACCGGACCAGGTGCGCGATGCCTTCCACGAGGTTGTCCGGGCCAGGGAGGATCGAGAACGCAAGGTGAACGAGGCCCAGGCCTACCGCGAGGACATCCTGCCGAAGGCACGTGGGGAGGCGCGCCGGATGATCGAGGCCGCCACCGCCTTCCGGGAGGAGCGGATCCGGCTTGCACGGGGGGACAGCGACCGTTTCCTGACCATCCTTCGGGAGTACAAGACCGCCCCGGACGTAACCAGGGAGCGGATGTACCTGGAGGCCATGGAGAAGGTGCTATCCCAGGTGGACAAGATCGTCCTCGATGGGGGCACCCAGAATGGAACGTTGCCCTTCTTGCCTCTGCGGGATGCGGGATCGGCAGTTCGGACGTCTGGAGGGGTCGATGGGCAGAGCAGGTAGAGTCTTTATCGCAGGGGCGGTGGTCATAGTCGTCTTGGTCGGCGCAGCGACCCAGAGTGTATTCATCGTAGACGAGACCAACCAGGCTATCGTCACCAGGGTGGGCGAATACCAGTACACGGCGGACGAGCCGGGGATCTACGTCAAGATACCGTTCGTCAACGCCGTGCACCACGTGGATCGCCGGCTTCTCTCCAGCGACGCCGCCGTCCAGGAGTATCTGACCCTGGACAAGAAGCGGCTGCGGGTGGACCACGTGACCCGCTGGCGCATCGTCGATCCACTGCGCTTCTACGTGACAGTCCGCACCCAGGCTGGGGCGCGGGCGCGGTTGGACGATGTCGTCTTCTCGGAAATGAGGCGAGAACTGGCCTCCTATCCCTTCGACGTGGTGATCGCGGAGCGGCGCGAGCAGATCATGGAGAACGTGGCCAGGAACGCTGCCCGGCAGGCTCTCTCCTTCGGCATACAGGTGGAGGACGTGCGCATCAAGCGCGCGGACCTTCCGAGCGAGGTTCAAAACAGCGTCTTCGAGAGGATGAAGGCCGAGCGGTCGAGGGAGGCCAACAGGTACCGGGCGGAAGGAGATGAGCAGTCGGCCCAGATCCGGGCGGGAGCCGACCGCGAGAAAGCGGTGATACTGGCCGACGCCTACGAGGAGTCTCAGAAGACCCGGGGCGATGGAGAGGGCCAGGCCATCGCGATATACGCCCAGGCGCTGCAACAGGACCCGGAGTTCTACTCCTTCCAGCGGAGGCTGGAGTCCTACTCCAAGATCCTGCGGGCGGGCGACACGCTGGTGCTCCCTTCAGACTCGGAGCTGTTCGCCTACCTGACAAGCAGCGGCCGGCCGGCAGCGCAGCCGGCACCCAACCCGTAGCGCAGCACTTGCCGAGCCGTCACCGGAGCTTCATTCCAGCTTCATGGGTTCGGTCACAGTGTCGATCGAGAGCGATGGGGCAGGGCGCGAGGCCAAAGCACCGGCCAGGCAAGGCCGCCTGAGAACCCCAGCTTGGCATCGGGGCGGCTCGCCGATAAGCCGCCCCGGCCCCCTTAGTGGTAGGGGCGACTGCCAGTCGCCCCTACCAACTGTCACCACAGCCGTGAACCACGCCGGCGTCGGCGCCAGGGGCACGGTTATTGCCCCGCCCCTGAGAGCGTTGCTCCTGAAGTAGGGCGGGGGTTTATCCCCCGCCGCTGCTCGCACGTCTGGCGCCGGGCGGCGGGGTACAAGACCCCGCCCTACGGTGCGGAATTGGGGAGGCAGGCAAGGTGGCACAAGGAGAGACTCCGGAGAGAGCGACTGCCGCTCGACTGAGGGGAGGTCGACGCGACCGTCTGGTGCCCGGTCAGACCTACTTCGATCTCGACCACCCCGAGAACGGGCCTTTCGTGGCGACGGGGGACGAGCAAGTCGCTCCCAACTCGAACATCGTGGCCCAGGAGGACGTGGGGGAGGAGGCATGGGCCCAGCTGGTCGGCGACGGCTTCGGGGAGATCCGGGCGGGAGCCGGCGATCAGGCATACGACCAGGGCGCCTTCGGTCAGGAAGACGACCCCCGATGGGATATACTGAACGCGGCGCCTCCCGGCGTCGGCGAAGGATTGACTCCCCACGAGTCTGAGGAGGAGGCGCCGGGCCATTAGTGGGTCGCCACCGGGATTTCGAGATGTAGGGCAGGGCGCCCTGCCCTGCCCTGCCGCCGGCCTGCCATCGCCACGGGGGCGGTGGGGCACAGGGCCCCACCCTACGTATCGGAACCAACGTGGCGGAGTACTGGTGGGTCGACGGGGAGAAGAGGAGAGAGGATGGAAGGACGGAAGGTTAGCGATTCCGCCACCGTCGTCAGCCAGTTGATGCTGCCCACCGACGCTAATCCCTCGGGCAACGTGCATGGGGGCACCATCATGAAGCTGGTGGACACCGTCGGCGGAGTGGTGGCAGTGCGCCACTGCCGGCAGCACGTCGTGACGGCCCGCATCGACGAGATGAGTTTCCTTCACGCGGTCTACGTAGGTGACCTGGTGACCCTGAGGGCTTCCATCAACGGTGTCGGTCGGACCTCCATGGAGGTGGGGGTGCGGGTGGAGGCCGAGAACCTGCGCACCGGCGAGGTCACCCACACGGCCACGGCCAACCTGGTGTACGTCGCGCTGGACGAGGACGGCCGTCCGATGGAGGTCCCCCGGTTGATACCGGAGACGGAAGAGGACAGGAGGCGGATGGAGGAGGCCCGAAACAGGAGAGAGCGCCGGGAGCGGCATCACCTCCAGTGATGCGCTTGGGCCCCGAGTTGGAGGGGATGACCTGACACCCTTCGGAGATAAAGTGGCCGCCAATTGGCGGCCGCTTTGTGGTTCCGCGTGCGCTGGAGGTGGACCGACGGAGCCATGTAGTTGTATCGTAGGCAACCACCAGCGAATCGAGACCAGGATCGGACGATTGCCGCCTGCGCCTGGCACGGAGGGAGCCGATGGAGCTGCTTGAGGCCTACATCCGCGAGCTGCGATTGATATGCGCCTCCGGCGCGGGGGTTCCAGAGACCTCCTACTACGTTCCCCTGGCAGAGCTTCTCAACGCCGTCGGCCAGAGCCTCAAGCCGAAGGTCCGCTGCATCATGACCCTCAAGAACCAGGGGGCGGGCATACCGGACGGTGGGCTCTTCACCCCCGACCAGTTCAAGAAGGGCGAGGGAGAGCCCCTGCTGGGCCAGATCCCCGCGCGCGGGGCGATCGAGATGAGCCAGTCGGCGCAGGAGCACTTCAAGCAGCCAGATCCCCGCGCGCGGGGCGATCGAGGTCAAGTCGGTGGGTGAGGATGCCTGGCTCACCGCCGACGGCAGCCAGGTCTCCAGGTACTGGGAGAAGTATCGCCAGCTGCTGGTCACCAACTATCGGGACTTCGTCTTCGTCGGCCAGGACGGGGAGGGACGGCCCGTAAAGAGGGAAAGCTACCGTTTGGCGGAGAGCGAGGCTGCTTTCTGGGCAGCGGCTGCCCACCCGGGCAGGCTGGCCCGGGAACAGGGTGCATCCTTCGAGGAGTTCTTGAGACGGGTGATGCTCCACGCCGCTCCCCTGGCAACCCCCAGGGACGTGGCCTGGTTCCTGGCCTCCTACGCTCGAGAGGCGAGGGCTCGGGTCGACGCGGCCGGGCCTGAGGCCCTGGCTGCTGTCCGGGAAGCGCTGGAAGAAGGTCTGGGGATGGAGTTCCAGGGACGGAGGGGCGAGCACTTCTTCCGCTCGACCCTCGTGCAGACCCTCTTCTACGGGATCTTCTCCGCCTGGGTGCTGTGGAGCAAGCAGCACTCCGGGTCGTCGGCCGGCGGGACCTTCAACTGGCAGACGGC